>NZ_ATHO01000094.1 GCF_000445065.1 Sphingobium quisquiliarum P25 | reverse complement strand
CCTCGACCGGCAGGCGGCGCAGGGCGGCCTCCTCATCGGGTGCTGGCCCGGCGGAAAAGCGGCATAGCGCATGGGCGCCCTCCGGCGTCCCCGCAATGGCGTGGCGCACCGCCATGCCGTGCCGTTCGAACCTGTCCGCCGCCGCGCGCGCCAGCGCCTCCTCCCCGCCCCACAGATGCGCGCAGCCGGTAATGTCCAGCATCAGCCCGTGCGGAGGGTCGATCGCGGCGGCCGGGGTATAGCGCGCGCAGCCGTCGCACAGCCGCTCCAGCCAGTCCTGATCGGCATGGGGATCGGCCTCAAAGCTGACGAGCCCAGGCTCCTGCGCCCGCGCGTCCGCCAATGTCATGCCCGCATTCAGGCCCAGCGCCAGCGCATCGGCATCCGGCGTGACAAGGCGCATGGCCCCGCGAACCGGCTCCACTATGGCGACCGGCCCGCCCGCGTCCCGCGCCTGCCACAGGTCAGGCCGCGCGATCCGCAGCCGGTCGACCGGCAGGAAGGGGAACCACAGCGCCAGATAACGCCGCCTCCTCAGCGCGTCCTCCGCTTCCCTGTCCATGCTCATGGCGTTCATCGCACTCTTCTCCAAAATCTCCCCGCGCGCTGTTCCACGCCAGCCGCCATGTCATGCCGTCCGGCCCCGAACGGCGGCGCAGCAGGTGCAGCGAAAAGGCGCTCATGCCCGGCGCATTGCCCGGCAGGGGCAGCGACGGCGCGGCCGCCACGCGCCACCGCGTCTCCGCCGCGCTGGGCACGGGATCGCCGCCGATCCGCAGCAGCAGCGCGGTCACCCCCGATTCTTCCGCCGCCAGCGCCAGGCGGCGGCTGGCCGTCAGGTCCATCAGCGGCGCCCGCCCGCGCAATTCGATGACCAGCGCGCCCAGCCCCGGACAGCGCAGCGCATCCACCGACGCCCGCAGCAGCATCGCCTCATCCTTCATCACGCCGACCAGCAGCCGCGCGGGATCAAGCCCCATCGCCGCCAGGCCCGGCCCATAGAGCCGTCCCCCTGCCCGCTGCCCCGCCTCCGTCCGCAGCCAGAGCAGCGGCGCTACCCCTTTCGCCAGAAGTTGCGTCAGGCCCAGCGCCAGCCCGGCCACCGCACCTTCCTCCTCCACATCGCCGAACAGTTCATGCACCCGCCCCGTGGGCAAGCCGCCACCCAGCGCCGCATCCACAGCCCCATGCCCCGTCGCCACCCGCGCACGGCCTCGCGCCGCCGGAACGCTTTCCAGCGATGCGATGCGCCGCTTGAGGGCAGCAAGGGACCTGATCGACTCAGCCATAGCATGTTCACTTTATGTTCTTTTCGGAACTATGGCAGCGGCTGTCAATGCGGTTGGGAGCGGAAGGGCGCTCCTTCATCCGGGGAGACTTTGCCGCCCTTATGGAGAAGGGGATAGCGGCGCAACCCAGAGAGGTTGAAGATATGGTAGGGCAAATGGCGATCCGATAGCAGCACTGAAATCCTCCCCAACGCAAGATGAGGAGGGGAACCTCCAAAGGCGGTGGAGGGGAAATCCGCGACATCGGCCCACTTCCCCTCCACCATGCATGCTGCGCACGCTCCCCTCCCTGCCTCCGCGCAGGCGGGATTTGGCGAAAGGGCCGGTAGCAAGTGCGACCCGTTCAGAATCTCGTCGTCCCCGCGCAGGCGGGGACGGCGAGGATGGGTGGTTTGAAGACTGTCAGCTCCGGGATGTAGAGATGAACAAGCCGCCATTCCACTATTACTTTAGCGATAGAAACAACTCTGCCACGGCCTCATGCTCCGGCACCTCCGGAAAGAAGGTGAAGCGTTGGCAGTAGAGCGGGAAGTCACGCGCTTCTTCTCCGCTGGCGGGCAACCAGTCTCGATAAAGATACAGGGCCGCAGGCTCCAGATTATCGGTGTTGCCGACGACGCGCAGCACCGCGCAGCGCCCGCCGGGGATTGTGCCCGCCTCGATCAGTTCCCCGTTTGCTTCGATTGACCGATCCACGCCGACGCACAGGTCCATGTGATATTCGCTCGGGGGCGTCGTGCGCGGATCGGAATGGAAGATGTTGAAGGTTGGGCTTGTCTTCGGCGACAGTCCGCTTGCTTTCCGCCAGGCAATGAACCGCTGGATGGTTGAGCCGATAGTCGCGGGATCGCCGCGATGCTCCATGATCGCCACGGGCGTCGGAGCTACGTCGCGGATCGTCACATCATCGGGGGTGTAGGTCTTGTGCATGAGCTTGCTCCTCGCATTGTCGAGAGGCCCGAAGGCCGCAAGCCACGGTTCCCAATCGGGAGACTTCCTGAACGACGAGGGCGATTGTCCGAACCGTTGCCGAAAGGCGCGGGCGAAGGCATCGGGGGCGTCGTAACCGGCATCCATCGCTATTTCGGTAACGCTCTGCGCGTCCCTGTAGGCCAGCCGATACGAAGCGCGCTTCATGCGGGCGAGCTGGATATAGCGATACACGGACAGCCCGAAGGTCGCCGTGAACTGCCGGTGAAAGTGATATTTCGAGAAGGCTGCAACACCGCTCGCAGTGTCGAGATCCAGATCTTCATCCAAATGCCGGTCAATATGATCCAGCACCCGCTGCATCCGGACATGGTAGTTATGAACCGCGGCCTTCATCGTCCCGTCCTCCGTGGCAGCACCAAATAGGCAGCCCGGGATATGACGCGCTCCACCGATCTTGCGGTTTTGACATGACGGAAGATCAGTCGCAAAGGCAGCTTATGAGCACGTTGCCCCCTCATTTAAACGACCACAAATGGTCGCGAGCAGCCATCTCTACCCACGCATCCCAGCCCTATCACCAAACACCCAACGAAAACGGCCCGCCACGCATTGCGCAGGCAGGCCGTTCAACATAGCATTACAGCCCACGCAACTGGCCGTGCCGGATCGCTCCGGCACTGACCCATGCTTACTCGCCGTCATCCCCCGGTTCTGGGCCGGTCATCATTCCTTCGGCGACTTCCTCGGTCTTGCCGCGGATGGCGCGTTCCAGGCGGTCGGCCATTTCGGGGTTTTCCTTGAGGAAGGTCTTGGCATTCTCCCGGCCCTGGCCGATGCGCACGGAATCGTAGGAGAACCAGGCGCCCGACTTTTCCACCACGCCCGCCTTGACGCCCAGGTCTAGGATTTCGCCGATCTTGGAGATGCCTTCGCCATACATGATGTCGAATTCCACCTGCTTGAAGGGGGGCGCCACCTTGTTCTTCACCACCTTCACGCGGGTTGCATTGCCGACGATATCGTCGCGATCCTTGATCTGGCCGGTGCGGCGGATGTCGAGGCGCACCGAGGCGTAGAATTTGAGCGCGTTGCCGCCCGTCGTCGTTTCCGGGTTGCCGTACATGACGCCGATTTTCATGCGGACCTGGTTGATGAAGATGACGAGGCAGCGCGAGCGCGAGATCGAACCGGTGAGCTTGCGCAGCGCCTGGCTCATGAGCCGCGCCTGAAGGCCGACATGGCTGTCGCCCATCTCGCCTTCGATTTCCGCGCGCGGCACCAGCGCGGCGACCGAGTCCACCACCAGCACGTCGATCGCGTTCGACCGCACCAGCGTGTCGACAATCTCCAGCGCCTGTTCGCCCGTGTCGGGCTGCGACACGATCAGTTCGTCGATGTCGACGCCCAGCTTCTTGGCATAGACCGGGTCGAGCGCATGTTCGGCGTCCACGAAGGCCGCGGTGCCGCCGCCCCGCTGCGCTTCGGCGATGGCATGGAGCGCCAGCGTCGTCTTGCCCGAGCTTTCCGGCCCGTAAATCTCGATGATGCGCCCGCGCGGCAAGCCGCCAATGCCAAGAGCGATGTCGAGCCCTAGCGAGCCTGTCGAAATCGCCTCGATCTCGATCTTCTCGCGGCTGCCCAGCTTCATCGCCGAACCCTTGCCGAAGGCGCGGTCGATCTGGGAAAGGGCCGCTTCCAATGCTTTCTGTCTGTCCATTGTTCCTGTCTTCTTGGAATCGATAAGTGAGAGCATTGCTGTCATCGGCCTATCCCCTGTCAAGCGGATCGCGCCGAATCCGCGGCGCGCCAGCACGATGTATCCTGTTTGTTCACGCAGAACAAGATAGGAACAAGAAATTTCCTATTGGGGTGACAACACCTTGCCCAGCGCCCGTTCGACAGCCCCGATCGTATAGGGCTTGGCCAGTGTCGGGCGGTTCGCATGCCCCTGTGGCACGTCGTCGGCGATGCCGCCGGTCGCGAAGATGAAGGGAATGCCGTTTTCCGCCAATATGTCGGCGACCGGCCAGCTTTTTTCCCCTTGCAGGTTGCAATCGACCAGCGCCGCGTCGAACCCGCCCTTGCGCGCATGGTCGCACGCTTCGTCCACGGACACGGCGATGGCGTGCAGGCCGTAGCCCAATGTTTCCAGATAATCTTCCAGCATCATGCCGATCATCGCTTCATCCTCAACGATCAGGATGGTTTTTGCGTCAGCCATGCGTGCGATCCCCTATGTCGTTACGCATCGCTATCCGATGAACGGAGCGGTGCACAGTATAATCGCTTGATCGATAAAGAAGTTCATTCCACCCCGGTCCCCATCGCCAGCGCGTCGCGGGCCGCTTCGGCCAGCTGGCTGACCGAAAAGGGCTTGGGCAGGAAGGCGACATTGGCGATATCGATCGACTTGCGAAGTTGTTCCTCGGCATAGCCCGACATGAACAGCACCGGCAGGCCGGGATGGCTGTGGCGCGCGCGCGCGACCATGGACGGGCCGTCCATATTGGGCATGACCACGTCGGAGATCAGCAGGTCGATCTTCTCATCGCCCGCCAGCACCTCCAGCCCCTGTTCGCCGTCATTCGCGGTCAGCACCTTGTAGCCCTGGCGCGACAGCGCCCGTTCGGCGACGGCGCGGACCATATCCTCATCCTCGACCAGCAGCACCGTGCCGCTGCCCCAGGTCTCGCTGCGGCGGATCGGCGTCTTGGGCTGCGCCGCCTGTTCGATGTCGGCGCCCTGATAGACGGGCAGGTAGATGACGAAGCTCGCCCCGCGGCCCAGTTCGGATTCGGCGAAGATGTAGCCGCCCGACTGCTTGACGATGCCGTAGACGGTGGAAAGCCCCAGCCCCGTGCCCTTGCCCAGTTCCTTGGTGGTGAAGAAGGGTTCGAAGATCTTCGACAATATGTCGGGCGGGATGCCAAGGCCGGTGTCCGACACGCGCAGCGCCGTATAGTCGGCGGCGGGCAGGATTTCCTGCCGCAGCTCGCGCACCTTGGCGGCGGGCACGGCATAGGTCTGGATGTTGAGCGTCCCCCCGCCCGGCATGGCGTCGCGGGCGTTGACGGCAAGGTTCACGATCACCTGCTCCAGCTGGCCGGGGTCGGCGCGCACCGCGCCCAGATTGCGGCCATGGCTCACCTCCAGCTTCACGCTTTCACCCAGCAGCCGCTTGAGGAGATTGGACACGTCAGCGACGATGTCGGGCAGTTGCAGCACCTGCGGCCGCAGCGTCTGCTGGCGCGAAAAGGCGAGAAGCTGCCGCGTCAGCCCCGCCGCGCGGTTGCTGTTCGACTTGATCTGCTGGATGTCGTCATAGTCGCTGTCGCCCGGCGTGTGGCGCATCAGCATCAGGTCGCAATGGCCGATGATCGCGGTCAGGATATTGTTGAAGTCATGCGCGACGCCGCCAGCGAGCTGGCCGATCGCCTGCATCTTCGTCGCCTGCGCCACCTGCCGCTTGAGCTTGCTTTCCTCGCTATTGTCCTTGAGGCTGAGCAGCACCGCCGCCTCGCCCAGGCCCCGCACGCCTGCCAGGCTGAGCGCGGTCGGCTCGTCCGGCTGGTCGCGCATCCGCACGGCGATGTCGCCCGACATTTGCGGGCCCACGGCAAAGCGGCGCACCGCGTCGGCCACCGCCGCCTGATCCTCCCGTATCACCAGGTCGCCCGGATAGACCGGCTTTTCCCCGCGCTTGAGCCCGGCGGCGCGGGAAAAGGCGCCGTTCAGGAACAATATCCGCCCGTCCCTGTCCGCCATGGCAAGGCCGAAGGGCAGCAGCGACAGCAGCGTTTCGATATAGGAAAGCGACATGGTGCCGCCCCCGCCGCTGCCCGCAGGCTCGTCGATCAGCAGCAGCAGCATCGGCCCGTCCTGCCCGCCGCCCTGCGCGCCGCCCGGCTGGCTCATGCGGCGCAGCGGCACCTGCAACAGGCGCAGCGGCAGTCCCCCCGCCTCCTCGCGCGCCAGGAACAGCCGCCCCTTGTCATCCACCCGCATATGGGTGGCAAAGTCGCGCCCGGTGATATTGGCGTCGATCCGCCCGGCCGCGCGCAGCAGGAATGCGCCGTTCGCCGCCCTGATGCGCCCTTCGCCGCCGATCATCACCGCCATCACGCCCGCCTCGCCCATCTGGCGGCCAGCCTCTCCGGTCAGCAGGCGGTGGACATCGTCCAGCGCGCTCGGCTGGCGCACCGGGGAAAAGCGCCAGAGCAGATAATCCTCCGCCCGCCCCGTGCGGCACACATCCACGTCCAGCCGCAGCGCGCCCTGGGTCAGCCCTTCCACCCTGCCCTCGCCATCGCGCCAGGCGATCCGCGCCGCCCCGCCCAGGCTTTCCAGCAAGGCGGGATCCGCGGTGACGTTGGGCGGGGCAGGGAAGCCGGGAAACCATTCGCCGAAACGGTCGCTCGCGCATACCAGCCGCCCGGCCCTATCCGTCACCGCGATCGCCATGCCGGACGCGTCCGCCGCCGCGCGCGCGATGGTCCAGTCCGGCGTGGTGTCCCCTTCTGCGGTTTCAGCGGAGGTCAGGCGGCGGTGCCAGCTAAGCAGCGCCGCCAGCGCGAGCACGGTCGCGGCAAATCCCGCCGCCAGCGCGCGGTCGCCCGCCGCATAGATGACGAGAGCCGCGGAAAGCATCGCCGCCAGCAGGAGCAGCGGCAGGGCGAAACGCGACGGCCGTTCGCCGGTCCACGCTTCATCATCCCTTTTCACCCGCGCGGCCATGACCGGCGTTCCCCCTCAAACGGCGTTGGACAGCGCCTCCGTCAAACGGGGGCGATTTCTTCCAATGCGCTGCTTTCGGGTGACTTGCCAATCCTCATTTTGCGCGCATGCCATTTCCGGCCCATGCGATGCCGCCAGATCCAGTCCGCCAGGAAATAGCCGACCACGGCGAAAACGATGGAGATGATGGCCAGTCCGAACAGCATGGCCGGGGCCGCTTCGGAAAAGAGCCAGGCCACCCATTGGCGCATGGTGGCATGTTCATTGACCAGCGCCATGAAGCCCGAAGCGTCCGCCGTCCGCCCCAGCATCCAGTTGCCGATATAGACCGACGCCATCAGGAACAGCGGCGTCGTCGCGGGATTGGACAGGAAGGTCATGGCCGCGGCGATGGGAATATTGGCGCGAAAGGGCAGCGCCAGCAGAGCCGCCCCCGCAATCTGAACGCCGGGGATCAGCAGGAATATGCCGACCAGCAGGCCCAGCGCCACGCCGCGCGGCACCGACCGCCGGGTGAAGCGCCATAGCGATGGTTCCAGCACCCGGTGCGCGACGGGCGCCAGGAAGCGGTTGCCCTCCAGCGATTCGCGTGTCGGCGCATTGGCATGCCACCATCGGGTCAGCCGGTTGCTCATCCGCGATGCGCCTTCATGATGCGCTGCTGGTCGCGCTTCCAGTCGCGTTCCTTGATGGTGTCGCGCTTGTCATGGGTCTTCTTGCCCCTGGCCAGCGCCAGTTCGACCTTCGCCTTGCCCCGGCTGTTGAAATAGATGGACAGCGGCACCAGCGTCATGCCCTTGCGCTCCACCGCGCCGTGCATGCGCGCGATCTCCCGCTCGTGCAGCAACAGCTTGCGGGGCCGCTTGGGCTCGTGGTTGTAGCGGTTGCCGTGGCTGAATTCGGGGATGTTGCTGTTGACCAGCCACACCTGCTCGCCCTTCACCTCGGCATAGCTTTCCGCGATATTGCCCTCGCCGAAACGGAGCGACTTCACTTCCGTCCCTTGCAGGGCGATGCCCGCCTCGAACACATCCTCAAGGAAATATTCGAAGCGCGCGCGCCGGTTCTCGGCGACGATCTTCTTCTTGTCGAAGGTTTCGGGACGGGGGCGGGCCATATCGGATTAACTAACTCACTTCACCATATAGTGCGCCCAGGCGGTCAGACCAGACCGGCGATCTCCAGCGCGCGGTCGACAGCGGCGCGGCTTGCCTCCGACGGCCAGGTGATGGGCAGGCGGACATCGCCTGAAATGTCGGACCGCACGCGGGTAAGCGCATATTTGACGGGTCCGGGTGAAGAATCGCTGAACAAGGCGTCATGCAGGGGATAAAGACGATCCTGCAACGCCAATGCGCCAGTCCAGTCGCCCGCCGCGCAGGCCGCCTGGAACTGCGCGCACAGGCGCGGGGCGACATTGGCCGTGACGGAGATGCAGCCCGTGCCCCCCATCGCATTGAATCCCAGCGCGGTTTCGTCATTGCCCGACAACTGGCAGAAGTCCGGCCCGCAGGCGAGGCGCTGCGCGGTGACCCGCCCCAGATTTCCGGTGGCGTCCTTGATCCCCGCGATCGTCTGATATTCCTCCGCCAGCCGGTGGATGACCGGCACGGAAATGTCGGTGATGGTGCGGCTGGGCACGTTGTAGAGCAGGATCGGCAGGTCGCAGCGCTGGGCCAGATAGGCGAAATGCTGGTACACGCCGTCCTGATTGGGCTTGTTGTAATATGGCGCGACCACCAGCGCCGCGTCCGCGCCCGCCGCCTGCGCCGCATACATATGTTCCAGCGCGATCCGGGTGTCATTGGACCCGCAACCCGCGATCACCGGGACGCGCCCCGCCGCCTGGTCGACGCAGATGGCGATGACGCGATTATGCTCCTCCACCGTCATGGTCGCGCTTTCGCCCGTCGTGCCGCAGGGCACCAGCGCGCTGCTGCCTTCGGCAATCTGCCAGTCGACGAGCGCGCGAAAGGCCGCTTCATCCACCGTGCCGTCGCGAAACGGCGTGACCAGCGCCGGAATCGACCCGGAAAACATGCACAAACTCCTTCAATTCACCGGGATTCCGGGGCATTATGTCGAGATAAGGACGACGCAGCGCTATAGCGCGTCATTCAGGGCCTGATAAGGTTGGAATTGCGATGATGTCCACTATGCTGTCAGCTCGCTTTCCTGAAACTGCATTGGTTCGTATGCCCTTGATTGCCTTGCTACTTTTCACCGCTGGCGCCAGCGCCCAAACGGAAGCGCCCGTGTCTTCCGCCCAGCCATCCTATCCGCGCGGCGCGGTCGTGCAGCCGCTGCCCCCTTCCAGCGGGTCCAGCCAGTGGGATCAGGTCAGCGGCCGAATCGGCGTCGCCACAGACGCGTCCGTCGCCGCCGCCATCAGCCAGTGGCGCGCCCTGCAACAGAGCGACGGCCTGGGCTTTTCCTCCTATGCCAGCTTCATCATGGCGAACCCCGGCTGGCCGGGCGAGGACCGGATGCGCAGGCTGGCCGAAACCAGCATCAATCCCAACAGCTACGATCCCCGGCAGGTGACGGCCTTCTTCGCCCGCTTCCCGGCGCGCACCGCCACCGGCCACGCCCGCAACGCCATGGCGCTGATGCAGACCGGCCGGATGGACGAAGCGCGCGTGGCGGCGCGCAGCGCCTGGGTGGGCGGGACGCTCTCCCCCGATGACGAATCGCGGCTGCTTTCCCTTTTCGGTTCCGGCTGGACCAGCATCGAACATGATCAGCGCGCCGACATGCTGCTGTGGGGCAACGATATCGCCGGGGCGCAGCGGATGCTCGCCTATGTCTCGCCGGCCCGCCGCCCCGTCTATGAAGCGCGCATCGCCTTCCGCCAGAAGGCCCCCGACGCCGCGACCCGGATGCAGGCGGCCGAAGCGATCGGCGCGACCGACGCGGGTTTCGTCGCGGACAAGGCGACATGGCTGCTCAATACCGGCAACTGGATCGCCGGGCGGCAATATCTCGCCAACCGCCCCGCCCTGACCTTCCGCCCCGGCAATGCGGAAAAATGGTATGAGGTGCTGCTGACCCACGCCAGGGCGGCGGCCAATGACAGCCAGTGGAGCTTCGCCTACGGCATCGCCAGCAAGGTGGATGACGCCTATGCGCCCGGCACTGACGTCAGCAACCGGCCGATCGGGGAGCGCGACGATTATACCAGCCTCGCCTGGCTGGCCGGGTCCACCGCCTTCTACAATCTGAACCGCCCGGCCGACGCCGCCGCGATGTTCCGCCGCTATGCGACGGCGGCCAAATCGCCGCAGACCCAGTCCAAGGGCTATTATTGGGCCGGGCGCGCGGCGCTGGCGGCGGGCGACACGGCGAACGCCAACAGCTATTTCGCGCAGGCGTCCGTCTTCCCCGACCAGTTCTACGGCCAGCTCGCGCTGGAACGGCTCGGCCGCCCGATACCCGCGCCCGCCGTCGCCGAACGCGGCGTCGCCTTGTCGGCGGCGGAACGCGCCGCCTTCAACAACCGCTCGGTGGTCCGCGCGGTCAAGGCGCTGGGGCAGATGGGCTATTGGGAAGACCAGAGCAAATTCGCCCGCGCCATCGCCAACAATGCCGACAGCGACAGCGACCATTATCTCGCCGCTGAACTCGCCAAGAGCATCGGCCGTCCCGACATGGGCGTGATGGTGGGCCGCCGCGCCGTGTCCAGCGGCCTGACCGGCTATGGCGAAAGCGCCTTCCCGCGCGTGCCGGTGCCGCCTTCCGCCCAGTATAACTGGACCATGGTCCACGCCATCGCGCGGCAGGAAAGCCAGTTCGACCGCGCCGCCGTCAGCCATGCGGGCGCGCGCGGCCTGATGCAGCTCATGCCGGGGACCGCGCGGGAACAGGCGGGCAAGCTTGGCCTTGGCTATAATCCCGGCTCGCTCACCACCGACACCAGCTACAACATCATGCTGGGCTCGTCCTATTTCCAGCGGATGCTCGACTATTATGGCGGCAGCTATCCGCTGGCGGTGGCCGCCTATAATGCGGGGCCGGGCAACGTGAACCGGTGGATCAACGCCAATGGCGACCCGCGCCTGCCGGGCGCGGACATGCTGCGCTGGATCGAGCAGATCCCGATCTTCGAAACGCGCAACTATGTGCAGCGCGTGCTGGAAAACGCCGTCGTCTACGAAGCGATGAACCCCGAACGCGCACGGTTCAGGGGGAGCAGCACGCCGCTGTCCAAATATCTGGGCAAGCAGACGCCGGGCTGATCTTTGGTTCGTGCGGAGGCGCAGAGGACGCAGAGAGGACGTTGCGCTTATTTATTTCACGCGGAGGCGCGGAGACGCGGAGATTCTTAAAAGAGGGCCTTCAGGCCCTCATTCCCCCAACTCTGCGCCCTCTGCGCCTCCGCGCGAATAATCACTTCGTCCCTCCGGCAGCCCGCCAGGCCAGCCAACTCCGCACACCGCTATGCTGCGATCTGCTCGCGCAGAGGCGCAGAGAGCGCCGAATGGGCAGAGGCAAAAATCTCCGCGCCTCCGCGTGAACCAGAAACTCTACGGCCTCCGCCTCCAGGCGAACCGATTTGCCCCGGCACCCCCATCCCGGATAAAAGATGCAGCATGACCCCCGCCCATCCCAACTACATCACCCCCGAAGGTTTTGCGAAGCTGCGGGCGGAATATGACCAGTTGCTGGGCGTCGAACGCCCGCGCATTGTCGAGATCGTCAGTTGGGCGGCGGGCAATGGCGACCGCAGCGAAAATGGCGACTATCTCTACGGCCGCAAGCGGATGCGCGAGATTGACGGCCAGCTCCGCCGCCTGTCGAAGAAGATGAAGGACGCCAAGGTCGTCGACCCGCGTCACCAGCCGGACAAGAGCAAGGTCTTCTTCGGCGCGACCGTCACCATCGCGGACGAGGATGACCAGCATCGCACCGTCACCATCGTCGGCAATGACGAAGCGGACGCCAGCGCTGGCCGGATCGGCTGGGGCTCCCCCATCGCCCGCGCGCTAAGGGGGGCGGCGCTCGGCGACCTGCGCCGCGTCACCCTGCCCGCAGGCGAAAAGGAATATGAGGTGATCGACATCCGCTACCCGGCATAGGCGCGGCCGGGCATGCCATATCGCACGCTCCGAACGGATCGGGTGTGTCGGGGCGCAGGGGCACAGGCCCCGGAATCACGCTAGGGCCTCTCCCGTCCCGGCTGAATCAATCCAGCCGGGGCAAATCCTAATCGTGCGGCCGGAGCGCCTGGTTGAGGCTGTTCATCACCTCGCCGATCGGTTCGATCACCGTGACGCTGCGTCCTTCGCCAAAGCGGATGCGCGTGCCTTCCGTGACTGACGAGACGAAGGTCACCTGCGCGGCATTGATGGCGGTTTCAGTGCGATCGGCGCCTACGAACATGACGAGCATGCGGTCCTCTCCTTTTACCTTTGGAGAGCCAGACTAGCCGCATTTGCGCCGCGCGCCAGTCCGTTTCGACGGGTCACGCCGCCTGGGTCGCGCGGATGAAGGCGCTGGCCCGCGCGTCGAGCCGCCGGG
>NZ_ATHO01000093.1 GCF_000445065.1 Sphingobium quisquiliarum P25 | reverse complement strand
TCTCCGCCAAGCATGCTCAAGCTTCACGATTTTTGCAACAGAGCCAATGCGATCGCGCCGGGCTTCTTTCTGACCAAGATGACTAAAGGCGTACTATCTGATCAGGAGGGATCGATGGTCGACGGCATTCCCCTCGGCCGACTTGGCGCTCCCCACGAGATTGCAGGCGTGGCCCTGTTCCTTGCGTCCCGCGCGTCGACCTACCTGACCGGAACGGTTCTGACCTGCGATGGCGGTGCCAGTGCCGTCGGCTGAAGTAATGCGGCCCGTGGCTGCCATGATGAGGCCAAATCCCCTCATCCCGATGGTTGCAAGGTAGGAGATATGGCGCAAGCCAACCTTCGTTTTCGCGAGGATCGAGAAGCCACAACCTTGCAGGCGGCGGCCCACGTGGATCGTGACCCGTCCCGCATGAGAGCCCTCGACCAAGAAACTATTTCGCGCCTGCACGCCTTGCTACCCAATCAGAGCAAGGAAACAGTTATGAACAGGCTAGGAATAAGCTCCAACACCTGGACAAAGATCAAACGCGGCGAAGCGGTGCGCTCGATCCTAGTCGATAGAGCTCTGAGCCGGCTCCGTAATTTCCCTGTTTAGCTTCTGGCTTAGGCCGCTCTGTGATGTGCTGTTGATGGCGGAAGACCTTCGGAGGCTCGGCCGTTGCGGTCGGCGTTCGGCCGATCAACGCGAAACTCCCGATTGACTTTGTCGAGCGGGCATGGCGCCTTGGGGAATCGCTGACGGTCGTGATCCTCTTTTTCCCTCGACGAATGCCGGCCAGCCGCATGGTGCGCATCAGTCGCTCGACCGTGCACTTGGGTAGCGGTGCGTGAGGGCAAACGTCTCACTCAGAGACCGGCTATGCCCCTCATGCCCCGGCTTTGCGCCGCCGGGTCGCGCGCTGTCCCGACGTGCCTTGCGGTCGGTCGATGGCGGCTTCGACGATGTCCGCGACGTCTTGTCTGGCCGCCGAAGACGCAGCACCAGCTGGATCAGTTCTTCGCGGCTCATGCGCTCGAGATCGGGGTGGCCCTAACTCATATGGATCAGCGTTCTCGCCCCGCCGCAAGAGGGCGTGGGTAAATACTCAATCAGGGGTGCAGGTTCATGGTGCGGGCGCTATTCTAGTGCAGTATTACGATCATTCCGACGCAACATGCTGCCCAGATCATCAGGAGCGCCCGTACTACAATAGGCGCGAGGCACACCTCCATATATAGTTCAAGGATCAGCATGGCTTTGATCCAGGCAATCCCCATTGCGACGGCGATACCGACGCGGATCGATTGTTCGCGATAAGCCAATGCGACGCCAGCGACCGCCAAAATGACCAGCGTCGACCACGCCAGATCCAATTTTGAGCGGCGGAGCCGGTGGTTCACCGGCCTTGAAGATAAAGCATGGGAAACAGGAATATCCATAACAGGTCCACCAGGTGCCAATAGATTGCGCCGCTCCCGAGAAATCGCAGGAAGTTCTGGTCGATCGCAGTGCCCTGCCGGCGCGCCTTCGAGAGCAGAAGGATAAGCACGCCGATCCCGGCCAGATAATGTAGGAAATGAAGACCGGTCAGCACGAAATAATAGCTGAAGAAGTCGTTGGTGAGAGGCGTCGTTCCCGTAGATATCTTCCGCCAATATTCAACGATCTTGACGAGGCCGAAAGCAGCGCCGGATGCAAGTGCCAACCCGAGATGGCGAACCACCGCGTCCCTATCGCCAGCCTCTGCCGAAGCGGTCGCCCGCGCCACCAACCAGCCGCTTGTCAAGAGGATAAGGGTATTGGCGAGGCCAAGCGGGACATCCAGTTGCGCTGCGGAGGCCGAAAAAAGGGTCCGCTGCTGAGAACGCTCAGTCATGAACACCAGGAACAGGACGGCGAAGCTTGCGCAATCGGCCACAACGAACGTCCAGATACCGAGTGGTTTGGCGCGAGCATCTTCCTCCGTTTCGGCGCGGCTCGCGGAGCAAGACGACCCACCACTATCCACGGTCGTCGCCCGCGCGATGCTCACGCTCCAGCCGGGCTATCGCCCTCAAAATGTAGACCGAAAGCAAGAAAATGAAGGTGAAGAAGATTGAAAACTCGATCCAGAAGTTGAGGATGCCACTGCGCGAGAACGGTCCTGACGGGAAGAATGGCATTACCGTCTCGATCGCGAGCATCGTTCCGGCCCAGATCGAGAACCAACCCAACCAATTGGGAATCAACGGCGTAGGTCGGCGATCGGCCAGAAAGCAGATTCCGACCGCGACCGCCTGAACGCTCGTGAGAGAGTAGGCTACCACAAACAGGAGCCAGCCGATGTCGTACAGAAGCTGCAAGATAATCGGCGAGAGGGCCTCCGGGCGATAGGCTGCTCCAAGCCATATCCAGGCCGGAAGCAACGTGATCAGCGTTGTGAAAAGTGCCCCGCCGAGCTGAAGCGTGGAGAGGACGTCGTTATCGCGCTCGACCGCGCGCATGACCTTGCTTATCGCCACCCCCCAAACAAAATAGAAGACGGAGAACGCCATCGTCAACACCATGCCGGTCCTGATAGCATTCTTGTGCTGGCGGAAATGATCGGCGATCAATTGAGCGTCGACGTTCGGCGTAAAGGGCGGAATGTTCCGGGCGAGCAGACCCCAGAACAATAGAGAGGCCGCAAGAAAGATCGGGCCACCCCAGGCGCAGGCCCAGACATATCTATAGGGGCTCGGCGACGGATCAACGGAATCGGCCATCTAATACTCCTAGGCGCCCGCAGGTTTGAGGCCTGGGGTCTGCCGGCCTGAAGAGTCCCAGGCCGACGACGTTGAGGGGCCGTGGTGGCTGTGCCCCTTCCTTCGGCGCCCATGCCAGGCGCACGTCAATCGAACTTGAAGCCAAGCGTGACTCCATAGGTCGCTGGCCGAGCAGCAAACCGCGAAATCGAGTCGTTGAAGGTGATCACGCTTGTGAAGTAATATTTGTTGAAGATATTCTTGCCCCAGAGGGACACGGTCCAGCGCCCATCCGGCGCCTCATATCCCACCCGCGCGTCGAACGTGGCGTAGCCCTTCATCTCGAAGGGATGGATCAAGCCTGGAAGCACCTTGTTCACCGGCGATGGTGGGATGACGATGCGGTCGCCGCCGATCACCGCGTCCTGAGATGATCGCGCATTCATCGTAATTCCGATGAAGGGCGCTCCGCCATTGTCGAGGCGGGCCTTGTAGTCGGCATTGAGGCCGATATTCCACTTCGACGTGAAGGGCAGCCGGTCGCCCGCGAAATTGTTGACCTCTCCGATCGCGTTGTAACCCGAATAGCGTTGGACCTTGCTATCGAGATAGGTGAGGGATCCTGTGAGGCTAAGGCCCGGCAACGGGTTGATCGTCACGTCTCCATCGAAACCCAGGACGCGCGATTTCGGAACATTGACCAAGAGGTCGAGCACGGAAAACAACGGATCGTTGATCTTTCCGCGCACCTGCTTGTTACGATAATCATAATAGAAGCCGGCCAGGTTGAGCTGCACCTTTCGATCCCAGAGACCCAACTTCGCGCCCGCCTCGTAGGCAGTGAGTTGCTCCTGTGTCACCGGGTTCAGCGAGGACTGGCTTGCGGTAGCGAGTACCGGGAAGCTGCCCGCCTTATACCCGCGAGACACGTTCGCATACAGCAACGAGGTGGGCCCGACATGATAGTCCACGCCGGCCCGCCAGGACACGTTGTGCTGGTTTAGCTGGCCGATATAGGGCGTCCCCGGGACGTTGTTCTGGTTGAGCGCGTAGCAGTCATTGATGCCGATCGGCGTGAACGGCACGGTCCCGAGAAGGCTTCCCAGCAGGTTGAGGAGTTGCGCCACCCGTCCGTCGCCACCGTCATAGGTACATGTCAGCGCGTGATTGTGGCTGTTGGTATACCGAACTGCGCCTTTCAGCGTCAGTCTGGACGTCAGGTCATATTCAGCGTTCCCAAAGATTGCATAGTTCCTGATCCGTTGGCGATTGTATACGCCCCCCGCATCGATGAAATTAGCACCGGCATTGTTCTGGGACGAATCTGCGAAGTTGAGGAACTGGTTCTCGTAAGTGCGGCTGCGCTCGTAGTTGGCGCCGAGGACCCATCGGAACGCCGACTTGCTCGAGTTGGCAAGGCGCACTTCCTGGTTGAAGGTGGTGATCCGGCCATCATCCCTGACCAGATCGCCTTGCGCAAGCGCCATGCCATCACCATCGGTCGTCTGCCGCTGGGTGTAGTGGCCGTAAGAGGTCAGCGACGTCAGGGTGATCGCGTCGGTGAGATCGATGTCCGCGCGGAGCGCGGGCTGGTAGAATTTGCGGTCGCTGCGAGGCGTACTGATACCCGTCGACCAGTCGGCCGCCCGAGGATTTTGTGGCGAGAACGGATAATCGATCGACGATTGCTGCACGAACGGGTTCTGGCCGCGAAGTGCGATGTATTGGGAGGCTTGCGGATCCGATGTATCGCGCCACGCATTCAGGCTGAGCGAGAACCGCACGCTGTCCGACGCATCCCAATCGACAATGGCGCGCCCGGTGATGTAGGAGACCTTTCCGTTTGTGTCGTAGGGGCGACTGCTGCTGCGCTGCCAGTCATCGGTGTGCGTGCCGCTAACAGCTATGCGAGCGCGCAGGTTCTCGGTGATCGGGCCGCTCAGATAGGCATCGCCGTCAATTTCGTTGAAGCGGCCGTAGCTGATGTCGCCGCCCGCGGTGAAGGTGCGGGTCGGTTTGGCTGCGATATAGTTGATCGCACCGCCGGTCGAGTTCTGGCCGAACAAGGTTCCCTGCGGGCCTTTCAGGACCTCGATCCGCTGAAGATCGAACGCTGAATGGCTTGCCAGGACCGGAAACGGAAGAGGTGCCTGGTCGACGTAGACGCTGACCGCCGGGTAGACGCCGAGCGAGCTTTCGTTGAAGCCTACGCCACGCAATGTGAGGATCGGCGTGTTGGTGGCGCTTTGCGCGTAGGCAAGACCAGGAATGGCGGACGCGACGTCCTGAAGCGAGGTTATCTTACGCTCCGCCAGCGCATCACCGGACAGCGCCGTGATCGACAGGCCGACATTGTTGAGTTTTTCCTCGCGCTTATTCGCCGTAACCACGATCTCGTTCGCGCCCTGCGCAGTCGCAGCGTTCGGCCCGGGCGCCGATGCCGGTGCGCCTTGCGCCAAAGCGGAACCTTCGCCCGCGAGCAGGAGGCCAGCGACGCCACAGTAAAGATAAGCCTTCATGAATCATCCCCTCGATTGTCTTTTATCTGCTGGAAGCACCGTCCGTATTCGGATCACCAACGGCGAAGCACAGCTCCGGCGGCAAACACGCTAGCCAACCAGGTTGTGTGCGTCAAGTTCTGCAAATTGGCGGTCATGGTGCTGGTCATGCGGCTTTGCGTAGTTCGGTTTTCTTCTGCTCGCGCAGTTCGTCCATATTGAGGTAGCGGTTGGCTTCGAGCCAGTTTTCGTGGGTTTCGACGGCGAGTGCGCGGACCAGGCGCAGGCAGCTGGGGGCGTTGGGGAATATCCGCACGACATAGGTTCGCCGCCGGATTTCCTCATTGAAGCGTTCGAGCATGTTGGTGCTTTTCATGTGCTTGTGATGCCTGCGTGGCAGCCGGTAGAAGGAGAAGGTCTCCTCGATCGTCTCCTCGGCCCAGTCGGTGAGCCTGGGATATTTGGCGCTCCATCGGGCGAGCCACTGGGCGAGATCGGCGCGGGCCTCGGCGAGGTTGCGCCGGTCGTAGAGCCAGCGCAGTTCCTGCAGGCAGTCGTCGTCGGCCTTCCTTGGCAAGTGATCGAGCGCGTTCCTCAGGAAGTGCACGTAGCAGCGCTGGTATGCGGCGCCGGTCAGCACCTCGCGGATCGCCGCGCGCAGGCCGGCATGATCGTCGGCGACGACGAACTCGGTGCCATGCAGGCCCCGGTCACGCAGGCGCAGCAGGAAGTCCTTCCATGACGTGGCGCTCTCGCGATTGGCCATCTCCACGGCCAGTATCTGCCGCCTGCCGTCCCAGTCGATGCCGATCGCGATCAGCACCGCCTGGCTTCCAACCACGCCGCCTTCGCGCACTTTCTCGTAGCGGGCATCAAGGATCAGATAAGGGAACGGCTCGTCGAGGCGGCGCTGGGCAAAGGCCGCCAGGCTGCCATCGAGCTTCTTGTTGATCGCCGAGATCGTCGAGGCCGAGAAGGCATGGCCGCACAGCTCTTCGGTGATCGCCTTGACCTTGCGCGTCGAAACGCCCTGGACATACATCTCGGCCAGCGTCGCCACCAGCGCCTGCTCCGACCGCTGGTAGCGCTCGAACAGCTCGGTCGAGAAGCGCCCGGCACGGTCCTGCGGCACCCGCAGCTCCAGCTTGCCGACCCGCGTCACCAGCGTGCGCGGGTAATGCCCCGAACGGTAGCCGAGCCGCGCATCGCTGCGCTCGCTCTTGCCCGCGCCCAGCGCCTCGTCCATCTCGGCTTCCAGCATCGCCTGCATCACGCTGCGCACAATCTCGCGAAGCGCATCCGGCTCCTGCGCCAGCAACTCTTTGACAGCGGATACAGCAGGCTTAATCTCGGTCCTGGTCATGGCGGGTCTCCTCGGTGACGTTGAACATCACCAGCCTGCCATGACCGCCTCGCTCCTCAAGCGATTTTGCAGAACTTCACGCACACTACCCATTCGTTCCGATCAATCCACTAGGGAGGTATGGTGGCAAAAAACAATTCGGTCGCAAGAGTGCGGGGACCCCGCTCTGCGGCGCGGCGGCAGCATATATTGGCCACGACCCGCGATCTCTTCGTCAAACGCGGATTCCATCAGACCGGGATGGCCCAAATCGCCAGTTCATCCGGCATCGCGGTGGGGCAGATCTATCGGGACTTTGCCAACAAGGAGGCGATCATTGCCGCCATCTGCGAAGCCGACCTTGCTGAATGGCTCGAGGAAGAGACGCTGGAGACGGCGGTCGCGGTGGGGGATCGCGAAGGTATCCTCGCCTGGATCGAGCGAATCGCCATCGATGAGCCATCGCATGAAAATCGCCGCATGATGTGCGAATTCGGGCTCTGTTGCAAAGATTGGCGGCAGTCAGAGGTAGGCTGTCGC
>NZ_ATHO01000092.1 GCF_000445065.1 Sphingobium quisquiliarum P25 | reverse complement strand
GCCGCGGCAGGCGTCGGCGCCTGACCACGGGCGCCGCCCGGCTGCCAGCCAGCAGGCGGCGTGATGCCGACGCTGGGCACCAGCGCGTTCAGTTCCGTCACCACCTGCTGCGTGATGTCAACGCCCGGCTGATAGGAAACCGTCGCGTCGGGGGAGAGGATCAGGTCGACCTTGGCCTTGGTCATGGCGGATTTCAGCGCGTCCGACAGCTTGGCCGAAATCTGTTCCTCGACATAAGCGTTGGCCAGAGCGATCGGCTGGCCCAGGCGTTGCAGTTCGGCCTGACCGTTCTGGCCAGCCTTCTGATAGGCTTCATACTGGGTCTGGATCGCCGGGGTGGGCTTGTTGCCCGCAGCCTTCATCGCCGCTTCCAGCGCCGTGCCCTTCGAACGCAGGTCCGCGTCGATGGCGTTCTTGCGCGCGTTGAAGCTGTCGATCTGCGCCTTGTAGGTCGTCTGGATCTGCGAGCGGGCGGTCGTATAGGCCGAGCTGGTGGCGACGGCGCGCTGGATGTCGACCACGGCGATGCCGTTCTTCGACTGAGCGGCCGCAGGCGCGCTGGCAAGTGCGATGGCAGTCATGGGGGCGAAGGCGAGAGCCGCCGCCTTGAGGATCATGTTCATTAGAATTGAGTCCCTACGTTGAAGCTGATGAGCTGAGTGTCGTCCCCTGGTTCCTTGAGCAGGGCCTTGGCGATGTCGATGCGGAACGGCCCGAACGGCGAGTTCCAGTTGACGCCGAAGCCCACGGAGACGCGCGGCTTGAGCGTGTCGCCGAGATACACTTCCTCGAAGCCCGTGCCGTCGAGATAGGCAGCATCGAAGCCCGCAGGTGGCGCATTGCAGGTGCCCAGCGAAGCGGCACGTACAGTGCTGGCCGAACCGGTGGTGCCCGTCTGCGGCGTGATGGAGCAATAGCCGGGGAAGTTGGTCGGCTGCGGATCACGCAGTCCGCCGACAGCGCCGGCATCCACGAAGATGGAGGGACGCAGGCCCATTTCTCGCGCGCCTGAGCCCAGCGGAATTTCGACTTCCGCACGCGCAAGATAATAGACTTTGCCGCCCAGAGCGTCGTCACGGACATTATTGTCGCCCGAATTCCGCGAAAATCCGGTCGGGCTATTGGGATCAGCCACCAGATAATAGCGCTTCACGCGCGGACCAATGCCGCGAATGTCAAAGCCGCGAATCTGCGGGTTGCCCAGGAAGAAGCGGTCGGTCAGCCGGATCTTGTCCACCAGTTCGCCGCTTGCATCCCGCCGCTCGCCTTCCAGCGAATGGATATATCCGCCTTCCGCCGACAGCGAGAAGATGAAGCCGCCGCCCAAGGGCCAATATTTGGCCCCGTTAAGCCGCGTGCGGACATATTTGACGCTGCCGCCCAGCCCGGCGAAATCCTGGCTCAGCACGATATTATGACCGCGCGTCGCCCGGATACGGTTATCGCGATTGTCGTAGATCAGCGAATAGCCGAGCGAGGATGTCGTCCGCTTGCCGATGGCGTCGCACAGATAGCGCCCCGCGAGGATCGGGTCGCAGACGCCATTGGTATAATAAGTGTCCTCGTCCAGACTCACATCGTCCAGATTGAGGCTGTAGCGCAGGGCGAGCGACATATATTCCGTGATCGGCACGCCAGCGCGGATCTGGAAGCCTGTCGTCGTCTGCTTGTAGGTCGTGTCGCGATCGTTGGAATTGCCGAGATAGCGGAAGCTGTTGAGGTCGCGGCGGTAGATGTCGCCGCCCAGCGCGATATTCTTGTCCATGAAATAGGGTTCGGTGAAGCCCAGTTCGACGGACTTGGAATAGCTGGAATAATTGACGCTGGCGCGCAGTTCCTGGCCCTTGCCGCGGAAGTTGCGCTGGGTGATCGACGCCGCGACGATAAACCGCTCAAGCGAGGAGAAACCGGCCGAAAGCGACAGTTCGCCCGTCGATTTTTCCTGCACATTGGTTTCCAGCACGATGCGGTCTGGCGCGGAACCCGGCTTCTGCTCGATCTCCAGCTTTTCCTGGAAGAAGCCGAGCGAGTTGATGCGGTCGCGCGACCGCTTGACCAGGAAGCTGTTGAAGGCGTCGCCTTCCGCCAGGCGGAACTCGCGGCGCACGACCTTGTCCTGCGTCAGCGTGTTGCCGTTGACGTCGACCCGCTCGACATAGACACGGGGCGCATTGCCGATGCGGAAATTGATCCCCATCGTCAGGCTGTCCTTGTCGCGGTTGAAGTCCGGCTGCACGTCCGCAAAGGCATAGCCGAACAGGCCCGCCGTCTCGCTCAGCGTATCGACCGTGTCCTCAACCTGCTTGGCGTTGTACCAGTCGCCCTTCTTCATCGGCAGCGTCTTGGTCAGCGTCGCGCCCGACAGGTCGCGAATGTCGCTTTCCACCTTCACGTCGCCGAATTTGTAGCGGTCCCCTTCCTCAACCACATAGGTGATGATGAAGTCCTGCTTGTCGGGCGTCAGTTCCGCCACGGCTGAAATGACGCGGAAGTCGGCATAGCCTTCGGTCAGGTAGAATTGCCGCAGCTTCTGCTGGTCATAGGCCAGGCGATCCGGGTCATAGCTGGTGCCGGAGGAGAAGATGCGGAACCAGCGCGACTGCTTGGTCACCATCTGGCTGCGCAGTTCGCCGTCGCTGAACTTGTCGTTGCCGATGATGTTGATCTGCCGGACCTTGGACTTGGGCCCTTCGGAAATCTCGAAGACGATATCGACGCGGTTCTGGTCGAGTTGCACCATCTTCGGCTCGACCGTGGCGGCGAAGCGGCCCTGGCGGCGATAGAGTTCGATGATGCGGGCCACGTCCGCGCGCACCTTCGACCGGGTATAGATCTGGCGCGGGGCGAGCTTGATCTCAGGACGGATCTTGTCTTCCTTCAACCGCTTGTTGCCTTCCAGCACGATGCGGTTGATGACCGGATTTTCCCGGACCTCGATGGTCAATGCGCCATTGTCGTTGCGGATCTGCACGTCGGCGAACAGTTCCGTCTCATACAGGTCGCGCAACGCCTGATCGAGCGTTTCCTGCGTATAGGGCTGACCCACGCGCAGCTTGGTGTAGGACAGGACCGTGTCGGGCTCCAGCCGCTGCTGACCCGTCACGGCGACGCTGCGGATGGTGCCCGCGGCAGGCACGGCGGC
>NZ_ATHO01000091.1 GCF_000445065.1 Sphingobium quisquiliarum P25 | reverse complement strand
AAGATGTGCGCTTCGAAATTCCCGCACCCGATGACCCGCCCCTGCGCGGGGTGGCGCGCGCCCTGCCCTCCGCAGTTTATGGCGACGGCGCGCATGTCGCGCTGTTCCTGTCCGACCCCGCCCGCGCCGAAGGGCCCGATGCGGAGTCGCTGCGCGACCGTTTCCAGCTCACCCCGGCGGAAGCGGCGCTTGCGGTCCAGCTTGCCCAGGGCGCCGCGCTGGTCGATGCCGCCCGCATTCTCGACATCGCCCACAACACCGCCCGCTCGCACCTGCGCGCCATCTTCGCCAAGACGGGAACGCACCGGCAGGGGCAACTCATCCACCTGCTGCGCACCACCGGCAGCGACTTCGACCTCTGATCCATTTGGACGATGCGGGCGGCCCGCGCCCGCCATAGCCTGCGCCGCTAAACCGGCAATGGGAGAGGTTGATGCGGTTTTCGATCATTTATGAAGCGCAGATGGCGGACACATCGCGCGAAAATGAACAGCGCGTGTTCCACGAAATCGTCGAGCAGTCGCTGCTGGCGGAGGAAATGGGCTTCGACGTCATCTGGGCGGTCGAACATACGGCGCTGACCCAATATGCGCATATGTCCGCGCCGGAAACGTTCCTGGCCTACCTTGCCGGGCGTACCACGCGCATCGGCATCGGCCATGGCGTCGTGTGCCTGCCGCCCGCGATGAACCATCCGGTCAAGGTCGCCGAGCGGATCGCCACGCTCGACATATTGTCAAACGGCCGCGTGCATTTCGGCATGGGCAAGGGCGGGACGCAGCAGGAAGCGGGCACCTTCGGCTACCAGCTTTCGGAGCTTCAGCCGATGGTCGATGAGAGCATGTACCTCATCCCCAAGATATTGAAGCAGGGCGAGATCGAACATGACGGGACCTATGTGAAGATCCCGCACCGGCCGATCCACCCCAGCCCCAAGCAGGACCCGCATCCGCAACTCTACATGGCCTGCACCCGCGCGGATTCGCTGATCACCGCCGGGTCGCGTGGCCTGGGCGCGCTGGTGCTGGGCTTTGCCGGACCGGACGATATCGCCGACAAGAACGCCATCTACCGCGAGGCCTATGCCAATCGGAAGCCGGAGGATCAGGTCGGATACCGCCCGCAGCCGCATCTGGCAGCGCTATGCCCCGCCATCGTGCTGGACGATCGGGAAAAAGCCCGGCGCATCGGCCTGCGCGGACAACGTTTCTTCGTGGAATCGCTGGGCTACTGGTATTCGGGCGGCCCCAAGCCGTCGGTCGAGGATCTGGACGCCAGCGAGCAGGAAGCCGCGCTCCAGCGGCACAAGGAAGAAACGGTAGCCTGGCTTTCCGAAGAGAAGATCGAGGTCGGCCGCCACCATACTGAAAGCTTCGAAGTGGCGCAGGACGCCTATGGCACTCCGGACGATTGCATCCGCTATGTCACGCGCCTGTTCGACGCGGGGGCTGACGAGATATTGTTCATGTTCCAGATGGGCGGCATCCCGCATGAGGTCATCATGGAGACGATCCGCAACATCGGCGAAAAGGTCATCCCGCATTTCCGCCCGGCCAAGGCGATCGCCGCGGAATAATCTCTGGTGCTTGTTGAAGGCGGGCGCAGGCAGGAGCACGTCTTCGCTCCTGCCGAACATCCATAGGAGTTCTGGAGCGTGCTGCGGGAAAGCTGAATGATCGATGTTCGTCCTGAGCAGCCACTGCTCAGCACGAAAAGTTGCATTTAAGGGGCGCAACGCACCGCTTTTCACCAGCGCGCACCTGCCATAGGATCATCTGCTGGCCCACCGGCGTTCCAGTTCTTTCGCCGGAATAAGTAGACGCCCATGACAGAGACGACCGCCTGCATAAACGCAATCGGTTGCGCGGTTCCTGATCAGGACGTGCATCTCCCCTTCATCCATTGGGCGGCCGGGCGGATCGAGGATGATCGCGCGCGGCAGTTGTTCACGCGCATGGCCGAGCGCAGCGGCATTGCGCATCGCTGGTCGGTGCTGCCGGCCGCGCCGGGTGGCGGGTCGCCGGTCGATCGCGGCGGGTTCTACGCGAATGGCATGCCGTCCACGGCAGAGCGGATGGCGCTGTACGGCGAATATGCGCCAGCGTTGGCGCTACGCGCGATCGATGGGCTGCGTGGGCAGGCGCGGGTCGATGGTGTGACCCATCTTGTCGTGGCCAGCTGCACCGGCTTCATCGCGCCGGGCGTGGATCAGGTCATCGCGGCGGCGCTGGGGCTGGAAGATGTCGAACGCACGCTGGTCGGCTTCATGGGCTGCTATGCCGCGGTCGCCGCGCTGCGCACCGCCCGCCATATCGTTCGATCCGAACCGGCGGCGCGGGTGCTGGTGGTCACGGTCGAACTTTCCTCGCTCCATCTTCAACCCGAACAGCAGGTCGACCGGCTGCTGATGATGCTGCAATTCGGCGATGGTGCGGCGGCGGCGCTCGTCACGGCGCGCAATGAGGGGATCAGGCTGCGCCAGCCCTTCGCCCTGACGCTGCCCGGCTCCAGCGGCCTGATCCGCTGGAATGTGGGGGACAGCGGTTTCCTGATGCACCTGTCCGGCGAAGTGCCCGGACGCATCCAGTCAGCGCTCAAGGATGGCGGCATCCGCAACCGCCTGTGGGGATCGGACGATCCGGCGGACATCGGCCAGTGGGCGGTGCATGCGGGCGGGCGGTCGATATTGGATGCGGTGGAACATGGACTGGGCCTGGACAGCGATGCGCTCTCCGCCTCCCGTTCCGTCCTCGCCCGCTATGGCAATATGTCGTCGGCGACGCTGATGTTCATTCTGGCCGAACTGCTCCAGCAGCAGCGGCGCGGCAGTGGCGTCGCGCTGGCCTTCGGCCCCGGCGTAGCGGCGGAGGGTTTCCGCTTCACGGCGGCGGAGTGATGACCGTCCCAGCGCTGATCATCGGGGGCGGCCCGGCAGGATCGGCGGCCGCGATCACCCTGGCGATGGCCGGGATGAGGCCGAAGCTGATCGAACGGCACAAGCTGCCAGCGGGGTGCGTGTGCGGCGGATTTCTGGGCTGGGACGCATTGCGGGCGCTGGAGGCGCTGGGCATCGACCCTTGGGCGCTGGGCGCGCGGCCCATCTCCCGCTTCCGGCTGGTGACGGCGGAGCGGGTGGTCGAAGCGGAACTGCCCGCGCTCGCCGCCGGGCTTTCACGCAAGATGTTGGACCGGGCGCTGCTGGATGCGGCGCGGGCGGCGGGCGCGGACGTGACGCTCGGCCGGGCGGCCCGTGCGATCGACCCTCTCGCCCGTAGCGTTCGGCTGGACGATGGCGATACGATCGCGGCAAATGCCATTTTCCTGGCGACGGGCAAGCATGAGATGCGTGGCCTTGCCCGCCGGTTCGCGCACTCCTCGGCCGGGCTGCGGGCGTCGCTGCCATCCTCGCAGCGTCTCGATGGACTGGCGGACGTGGTGGAATTGCACCTGTTCGATGATGGCTATGCCGGGCTGCTGATGCAGGAGGATGGGTCGGCCAATCTTTGCCTGTCGGTGAGCCGTGACCGCCTGAACGAGGCGGGCAGCATCGCGGCCTTGCTGCCGGACCTGATGCGGCAGGCACCCGCCCTGGCCGCGCGGATGGAAGGGACCGTGCCGCCCCGCTTCGATGCGGTCTCGGGCGTGCCCTATGGCTGGCGCGCGCGGAACAGCGGAGAGGGCATTTTCCGCATCGGCGATCAGGCCGCCGTCATCGCCTCCCTGGCGGGGGACGGCATCGCCATCGCGCTCGCCAGCGGGGCCAGCGCGGCGCGCGCCATGCTTGCG
>NZ_ATHO01000090.1 GCF_000445065.1 Sphingobium quisquiliarum P25 | reverse complement strand
TCTTCATCAGCGACGGCATCAGGGCGCGGGAAATCACCCTGGACGCTTTCTGTGCCCAGACCGGCGATGCGCCGTTCAGCTGGGTGCATGCGGACGGGTGGAAAGAGGATGCGCGCGCCGTCGCCTCCCGCTGCGACCACATGCCGGAGGCCGCGCTTTCCGCCCTGCTCGCTCAGGAAACCCGTCCGCGCTGCACGATCATGGGGGGAGGGGCGCTCGTCAATCTGCGCGGGCTCAGCACGATGGACGATCCCACTGGCGATGCCCTCGTGTCGATCCGCTTGTGGGCCGAACATGCGCGCGTCATCTCCGTAAGCTACCGCCCTCTTGCCGCGCTCGATCCGGTGATCGCGTGCATGCTGGCCGGGAAAATCCACGATCCGGGCGACCTGATCGCGGAGCTATCCCGCCAGATCACCGAAGCGCTCGATCCCGAAGTTGCCGAGCTTGGCGACAGTCTGGACGAGATTGAAAGCGGCATGGGCGAAAGCACGGCGGCCGAAGTGCGCCGTCAGGTGTCCGGCATTCGCGCTACGGCGATCAGCTACCGCCGTTTCATCGCGCCGCAGCGGCAGGCGCTGGAGCGGCTATCGCTGGCGGAAACGGTCTGGCTGGAGCCTGACGACCGCCTGCACCTTCAGGAAGCGGCGGACCGCTGCGCCCGCATGGCGGAGGAGCTGGAGGCGGTGCGCGAGCGTTCGGCCCTGGCGCATGAAGAACTGACGGACCTGCGCGCCGAACAGATGAACCGGCAGGCGCTGATCATCTCCATCGTCGCTCTGGTGTTCCTGCCGCTGACATTCCTGACCGGCCTGCTGGGCATGAATGTCGACGGCATCCCCTATGCGCATGAGCCATGGGCCTTTTGGGGCGTGGTGGGCGTATGTGCGCTGATGGCGGTGGCGATCAGCGGCTGGTTCGTCGCGACGCACTGGCTGCGGCGCTGACGTTTCCGTTCAGTTGCGCGCCGCGCTCAGCCGCGCGATTTCCTCGTGCAGCGCCTGTATGGAGGATACCAGCCGCGCGCGATCGGCCTGCATTTCGCGCAACGCGTCGCGCGTCTCGCCCAGTTCCACCGCCCGCCGCGCGATCCGCGCGTCCAGTTCCGCATTGTGGCGGGCCAGCGCGCCGATCTGTTCGGCCCGGCCGCACAGATGGCGCAATTGCGCGTCCAGCACGTCAAAGTCGAACGGCTTGGCGATATGGTCGTCCGCGCCCGCCTTCAGCGCCTCCACGATGGACGCGCTGTCCTGCGTGCCGGTGATCATGACGAAGCTGGCGTTTCCGGCGAGGCCAGCCGCGCGGATCTTCTTCATGGCGGCGATGGCGGGCAGCTTCCTGATCCCCATGTCGATCAGGATGATGTCGACCGTCCGGCCGATCAGGCGGTTGAGCGCGGCAAAGCCATCCTCCGCTAGGATCACGTCATAATTCAGATGCGCCAGCCGCCGCGCGATGACCGCGCGCGCCGTCGCGTCTTCCTCGATCAGCAGCAGGCTGCGGCGGCGCGGCGGCCGTGCGCCGCTAAATTCATCGTGCGGCTGGCCCGTGGATTTGAAAAACGGCATGCGATCATCCTCCCTTACGGGCGATACAGCCGCAGCGCCAAAAAATGGTTAATGGGCTGTGCCCGTCTGCTGCACCCCTTGCTCCGGCGCGTAGGCGCGCAGGAAGCAATCGACGGCAAAGGCCACGTCCGCGTCCATCTGCTCGCTGGCTGGTTTATCCAGCTGCCCCCAGATGATCTTCTGATAGCAACCCGACAGCGTCAGCGTGATCAGCGTGTGCGCCGCCCGCGCCGGGTCGGCGTGTCGCAACTGGCCCCTCTCCATCGCCCCCAGCAGGAAACGGCCCAGCAGGGCGCGGGTATGCCGTGGCGCGAGATCGAAGAAAATCTCCCCCATCTTCGGCCATCGCCCCGCCTCGACCAGCGCCAGGCGGTGTAGCGCGACCGATTCGGGCATCGTCACCTGCCGCAGCAGATTGCTCGCGAAGCAGCGCAGCGTCGGCTCCAGTTCGCCGCTCTCGTCCAATATTCGGGCGATGCGCGCATGATAGGCGGCCGTCGCGCGGCGTAGGACGGCGGAAAATAATTCTTCCTTGTTCGGGAAGTAGTTCCAGAGCGTTCCCTTCGATCCGCCGAGCGTCGCGGCGATCGCCGACATGGTGGTCGCGCCATAGCCATGTTCCAGGAAATGGCGCTGCGCCACTTCCAATATGGCGTCCTGCCGGTCACGCCGGCGCGCCTCGCGGCGGCTGATCGCAGGGGGGGAAACAAGCTCCGTCATGAAATCGTACCATATAGTATGACAATTGGGTTGACTAGCTCCTGCATCGGGCGCAAGGGCGATTTTCATACTGGTTGGTACGGTTGATGTTCGTGAGTCGTCCCCTTTTTCCTCTTCGCGCCGGGTCCCTTCTGCTTCCAGCGATGTTGCTGTCAGCCTGCACCGCGACGCCCGATCTTGGACCAAAGCCCGAACTGCGTTCGGCGCAGAGCGTCGCCGCCAGCCAGAGCCTGGGCCAGGAATCCGCGTCCTCTTGGCCAGCGGATGGCTGGTGGAAAGTCTATGGCGATCCCCAGCTTGACCAGTTGATGGAGGAGGGGCTTCGCGCCTCGCCCGACATGGCGGCCGCTGGCGCGCGTTTCCGTCAGGCCGCCGCCGCTGCGCGGGAGGCCGGAGCGGCGCTGCTGCCCTCCGCCGATCTGGATGCGAGCGCGGCCGCCACGCGGCAAAGCTATAATATGGGACTGCCCAAGGATTTCGTGCCGCAGGGCTGGCTCGGCACGGGCCGGATCGCGCTCGATCTGGCGTTCGACCTTGACTTGTGGGGCAAGAACCGCGCGGCGCTGGCCGCCGCTACCTCGCAAGCGGAGGCGGCGCGCATCGACGCGCGGCAGGCGCAGCTGGTGCTGACCACCACCCTCGCGGACGCCTATGCCGAACTGTCGCGCCTCTACGATCAGCGCGACATTCAGCAGCGTACGCTGGAAATCCGCTCCTCCAGCCAGAAGCTGGTATCCGACCGGCAGCGCAATGGCCTCGAAACGCGCGGCAGCGTGCGGCAGGCTGACGCGACCGTGGCGACCGCGCAGGCCGCGCTCGCCGCCATCGACCAGTCCATCGCCGTGCGGCGGCACCAGATCGCCGCCCTGATCGGCGCGGGCCCCGATCGCGGCCTGTCGATCGAGCGTCCCCGGCTGAACAATCTGGCCGCTGCGGGACTGCCCGCCGACGTCACCACCAATCTGGTCGCCCGCCGCCCCGACATCGCCGCGGCGCTGGCAAGGGCGGAGGCAGCGGCCAAGCGCATCAAGGTGGCGCGCGCCGACTTCTATCCCGCCATTCGCCTGAGCGCGCTCGCCGGTATCCAATCGCTGGGCTATAATACCGACTTCCAAAATCTGCCCGCATCCGGCCCGCGCCCTTTCACCGACACGCTGTTCAGCAAGGATTCGCTGTTCGGCACCGTTGGCCCGGCGATCAGCCTGCCGATCTTTCATGGCGGTGCGATCCGGGCGCGCTATCGCGGCGCGCGCGGCGCTTATGACGAAGCGGTGGCCGTCTATGACAAGACCGTGCTGGGCGCTTATCAGGAAGTCGCGGACGCGGTCAGCGGCCGCCACAATCTGGAACGCCGCCTGGCCGCCGCCCGCACCGCGCTCGCCGCTTCGGAAGAGGCCTATGGCATCGCGCAGAAGCGCTATCGCGGCGGCCTGTTCACCTTTCTCGACGTGCTGAACGTCGAAGACCAGATGCTGGCCGCGCGCCAGTCCGTCGCGGAGCTGGAGGCCAGCGCCTTCACTCTCGACATCGCTCTCATTCGCGCGCTAGGTGGCGGCTTCACGCCCCGCGACGCCTTGTCCAAGGATCTCCCCCATGGCTGATGCAACGCCAGAATTCACTTCGGACGCCGCTGTTGCCGAACGGACGGCGAAGATGGGGCAGCGCAAGAAATGGCTCATCCGCCTTGCGGTCGCAGTCGTCGCGATCGGCCTTGTCTACCTTATCTGGTATGAACTGGTCGGCCGTAATCATGTCAGCACCGACAACGCCTATGTGAACGCCGAAGTGGCGCAAGTCACGCCGCTCATTTCCGCCCAGGCGACGCAGGTGCTGGTGTCCGATACGCAGGCGGTGAAGCGCGGCGACATATTGGTCCGGCTCGATCCCACCAACGCCCGCATCGCCCTTGCGCAGGCGGAAGCCGACCTGGCCGATGCGCGCCGCCGTTTCCGGCAGACGGCGGCGACCAACACCTCCCTTGCCGCCCAGGTGCAGGCGCGCGGCGCCGACATCGCGCAGGCGCGGGCGCAGCT
>NZ_ATHO01000089.1 GCF_000445065.1 Sphingobium quisquiliarum P25 | reverse complement strand
GCCGCCCAGCCGCCCCGCGCGCCGCGCCGCTTCATAACAGCGCCCGCCCGACCGGCGCAGCAGCCCGGTAAAGGCGGTGGACAGCGGCAACTCCATCAGCCGCCGCCCACGCCCTGCCCAATAAGGATGGAGCGGCATTCCCCTGAAATCCGGCCCATGTTGCCCGGAATAATCGAAGCGGCTGCGCACGGAACTGTCGAGCTTGAACCCCAACCCCTCCAGCAATCGCGCGCTATGGGGTCCGACGCCGTAGCGCCCCGCGCGGTATACGATGGGCCGCTGCCCGAACCGGTCCGCGATGCGCTGGCAAAGCGCCTCCAGCTTGGCTCGCTCCAGCGCTTCGGGCAGGAATCCCGCATAACTGTTCGCCGCCGTCACCTGCTCCACATGAGGAGGGTTCACCCATGGATGCAGGTGCGCGCCGATGTCCGCCGCTCCATCCGCCAGCCAGCGCCCCATCATCGCCGCCGCCGCATCGCTGTCCACAACCGGATAGTCCGTCACATAGACAGGCCTTATCCCGGCCGCCGCGAAATAGCGCTGCCCGCGCTCCATGCCCGCCAGCGCAGTGACGGCATTGGCAGACCGGTTGAAAGGGGCGTTCCAGTCGAACTCCTCCTCCGTATCGACGAACAGCATGAAGCGCGTGCCGAATGCCGGGTCGAGCGCGATCATATCCTCAGGCGCTGGCGGGCGGAGCAGATTGCCGTCATGGAAAACAGGGGTCATGCCCCTGTGCTAGCGCGCAATGGTTGCGATTGAATTGCTCTGTTCAGGCGTTGCCCGCCGCATCTTCCCTCAGGCCCAGCGCAGGCATGGACAGCAGGAAGCGATCGGGCGTGATCTGCAAGGTCCCGCCGCTCCCGGCCGCCAGACTGCGGATCAGGCGCAGGGAAAAGCCAAGGCCCAGCAGAGGCCCGTCCGCCCAATCGCCCTCCGCCGTATAGCCGGGATCGAGCAGCTGTTCTTCCTCAAGGTCCGCCAGGCTCGCCGGGCGATCGACGCCCAGCACCACGCAGCCATTGCCGCCATCATGCTGGAACCAGCAAGCGCCGGTCAGCGCCTCGCCGGGAGCCATTACCGAAATGACCGTGCGCATCAGATGCTGCACCATTCGTTCGCCCTGCACTGGATCGATGCGGACGAGCGGCAGGGAAGATCCCATGTCGATATCGACCTGCGCACCGCTGCCTTCGCCCTGCTCCTGAAAGCGGGTGGACACTTGCGTCACCAGCAGGGCAGGATCGACGGCGCTCAGCATTTCGCCCCCCTCGCCGCGCGAGACGCGGGCGGCCAGGTCCAGATCGTCGAAGGCGGAGAGCAGATGCCGCGCGTCGATCGCGATCTTGCCCGCCATCTCGCGATATTCCGGTCCGCTGGGTCCGAACAATTCCTGCTCGATAATATCGGCAAAGCCCAGAATGGCGTTCAGCGGCGTGCGCAGCTCATGCACCAACTGCCGCAGCGAATCCGCCGAAAGCCCGGCGACCGACACCGGCTCGGCCAGCGGCGCGGCGGCCACCTCGTGCAGATAAGGCCGTCTCGCCTGCCCGCGATAGCCCTGAAAACGGCCCGATCGCGGATCGAAGAAGGGGGTGGCGGACAGCCTCCATTCCCCCGCCATGGCTCCGCCAACGATGGTGAAGCGGCCGTTCTGGAAACCGCTGCGGCGCAGGAAGGCGCCAGCCACGCTGCCGTCCGGCCCGCTCGCGCCCGGCAGCGATGTCTCGCCCAGCGACAGGCCGATCAGCGCGGCGCGCGGTCCCTGGTCGATCCATATGATCATGCCCGCCGCGTCGGTTTCGAAAGCGAAGCTGCGCACGCTCGTCGCATCTTCGCGGGGCGGCGCTGCCGTCGCGTCGGGAGAACGCCGCGTGCTGGTGAAGCGTTCGATGCGGCTGACAAGGTTGCGGATCTGGTTGTCCCCAGCCTCCGGCTCGTCCGCTTCCGCCGGGGAAGGCGCGTCCTGCCGCAACCCGGCCGGAGCGTCCGCTTCTCCCGCGCTTTCCTGCGCGGCGGGGACGACCATGTCCTCGGTCAGCAGCATGTCCTCCGCCGCATCCTGCACATCGGTGGTCAGCACCAGGTCGGCCGGTCCGAACGCCTCCAGCGCCTGCACCGCCGCCGGTCCCAGGTCCCGCCGTCCCCGCAGCACGCCGCGCGCCGTCGGCGTCAGTTGCGGCAGAAGCTGCGCCCATATCTCATCCGGCAGCCGCGCGCGCGACATGGCTGCGGCAGCGATAGACGGGCGGTCGCTGGCGAAAAATTCCACAAGCGCAGGCGATCGCAGCCGCGCGCCCAGCTCGACCACCGTCGCGATCCGCTGCGTTTCGGACAGTTGCGGCCGCAATTCCTCCAGCCGCCCCAGCAACGCCGCGCGCTCCTCTTCCGGCAGCGGCTTGCGGTCGGCCCTGTCATTCTGCGCCAGCAGGTCCACGCATTGGCGCCACAATGTCACCGCGCCCAGGCCGCTTCTATTCTCTGCGGCCAGAACCGTCTGCATCAGATCGTTGAAGCGCACATCATTCCCCATAGAGCCCCAGCAGCATGCAGCACCGGCCGCAGGGGAAAATCACGAGTGAAGAATAGGGCTTCGCCCGCCAAAACGAAAGGGACGCGCCATGCCCATTTGGGATCGTCGCATAGTGGGACAAATTGCATTGCCCTGAAATATTATTATGATGCCGGGCAAGAATCGAGAAAGGAAATAAGCGAAGCGATGGCCGGTCCCAATATCGACGACATCGATCTGCATATCCTGGGCGAGTTGCAGCAGGACGGCCGGATGACCAATGTGGAGCTTGCGCGCAAGGTCGGCCTGACCGCCCCGCCCTGCCTCCGCCGCGTCCGCGCGCTGGAGGAAAGCGGCGCGATCAATTCCTATCACGCGGTCGTCAACCCGGCGATGCTGGGCTATACCATCACGGTCTTCGCCATGGTCAGCCTCAAGAGCCAGGCGGAAGCGGACCTCAAGGCGTTCGAGGACCATATCGCCACCCTTCCCGAAGTGCGGGAATGCTACATGCTGAACGGCGAAATCGACTTCATCCTGAAGGTGGTCGCGCGCGACCTGCAAAGCTTCCAGCAGTTCCTGACGTCAAAGCTGACGCCCGCGCCGAACGTGGTGAGCGTCAAGACGTCGCTCACCATCCGCACGTCCAAGAACCTGCCCGGCGTACCGCTGCCGGTCTGACCGGCAGCGGCCTTGCCCTAGCTGGCCGGGGAAGCGGCAGCCGCCGGGTTCTGCGCGACCTTGCGGCTCTGCTGGTCGATCCACACCGACCAGAAACCGGCGACATTGGCCCAATTGCCATTGACCTGCGCCAGCGCCGCCTTGCCGCCCGCCAGGTCGCCCGACCGTGCCAGCGCGATGCCCAGCCGGGTATTAGCCCGGTTCTGATCGATGCCGCCCTTGCTCAGCGCCAGCCGGTATTGCTCCACTGCCTGGGGAAACTGGCTGAGCGAGAAATAATCGTCCGCAACCGCCAGCGCGGCGGTTCCGTCCTTCGCGGACGCAGCCTTCTTCGCGGCGGCGGGCAGAGCGGCGATCTGCTTGGCGGCCTTGGGCGTCACACTCTTCATCAGCGACGCGGTTGTTGCTTGCGTCGCGGTCAGCTTGCCAGCGGCGCGCCCGGCTTCGATGATCGCCTTGGCCTCGGCATAGTTGCCCGCCTTTTCGGCGAATTGCGCATAGGCCTGATAGTCGCGCTCGCTCGCCATCGCGCCATTGGCGGCCTGCAAGCGGTAGAGATCGAGCTGGACCTGGGATTCCATGCCGGGCGCTGTCAGATAATTGACCAGCCCGGAACGCCACTCGCCTGCCGACTCATATTTGGTCAGCCGTTCGCGGTAGAGCGATCCGACTTCCTGCCAATCCCCGGCGGCATAGGCCATGGAAATGGCCCGGTCATACCAGGCGGCCGGGATCGGCTGGCCAGAGGCCCGCTGACGGGCGAGCGCTTCCTGGACATAGGGGCGCGCATCCTTCGGCTTGTTCTTGCGCAGGTAGATGTCCGCGCGCAGCATCGTCGCGTCGATCCCGTCATAGCCCAGCGTCTTGGCGTAATCGAGCTGGGCCAGCGCATCGTCATAATTGCCGACGACATAGGACAGGTAGCCAGCGACGTAGCGCAGGCGCGGCGCATCCTTCTTGGGCACCGAACTGGTCTTGAACATATCGGTCAGCGCGACGCGCTGCGCCTGGAAATCGCGTTTCAGCACCGCCATTTCGAACCGCAGCCCTGCCGCCACATAGGCTTCGAAATCGCTCGACGGCATCAGCCCGGCGATCCGCGCCTGCGCCGACGCCGCGTCTCCCGCCTTGATCGCTGCGTCGGCGGCCTGCGCCGCCGTGCGGAAGGATTCGGACATCTGGACGACGGGCCCGGCCGGGGCCTTCTTCGCCATCGCTGGTGTCCCGGCCGCCATCAATGCGGCAGCGGCCAGAAACCCGTAATTCATAGTGGATAGTCGCACGCGGGCCATGTCGGGCCGTCCCCTTTTCATTTCCGGCGTCTGAGCGCCGGTCCCTGTTCTTTCACCGCTACTGGAATGAGGGCGCGCCCGCACCGGACAGGCGCGCCATTCTCATCAGGCCTTGGTCGCCAGATAGGCGAGCCACAGGTCGGCGATCTGCTTGCGCGTGCCGCCCTGCACGGACTGGAACGCCGCCTTGGCCGACGCGACATCGCCGCCCAGCGCCTTTGCTATGCCCAGGCGCGTGTTGACCTCGTCGGCGTCGACGCCGCCCTTCTGCTTGGCCAGTTCGAACATCGCCGCGGCCTTGGCATAGTCGCCATAGCCCAGATAGGCGTCGGCGGTCGCTGCCGCGATCTTGCCATTGGCCGCCTTGCGCGCATCCGCTTCCGCAGCGGGGAGGGAGCTTTTGTCGCTGCTGATCCTCGGCGTCGCCGTCTGGTAGAGGTCGGCCCCGGCCGATCCGCTCAGCACGCCCTTCGCCCGCCCGGCGTCGATGGCCGACTTCACTTCGCCATAGATGCCGGTCTTGGACGCCATTTCGGCATATTCGGTATAGTCGCCCGCGACGACCAGCCCGCCCGACGCCGCCATCAGGCGCAGCACGTCCAGATTTTCGCGGTTGGTGATGTTGGGGTTGGACTGCTGGAACAGGCGGACGAGCGTGCGAAGATTTTCGCCGCTCGGCTGCGCCTGATAGGCGGCCTTCGCCCATTCGGCGGTTTCAGGCAGGCGGGCGCTCGCGGCCCGGCTGACGCCGATCTGATACCATTGCGCGGGAACCTGCCCGCCAGCCGCCTTGGTGGCGTCGACCGCAGCCTTCAGCGCGGCAAGGCCCTGCTGGTTGAGGCTGCGCGCCGGTTCGGCGCCCGCATTGGCGGTGCCCGCCTTGCCGAAATAGGCCTGGGCCAGCGTGACATTGACCATGTCCGGCTTGTAGCCCGCCTGGATCGCCGCCTTGCCGCGCGAGATGGCGAGGTCGTAATTCTTCGCCTGCAACGCCTGTTCGGCGGCGACGGCGTTGAACTGGCCCGCCTGGTCGGGCGGCGTCAGGCCGCTGTCCAGCATCTGGGCCAGCGCCTCACCCTGCAATGCGCTGTCCTTCGCGGCGATCGACGCGTTCAGCTTGATCGCGCCGATCTGATATTTGTCGTCGTTCGACTGCGCCTTGGCGTCGGCTTCGGCCAGCGCGGCCTTTGCCGCCGCGAAATCATTCTTCTGGGTGGCCGCCTGCGCGGCTTGCAGCGACTTGATCACGTCCGGCGAGACGTTCAGCTTGGGCGCGCCGCCCTTCTTCTCATCCTTCTTCGCCGCCATCGCCGGGGCCGAAACAGCGCCGCCGGTCAGCGCCAGAGCCAGCGCGAGCGCCACTGGGGTAACAAATCGCATGATCATCTTCTCCTCTGCGCCCGGGGGACAGGCGGCCTTTGGTTAAGCGCCGGGTAGGGGACGGCGCGTGAATGACGTTTGAACAGCGTATATGCACCCCTTTGCGGCCTGTCAGCCCCTTCTTGCAGCTTGATCGACGCGAGCGCGCGCGCGTGCGTGAGGGGTGACAGATTTGTTTCGCTCCGCTAGTGCATGAGCAACGAAACAGTTCCATCCAAAAAGAGAATCGCATTGACCGACGAGACTGCCCTCGCCGACCCTTCGGACATCAGCCCCATCTCCATCGTGGACGAGATGAAGGCGAGCTATCTCGACTACGCCATGTCGGTGATCGTCGCCCGCGCCCTGCCGGACGTGCGCGACGGATTGAAGCCGGTGCATCGCCGCATCCTCTTTTCCGCCCATGAATCGGGCTTCCAGTATAACAAGCCCTATCGCAAGTCCGCGCGCATCGTCGGCGACGTGATCGGTAAATATCACCCCCATGGCGACAGCGCGATCTATGACGCGTTGGCGCGCATGACGCAGGACTGGTCGATGCGCGTGCCGCTGATCGATGGTCAGGGGAATTTCGGTTCCATGGACCCCGATCCGCCGGCGGCCATGCGATACACCGAAGCGCGCCTTGCCAAGGTCACCAACGCGCTGCTGGAGGATCTCGACAAGGACACCGTCGATTTCCAGCCCAATTATGACGCCTCCGAAAGCGAGCCGCAGGTCCTGCCCGCGCGCTTCCCGAACCTGCTGGTCAACGGCGCGGGGGGCATCGCGGTCGGCATGGCGACCAACATTCCGCCCCATAACCTTGGCGAAGTGATCCGCGCCTGCCTCGCCTATATCGACAATCCGGCGATCAGCGTGGACGACATCATTCAGATCGTCCCCGGCCCCGATTTTCCCACCGCTCCGCTGATCCTCGGCCAATCGGGCGCCCGCAGCGCCTATCATACCGGGCGCGGCTCGATCATGATGCGCTCGCGTCATGTGGTGGAGGAAGGGCGCGGCGACCGCCGTTCCATCGTCCTCACCGCCATCCCCTATCAGGTCGGCAAGAACGGCCTTGTGGAAAAGATCGCCGAAGCCGCCAAGGACAAGCGGATCGAGGGGATCAGCGACATTCGCGACGAATCGAGCCGCGAAGGCGTGCGCATCGTCATGGACCTCAAGCGCGACGCCACGCCGGAAGTCGTGCTGAACCAGCTCTGGCGCAACACCCCGGCGCAATCGAGCTTCCCGGCCAACATGCTCGCCATCCGCGGCGGCCGCCCCGAACTGCTCAACATCCGCGACATTATCGAAGCCTTCGTCCGCTTCCGCGAAGAAGTCATCACCCGCCGGACGAAGTACGAACTCAACAAGGCCCGCGACCGCGCGCATATCTTGCTGGGCCTCGTAATCGCGGTCACGAACCTTGATGAAGTCGTCCGCATCATCCGTGGTTCGGCCAGCCCGGCCGAAGCGCGCGAAACGCTGCTCGCCCGTGACTGGCCGGTGGCGGAGATCGCGCCCTATCTGCGCCTGGTCGAAGCGATCGAGACCGAAGCGACCGGCGACACCTATCGCCTTAGCGACACGCAGGTCCGCGCCATCCTCGACCTGCGCCTGCATCGCCTGACCGCGCTCGGCCGCGACGAGATCGGCAACGAACTGGCCGAACTCGCTTCCGCCATCGCCGAATATCTCGAAATCCTCGGCAACCGGCAGAAGCTCTACGCCGTCATGCGCGAGGAGTTCGAGGCGATCGAGCGCGACTTCGCCACCCCGCGCCTGTCGGAGATCACCGCCGCCGCCGACGGCATCGAGGATGAAGACCTGATCGAGCGCGAGGAGATGGTCGTCACCGTCACCGTGCAGGGCTATATCAAGCGCACCCCGCTCGAAAGCTTCCGCGCCCAGGCGCGCGGCGGCAAGGGCCGCTCCGGCATGGCGACCAAGGATGAGGACGCGATCACCGAACTGTTCGTGACCTCCACGCACACGCCGGTCCTCTTCTTCTCGACCGCGGGCAAGGTCTATCGCCTGAAAGTCTGGCGCCTGCCCGAAGGCGGCCCGGCGACGCGCGGCCGCCCGATGGTGAACCTGCTCCCGCTCGGCCCCGGCGAAACGATCCAGACCGTCCTGCCGCTGCCGGAGGATGAGGATAGCTGGAAGGACCTGCACGTCATGTTCGCCACTGCGAACGGCACGGTCCGCCGCAACAGCATGGACGCCTTCGCCAACGTGCCCAGCAACGGCAAGATCGCGATGCGCTTCGATGACGAGAGCGAGGATCGGCTGATTGGCGTTGCGCTGCTTTCCGAGGAGGATGACGTGCTGCTCGCCACCCGTCAGGGCAAGGCGATCCGCTTCAAGGCTACCGATGTGCGCGAGTTCCAGAGCCGCACCTCGACCGGCGTGCGCGGCATGACCCTGAAAAAGGATGATGAGGTTATTTCCCTCTCCATCCTTCACCGCGCAGGCACAACGCAGGAGGAGCGCGAGGATTATCTCCGCTTCGCCCCGTGGAAGCCGGAGAAGGAAGGCTCGCCGCAGATGAGCGACGAGCGTTTCGCCGAACTACAGGGGAAGGAACAGTTCATCCTCACCGTCTGCGCCAATGGCTATGGCAAGCTGTCCTCGGCCTATGACTATCGCCGCACCGGACGGGGCGGCCAGGGCATCACCAATATCGACAATATCGGCCGCAACGGCCCGGTCGTCGCCAGTTTCCCGGCGCGCCATGGCGATCATCTGATGCTCGTCACCGATCAGGCGAAGCTGATCCGCATGGGCCTTGATACCCTGCGCGTCATCGGCCGCAACTCGGCGGGCGTCCGCCTCTTCAACGTGTCCGATGGCGAGCATGTCGTCAGCGCCGCGAAGATCGAGGAAAGCGACGAGGAAACCGAAGTGACCACCCCGGCGGGCCTGGAAGTCAGCCCGGACGTCAGCCCCGAAGCCGACCCGGACCTCAGCGAGGAGTGACCGACCTCTTCGCCTACAAGATCCTGACCAGGGATCAGTATGACCAGCTAAAGGCCGACGGCACGTTCAAGGGCGCGCCCGTCGACCTGCGGGACGGCTATATCCACCTGTCCACCCGGCAGCAGGCGGCGGAGACAGCGGCAAAGCATTTCGCCGGGCAGGACAATCTGGTGATGCTGATGGTCGACCTCGCCCCCTTCGGCGAGGCGATAAAGTGGGAAGAGTCGCGCGGCGGCGCGCTCTTTCCGCATTTATATGGCCATCTGCCTTTGAGCGCGGTTGCGGGCAAGGTCGTCCTCCGGCTGGATGAGCAGGGGAAGCACCTGTTCCCGGCGGGCTTCTGACCCGCCTCCGTTCGTTTCGAGCGAAGTCGGGAAACGCTCCTCAAAGCGCATCCCTCGCCTTCCGTCATTCCGGCAAGCCGGGAACCCATCCCTCCTGAAACAACCCTATCAAAAGGTCGGGAGATACATTCCAACCTGCGGAATGATGGTAACGGGTGGATAGCAGACGCCACCTGTTCAGTATCCCGCCGTCCCCGCGCAGGCGGGGACCTATCTCTCCGCACGCGACTGGACCGCCGAAGGCGGCATGATCCCCGCCTGCGCGGTGACGACGAAGATGGGTCGAAAGCAACTAGCGCGCGCTCTCCATCCGCACGACCTTCCCTCCCTTCACCCAATAATCGAACCCGCCCCACCGGATCCGCCTCGACCCTACCGCCGCCAACTGCATCCCCCAATGCGCCCAGCACACCGCGAAGGGCGCCAGCACATCCCACCAGAGCGACCTCTTCGCCGCCACTGCCTGTCGCGGTTCCACCACTGCCGCAATGATCCGCCGCCGCGCCAGCACCCGTCCCACGGCGGCCGCGTAACCCACAGTCAGGGCGCTCCAACCGCCCCAGGCTAAGGCCCAGACCCAGCCCAAAGCCTGCAACCCCACCACCAGCGCAGCAACCGCCCACATCCCCGCGCTGTTGGTCGCGATATGCCGATATTGCCGCACCCCGAACGCAAAGGCCCCCCGCGCCTCCAGCGGCGTTGCGACGAGCAGATCCCGCACCGGCCGCAACCGCAGCTTCGCCCGCCAGCCCGCCAGCCCAATCGCCATGTCATCCGACAAGCGTCCGGCCATGGCCGCATCCAGATCGAGCCGCTCCGCCACCTCTCGCGTCAGCGCCATCGCGCCGCCCCAGGGCATGGTCGCGCTGGCTGCGCGGGGCAGCGTCGCCAACTGCATCTCCACCGCGCCGACCAGCGCCGCACCGGCCTGCGCTTCCGGCAGCAACAGCCGGTATCCGGTAACGATATCTGCCTTCCCCCGCACCAGCGGAAAGAGCAGCCGCCCGACCAGCCGCACAGGCGGCAGGATATCCGCATCCACAAACACCAGATAGCGATCCGCGTCCCCCAAGGATCGCAAGGCCGCGCGCAGCTTGTGAACCTTCTGCCCCTCGTCGCTCGCCACGCCCGCGCGAACGATCTGCACCCAGTCCCCCTCACGCGCAGCCAGAGCCTCCGCCGCCGGGCAAGCCCCCGAGGTCGTGATCACCAGCCGGAACCGCGCCGTCTGCGCCTTCAACCGCGCGATCAGCTCCGCGCCGCCATCCCAGTCATCCCGCACCGACAGCAGCACCACGACGCCCTCCGGCGCTTCTTCCTGCCGGTCCACGGGCAGATGCCGCCAATAGTTCAGCACCCCCAGCAGGGAGAGCCCCTGCAACATCACCCAAAGCCCCAAGGCCCAATTCATCGCTTAACCCAAGCCCTTTACCGCCCCGACCGCTGCTGTATGACGGCAGGCGCGATGCTCTCCAACCCCTTTCTCTTCACCCTCCTCCGCATCCTTCCCGCCTCACTGGCCTCATGGCTGGGCGGCTGGCTGTCGGTGAACATCGCGCGCAGGAACATGAAGCTGCGCGACCAGCGCGCCCGCACCAACCTCGCCATCCTGCGCCCCGGCCTCGACAAGGCGGCCAGCGAAGCCATCCTCACCCGCCGCTGGTTCAATCTCGGCCGCACCATGGCCGAACTCACCAACATCGACCGGCTGATCGAAAATAACCATATCACGGTCGAGGATGCGGAAGGCTATCAACAGGTCCTCGACGGCCCCGGTCCGATGATCGCGCTCGCCGTCCATCTCGGCAATTGGGACCTGCTTGCCGCCCATATCAAGGCGTCCACCGATCGCCCCGGCCTCGGCGTCTACGACCCGCCGCAAGACCCCGGCCAGGCCGCCATGCTGAAACGCGCCCGATCAAGCTATATGGGCGAGGCGATTACCGGAGAGGGCGCGGCGCGCGGCATCCTCAAGCATCTGACCACGAAGGATCGCGCCACCCTTTACATCCTGCTGGACGAGCGCCGCGACCGTCAGGTCTGGTTCCCCCGCTTCGGCCGCGACCTGCCGCCGTCAGGCAATCTTTCCGTAGCGCTGCGCCTCGCGCGGAAAGTGGGCGCGAAATTCCTGCCCTTCTACATGATCCGCACCGAAGGCCCCAACTTCCGCGTCCACTGGCACCCGCCGCTCGATCCTGCGCAGCTTGCCGACGATCAGATCATGGATCAGGTGGATGCCTTCCTCGGCAAGGCGTGCATCGACCATGCCGACCAATGGCTGGCGCTTCACGATATGGATTTGACGCTATCCTGAGCGCCACCGCGCTCCTGCGGAGGCAGGAGCACGGAGCACATGGTTTCAACTCACCGCAACTAAGTCTAAAGCCCTCCAATGTCCCGACTCGCCATAAAAATCTGCGGCCTCTCGACGCCAGACACTGTTGGCGCGGCGATCAAGGCTGGCGCGTCGCATCTCGGCTTCGTCCACTTCCCCAAAAGCCCCCGCCATGTCGAAGCCGGCCAGATCCGCGCCCTCGCCGCGCAGGTGCCTGCGCACATCGATCGGGTAGCCGTCCTGGTCGACCCTGCCGACGACATCCTCACCCAACTCATCGCCACCAACAGCCTCACCGCCCTCCAGCTTCACGGCAGGGAAAGCCCGGAGCGCGCCGCCGCCATCCGCCAGCGCTTCAACCTTCCGGTCTGGAAGGCCATCTCCGTCAAGACCCGCGCCGACATCGACGCCGCCAAGGCCTATAGCGGGGCGGCCGACCTCCTCCTCTTCGACGCGAAAACCCCGGATGGCGCGGCGCTGCCCGGCGGCATGGGGCTGCGCTTCGACTGGACGCTGCTGCGGGGCGTCCCCATATCGCTGCCCTGGGGCCTTTCCGGCGGCCTTGGCATCGATAACGTCGCCGAAGCGATCCGCATCACCGGCGCGCCGATGATCGACGTTTCTTCCGGCGTGGAAAGCGCGCCGGGCATCAAGAGTGTGGACAAGATCATGGCCTTCTGCAAAGCGGCACAGCCATCATGACCATCAAGAACTCCCTCCGCTCCCAGCCCGACGCGTCCGGCCATTTCGGTTCCTTCGGCGGCCGCTATGTCGCCGAAACGCTGATGCCGCTCATCCTGGAGCTGGAGAAGGTCTATAAGGCCGCCAGGCAGGACCCGGAATTCGACGCCGAATTCACCCAACTGCTCCGCACCTATGTCGGCCGCCCCAACCCGCTTTACTATGCGCAGCGGCTGACCGAAGCCCTCCGCGCCGGAGCGCCGGAAGGCCCGAATGGTCAAAAGAAGGGCGCGAAAATCTACCTGAAGCGCGAGGAACTGAACCACACCGGCGCGCACAAGATCAACAACTGCATCGGCCAGGCCCTGCTCGCCCGCCGCATGGGCAAGAAGAAGGTCATTGCCGAAACCGGCGCTGGCCAGCACGGCGTCGCCACCGCCACCGTCGCCGCCCTGTTCGGCATGGAATGCAAGATCTTCATGGGCGCGAAGGATGTCGAGCGGCAGAAGCCCAACGTCTTCCGCATGAAGCTGCTCGGTGCGGAAGTCGTCCCGGTCGTGTCGGGCTCGCAGACGCTCAAGGACGCGATGAACGACGCGCTGCGCCATTGGGTCTCCAACGTCCACGACACTTTCTACATCATCGGCACGGCGGCAGGCCCGCACCCCTATCCCGAACTGGTCCGCGACTTCCAGTCGATCATCGGCCGCGAAGCGCGCGAGCAGATCCTGGAGATCGAAGGCCGCCTGCCCGACATGCTGATCGCCCCGGTCGGCGGCGGCTCCAACGCCATCGGCCTGTTCCATCCCTTCCTTGACGACGCAGAGGTCAAGATGATCGGCGTGGAAGCAGCGGGCGAAGGCCTGCAAGGCAAACATGCCGCCTCTCTGGCGGGCGGCGCATCGGGCATACTGCACGGCAACCGCACCTATCTGCTCCAGGACGAGGACGGCCAGATCACCGAGGCGCACAGCATCTCCGCTGGCCTCGACTATCCCGGCATCGGCCCTGAACATAGCTGGCTGCACGAAATCGGCCGGGTCGAATATATGCCCATCACCGACGATGAAGCGCTGGCCAGCTTCCAGAAGCTCGCCGCGCTCGAAGGCATCATCCCGGCGCTGGAATCCGCCCATGCCATCGCCAGCGCGGAAAAGGTCGCACCGACGATGGACGCGGACCAGATCATCGTCGTCAATCTCTCCGGTCGAGGGGACAAGGACATCTTCACGGTGGCCGACGCACTGGGAGTTGAGATGTGAGAAACCTCCCTGCGCCGACCTACCCCTCCTTCCCTTGGGAATGCCGCCGTGACCGCTGATCGCCTTGCCGCCCGCTTTGCCACCTGCAAGGAAGCAGGCCGCGCCGCGCTCGTCACCTTCGTGACCGCAGGCGACCCGACCGTCGCCGCGACGCCCGCCATCCTCGACGCGCTCGTCGCGGGCGGCGCGGACATCATCGAACTGGGCATGCCCTTCACCGATCCGATGGCGGACGGCCCCGCTATCGAGCTGGCGAACCTGCGCAGCCTTGGTTCGGGCACGAAGACCAGGGACATTTTCCACCTCGCCACCACCTTCCGCGCCCGCCATCCGCACACGCCGCTGGTCCTCATGGGCTATGCCAACCCCATGCTGGTGCGCGGCTCCGAATGGTTCGCCGGTCAATGCCGCCAGGCAGGGGTGGACGGCGTGATCTGCGTCGATGTCCCGCCGGAGGAAGATGCCGAAATCGGCCCTGCCCTCCGTGCGGCGGGCATCCACCTCATCCGCCTCGCGACGCCCACGACCGATGCGGCCCGCCTTCCCGCCGTGCTCGATGGCGCCAGCGGCTTCCTCTACCATGTCGCGGTGGCTGGCATCACCGGCAAGCAGCAGGCCGCGCAAGCCGCCGTCGAGCAAGCCGTGGCAAGGCTGAAAGCCGCCACTGACCTGCCCATAGCGGTCGGCTTCGGCGTCCGCTCCGCCGAACAGGCCGCCGCGATCGGCCGCGTCGCCGACGGCGTGGTGGTCGGCTCCGCCATCGTCGACATCATCGGCTCGCATGGCGATGCCGCCGCCCCCTTTGTCCAGGAGTTCGTCGCCAGCCTGCGCGGCGCGCTCAACGCCAACAGCCCCCATTATCGGGAGACCACCGCATGAGCTGGATCAACCGCGTCCGCAACGCCCTGCCCTTCATGGCGAAGAAGGAAAGCACGGCCGAAACGCTGTGGCACAAATGCCCGTCCTGCGCGGAGATGATCTTCATCAAGGAATGGGAAGATAATCTGTCCGTCTGCCCGCGCTGCGACCATCATGGCCGCATCGGCCCTTCCGAGCGTTTCGAGCAGATCCTCGACCCCGGCTTCATCCTCCTGCCCACGCCGCCGGTGCAGGAAGACCCGCTCAAATTCCGCGACACCAAACGCTATCCCGACCGCATCAAGGCCGCCCGCGCATCTACCGGCGATCAGGACGCGCTGATCAACGCGCGCGGCGCGATCGACGATGTGCCGCTGGTCATGGGCGTGCAGAATTTCGCCTTCATGGGCGGCTCCATGGGCATGGGCGTCGGCGCAGCCTTCATTCAGGGCGTGAACGAGGCGATCGGCCATAAATGCCCCTATGTCATCTTCACCGCGGCCGGTGGCGCGCGCATGCAGGAGGGCATATTGTCCCTCATGCAGATGCCCCGTTCGACCGTCGCGATCCAGAAGCTGCACGCCGCTGGCCTGCCCTATATCGTCGTCCTCACCGATCCGACCACCGGCGGCGTCACGGCGAGTTACGCCATGCTGGGCGACGTTCAAATCGCCGAACCCAATGCCCTGATCGGCTTTGCGGGCCAGCGCGTCATTGAAAGCACCATTCGCGAAAAGCTGCCGGACGGGTTCCAGCGCGCGGAATATCTGCTGGAACATGGGATGCTCGACATGGTTGTTCACCGTAGCGAATTGCGCGACACGCTGGCGCGGGTGATCGGCTATCTGACCCCTCGCGCCGCCGCCTGACGCCTTCGCGCGAAGGACGAAGGGCCATGCCCGACCACGCCATTTCCGATGATCCGGCGGTTCAGGCCCAGCTGGACCGCCTCGCGACCCTGTCGCCCGGCGCCGATATATTGGGCCTCGAAAGAATCACCAGCCTGCTCGACCGGCTCGGCAACCCCCACCGCGCGCTGCCGCCCGCCTTCCATGTCGCTGGCACCAATGGCAAGGGGTCGACCTGCGCTTTCCTTCGCGCCGCGCTGGAGGCGGATGGCCGGAGCGTCCATGTCTTCACCTCGCCCCATCTCGTCCGTTTCAACGAACGCATCCGCCTCAACGGCCAGCTCATCTCCGACGAAGCGCTCGCCCATTATCTCTCCCGCGTGCTGGACGTGGCGGAGGGCGTCGGCGCCAGCTTCTTCGAAGTCACGACCGCCGCCGCCTTCCTCGCCTTTGCCGAACATCCGGCCGACGCCTGTATTATCGAGGTGGGCCTTGGCGGGCGGCTGGACGCCACCAACGTCATCGAACGGCCCGCCATTTGCGGCATCGCCCAGCTCGGCATCGATCATCAGGCGTTCCTGGGCAACAGCCTGACCGCCATCGCTGCTGAAAAGGCGGGCATCGCCAAGCGCGGCGTCCCGCTCGTGACCCACCGCTATCCCGACCGCCTGACCCCGGTCATGCGCGGGGCCGCCGATCGCGCGGGCGCGCCGTGGCTGCCGATGGGCGGAAGCTGGGACGCGGCGGCCTATCGCGACCGGCTGCATTACCGCGACCAGCATGGCCGGATCGACGCGCCACTGCCCCGCCTTCCGGGCGCGCATCAGGTGCATAATGCCGCCCTCGCCTTCGCCATGCTGCGCCACCAGAGCGCCCTTCCCGTCAGCGAAGCCGCGCTCAAGGCCGCGCCGCTCTGGGCGCATTGGCCCGCGCGGCTCCAGCATCTGGATCATGGCCCGCTGCTCGCTCCCCTTCCGGCCGCCACCGAAGCCTGGCTCGACGGCGGTCACAATGCCGGGGCGGGTGAGGCGATCAGCGCCTTTTTCACCAGCGAAAGGCTGGGCGGGCGGCAACTTCACCTCGTCATCGGCATGCTCGCGAACAAGGATGTGGACGCCTATCTCGCGCCCTTCGCCGGCCGCATCGCCCATATCTACGCGCTGCCGGTTCCGGGGCATGACCATCACCCGGCCGAACGCTTCGCCGCCGTCGCCGCGCAATGGAACATCGGCTGCACCGCCCATGATTCGCCGCAGCAGGCGATCGCTGCCATCGCCGGACGCGGCGGACCTGTCGCGCCCCGGCTGCTGATCGCCGGGTCGCTCTATCTGGCCGGAGAGATTTTGCGGCTGAACGGACAAAATCCCGACTGATTATTCTTGCGATTCATTCTCAATAGCGTAAACCGGAGTCCGCCACATAACGGATGAAGGTTCACGATCATGGCTCATGGAGAGACTTCGCACCTCGACCTGCCCCGCCCCATTCCCGGCGGCTACGGCAATCGCCTCTTCCTCTATATCCTGCGCCGCATGGCGACGGCGGGGGTGAATGACGCCCATGCCGTGAATGCGATGATCGGCGCGTTCGGGCGCAGCTATCGCCGCCCGCTGGTGCTGATGCGCGCCATGATGCTGGAACTGGCCCGGTCGGCGACTCGCAAGATTTTGGTCGCGCCCTGCTGCTGCGCGCGCATGACGGCCGACGAAGGCGTGTTGATGCAGGCGGTCGGCACGGCGGTGCAGGACCCGCGTCTCGCCTATGATCATGTCACGGCGCTGCTCGGCAATGACGACGCGCTGGGCGCGCTCACCTGTCTTCAGGCGGTCGCGCAGGCGCATAATGACCTTGGCCGCCCGCTCGATCTTTACGCGGCGGGCTGATGGCCCTCGTCGGTGGCGGCGCTGCCGACGCTGCTGTCCACCAGCCCGGCGCGCATCATCAGCCAGAACAGGATGATGCCCGGCAGCGCCAGCGCCGTCGTCAGCAGGTAGAAGTCGACATAGCCGAACCGCTCGATCAGCGCGCCAGCCGATGTCCCGGTCAGGAACCGTCCGACCACGCTGGCCGCCGCCGAAATCATCGCATATTGGGCGGCAGTGAAGCGAAGGTCGCATAGCGCGGAAAAATAGGCGACCACCGCGACGCCGCCGATCCCGCTGGCGAAATTCTCAAAGCCGATGGCGCCTGCCATGCCAAGGTTGCTCTTGCCCGCCGCCGCCAGCGCCGCGAAGCTGAAATTGGATACCGCCATCAGCACCAGGCTGATCAGCACCGACCGCTTCAACCCCAGCCGCGCATAGAGCACGCCGCCTACGAAAATACCCGCGAGCAGCGCCCAGAAACCTACGCCCACGTCATAAAGCGCAATCTCGTCATTGCTGTAGCCAAGGTCGTTGAACAGCAGGCGAAAGGTCAGGTTCGCCAGCGTATCGCCGATCTTGTGGACGATGATGAACAGCAGCACGAGCCACGCGCCCTGCCGCTTGAAAAAGTCGATGAAAGGGCCGGTGATCGCCTGAAACAGCTCGCCGCCGCTCTTGCGCGACGCGATCTCGCGATGACGTTCCGGCTCTCCCACGATCAGCGCGGCCAGCATGGCAGGCAGGGCGAACAGGGAACAGACGAGATAGGCTGCGGTCCAGCTCCAATGCTGCGCCACGATCAGGCCCAGCGCGCCCGCCGCCGCCGCGCCGATGCGCCAGCCATATTGCGACATGCCCGCGCCGATCCCTAGCTGATCGGGCCGCAATATCTCGATGCGGTAGCCGTCGATGATGATGTCGAACGTCGCGCCCGCAATGCCCAGCAGGATCGCCGCCCGCACCGTCGCCATGATGTCGGACGCGGGATCGACCACCGCCAGGTTGACCACCGCCGCCATGACCAGCAGCCCCGCCAGCAGCATCCATGACACGCGCTGTCCCAGACGGTGCAGCAGAGGAAGCTTCACCCCCTCGACCACCCAGGCCCACAGCCATTTGAGATTATAGGCGAGCAGCACCAGGCTGAACGCCGTCACGCTTTTCTTGTCGATGCCGTCCTGCGCCAGCCGCGACGCCAGATTGGCGCCGATCATCGCAAAGGGAAAGCCGGACGAAATGCCCAAGAACAGCGCGGCCAGCGGCGCTTTTTCGACATAAGGCTTGACCGCATAGACCCAGCTTTTCGTGCCCATGGCGATGTCGGTCATGAAGTTGCGCGCCCCCGGTGATGCATGTCGCGCCACCATATGGACAAATGCCGCCGAAACAAGCCGCTGGCGCTGCTATTCCTCCCGTGAACGGCTGCGCGGCTCGCGTCAGCGCCCGGCGTCAGCCTCGCCCGCATGGTCGAACAGGCTGAGCCCGGCTGGCAGGCGCGCCGGTTCGACGCCCTGCAACTTCGCCTCGATCACGTCGATCGCCGCCAGCAGGTCGCGTGGCAGATAGGGTTTGGACAGGCATCCCACCGCCATGTCCGCCGCATCGACAGGGCATGCGCCGGTCACGAACAGCACCGGCAATCCCTTTTCATGCGCGTGGCGGGCGACGTCGATGCCGGTCTTGTCTCCATGCAGGGCGATGTCGGCGATCACCAGATCGACCTCGTCATCCTCGATGACCCGGACGGCATGGTCATAATCCTCGACCGTGGCGGCGACATGATAGCCCGCCTGTTCCAGCACATGCTCATTGTCGAAAGCGACCAGGGGCTCATCCTCGACGATCAGCACGCTGCGGATCGCCTTCCGCCGCGCCTGCCCTGCCTCTCCCTTTACCAGCCCGAAAAACATTTGCCGATCCGCCCCGTTTACGCCATTCAGCCGACCAACGCACGGCGGCTCGCGCCGGTTTCGCGACGGTCGGCCGCCGCCCATCGCATTGGCGATGGGGCAGCACCATTCGTCATGTTCATGGCATTTCCCGATATGGGAATGCCCCTCTGCCGGTAAAAGGAAGTCAGCCGTGGAACCGCCGAAAAAATCTGGACCGCCCCGCCGGGCTGGACCCGGCGGCCCCAAGCGCCCCTCCGGCGGCAAAGCGGGTC
>NZ_ATHO01000088.1 GCF_000445065.1 Sphingobium quisquiliarum P25 | reverse complement strand
TGCAGGCAGGCGCCACCGCCTCTCCCGGCGGCGTGCTCGCGCCCGTCACCGGGGTCGTATCCGGTACGCTCAACGCGCTGACGGGCGGCTTGAACCTCACCCGTCCGTGATCCTTGGGCCGGAAGCGCGGCAGGCACCCCGCGTTTCCGGCTTCTTCTTCACTCTTTAGAAAGCCTTCTATGGCCGCGCTCAGCTTCGCTGCCGCAACCCTGTTGCTGGCGGTGCAATCATCTCCTTCGACCCTTGCGCCCCCGCTGATCGGCCAGGGCGAACAGCCCGTCCCCGGCGCTTCGCCCGATCGTCAGGAAAAGCTGCCCCGATCCACGCCCAGGGATCTGGTCGCCGTGGAGGGCGGGGATGCGGGCGTGGCGATCAGCGGCATCAGCTTCACCGGCGTCGAAGCGCCCGAAAGCGTGGCCGCTGCCGCCCGTCCCTATCTGGGGCGGCCCGCGTCGAAGGAAACGCTGTCCTCCCTGGCCCAGGCCATTTCCGCCGCTTATGCGAAAAGCGGCATCGCCCTTTATACCGTCGCCATTCCCGAACAGGACCTGTCGACCGGTCAGGTCAAGGTGGTCCTGGCCGAAGGCTTTGTCGAGGATATCGTCTATCCCAAGGGCGCCAGCCCCCTCATCCGCGCCTATGCGGAACGGCTGCGCGCGGAACGGCCGCTGACGCGCCGCGCGCTGGAGCGCTATCTTTCGCTGATGCGCGACATGGCGGGGGTGAAGGTGGACGTGTCGCTGCTGCGCGGCGCGAAGGCGGGCGGCGTCCGCCTCTCCATCACGCCGAAGCGGGAATATAGCGATTTCAGCTTCGGCATCGACAATCGCACCCAAAGCGGACTCGGCACCGGCCAGTTGCGCGCGACCGCCCAGTTCAACAGCCTGTTGCGCGATGGCGACCGTACCGACCTGACGCTGCTCAGCGCCATCGACCTCAAGCGATACCGCTATGTTGGCCTCGGCCACCAGACGCCGATCGGGTCGGACGGACTGATGCTGGGCCTGTCGGCCTCGCATCTCGATACGCGGCTCAAGGACTTTCCCATCACCGGGGAGGCATGGACCCTGGGACTGACCGTCAGCTATCCGCTGATCCGAAGCTATCGCCGCAACCTGACCGTCAGCGCGGGGCTGGACGGCCTCAACAGCGATGCGGCGCTGCTGGGATCGGTCTTGTCGTCCGACCATATCCGCACTCTCCGCGCGGCGATCGGCTATTCCTCCATCGGCGACAAGAGCGTGCTGTCGGCGGCGTTCAGCGCCAGCCATGGCCTCGACATATTGGACGCGCGCGGAACGCCGGGCTTTACCGATCCCACCTTCACCAAGCTGACCGGCCGGATCGGATATGACCGGATGATCGGCAAGCGCTTCGTCGGCCGCGTGCGCGCGACCGGCCAATATAGCCGCGACCGGCTGTCAGGGAATGAGCGCCTCGCCATCGGCGGGCCGGAATATGGCCGCGCCTTCGAAACCGCGATCCTCAGCGGCGACCGGGGCGTGGCGGGGTCGCTGGAACTCGCCTGGCGGCCGGTGACGGGCAAGGCGCTCAAGGATAGCGAAGTCTATGGCTTCATCGATGGCGCGCGCATCCGGGTGCTCGAACGGCTGGGCATCCCGCAGACCGACTATGACCTCGCCTCGGCTGGGGGAGGGTTGCGGCTGGTCTATAATCCCCATGCATCGCTGACGCTGGAGGGCGCGCGGGTGATCGACAGCGCCTATCCCGCCGCCGGGGACGGATGGCGGTTCAACATTGGCTGGCACGTGAAGCTGCGGCGGTGAGCGGGGCTGCGTTCCCGCTTCATCGCCGTTGCGTCTCGCCGCTCTGCGCGGGAGACAATAAGAGCGTGACCAGCCAACCGGCCACGCCACACCCTCCCAGCCATATGAGGAAGGCCGCCCCGCTGCCGCTGACCGCGTAGAACAGGCCGGGCAGCAGCGCGGCTCCGGCCAGCACCCGGCGGATCGCCGTGCCCTGGCCTTCCCCTGTTATCCGCGCCGACCGCCTGCGCTTGGGATCGCCCAGGCAGAGCAGCAGGATGATGGCGGTGGAAAAGGCCGTGGCCGCGAGCGGAAGCAGCATCATTCGGCCGCCTGCAAGGAGGGGAGGGGCTGCCGCACCGTCCCCGGCGCAGGGCGCAGCATCAGCCAGAGCATCCATGCCCCGCCCGCAAGCAGGGCGACGTCTACGGCGGCGATCATCGGCTGGTTCGCGGCGAAGGCGCTCATCCAGCCGGGGCCTCCGGTCAGCAGGCGCAGCGGCGGCAGCATGACCATGATGAGGCCGGTGCCGATTTGCAGCCAGCGCCCGAAGCTGGCGCTGGACCGCCACAGCGCTCCCGCTACGATGACGAGGGCCGAACTGATCAGGAATCCCGCGGTCGTCCAGTAGACTGCGCTGCCCATCGGCTTTGCTATCAGGAAGGCGGCGGCGGTGGAAACCAGCGCGAAGGGCAGGCCAAGCCCGACGATCGTCACCATGCGGTCAAGCCAGTCGAGCGATCGCGCGCCAGCCTCGCGCCGCACCAGCCATAGCCGCAGGCCGGTCAAGGTGACGTAGCACATGGCGAAGCCCAGCGCGAACCAGACCGCCTTCGACACAATGCCCGCGAAGTTGCCGAAGTGCAGCGGCGACATGATCGCCGCGAGCGTGCCCCCTGCGGACGGAGTCGTGCCGATCAGCGGCTTGGTATGGAGGAAACGTCCTTCCGCCCCGTCATAGAGCAGGCTGACGGGCGCAAGGTCCCCGCTGCTGGGCGGGTGGAATGTGGTCACCTTCGCATCGGCGCGGCCGAAATTCTCTATGCTGACGAAGGTCGGCACCTCCCCCGTCCGGCGGATGGCGTCGCTGGCGATCCGGTCGAGATTGCCCATCCCGGCCGGGCGCGGATCGGGCTTTCCGGGATTGCCGAACACCGCTTCGTTGAGCGCCGCAACGTCCCCGCCAAAGGCCGCCATGGCGACCACCGGCACGCCGATGGTCCCGAAGAAGGAGAAGAAGCTGCCGGTAAAGGCCAGCACGAAGGCGAAGGGCAGGCTCCACGTGCCCGCCACGCTATGCCTGTCGCGGTTGAACAGGACCGGATTGGCCTTCCGCCGCAACGTGAAGATGTCCTTGAACAAATGCCGGTGGATCAGCAGGCCCGACACGGCGGCGACCAGCATCGCAAGGCCAAGGATGCCGGTCAGCAGCAGCCCCCACGGGTTGGGCACATGCAGCCGGACATGGGTATCGACCAGGAAATGGCTGAGCGCGTCGTCGTTGCGCGGGCCGAACACCTCCTCGCCCGTTCCGAACTGCTTGCTGGCGACCTTGCCGTCCCGGTCGAGCTGATAGTAGAATCCCCGGCTGACGAACTCGCCATCCGGTTCGGTTTCATGCCGGTGGAAAAAGGCGCCCAGATCATGGTCGCCAATCTCGAACAGGTCGACGCCCTCATGATATTTGGCCGGGGTCTGCGCGCCCAGCTTGCGCACCGTATCGGCAAAGGGCCGTTCGAAGGCGGACTGCGTCTGGACATGCCCGGCCGACCATAGGCCGATCTCCTCGGCGAACACGGCCGCCATGCCGGTGATAACGACGGCGTAGAGCAACAGGCCCAGCACGATCCCCGACCAGCCATGGACGGCGACCATCAGCTTGGTCTCTTCCTTGGGCAAATGGATCATCGGTGAATCTCCTGTCCGGCCATCTCATGGTCCAGGAATTTGTGGGCGATCAGCGCGCCATGCACCAGCAGCAGCCCCCCCGCCACGATCGCCACCCGCGCCAGCTTGCGGTCGAGGCAGGCATGAAAGAACAGCGCCGCCCAGATCAGCGGCACCAGCACCAGCGGCAGCACGAGGTTGTCGATCCCCGCCGCGCCACCGGGCAGCCACAGCGCCATCCCCGCCATGACCACCAGCGCGACGACGATCGCGCCCGGCCCGGCGAGCAGGAAGCGTAGCCATGGGCGCCAGGCTGTCGGCACGGGTGACTCCGGCGGAGGTTGTGACATGCTTCAACTCGTTAGCGGCTGATCCAGCGTCTGACAAGAAGATCGCTATTGAGAATTGATTGCACATCAGCGGCATAATGGCGGAGGAGCCGCCCTCGCGGCGTCAGGTCCAGTCGGAACCCGTTTTCGGCCCCGTGCGCCTGCGGTCGAAGCCGGGTCTTCGGGTGCTGACCGTTGGTCTGAACGGCCGAGGGACTTCGTGGCTTGTGACGGGCGTTTCCGGCTGCGGCGGGCTTTTGACGGCGGCAGGATCGACCGGCGCGTCCAGCTGGACGCCGAAGGCCTGTCCATTGCGCCATGCGATCGTTCCATCCACGGGCGGATATCCGGTCAGGTGGATCGTCACCCGGTCGCCCGCCACGATGTCCGACGTGCATTTTCCGCCGATGCCCCGTTCCGACACGTCCCGGATGAGGATGTCGATCAGCCCAAGGCGCGGATGGCGCATCTGTCCCTTGAGCAGCCGCCGCTCCCGGTCATGCAGACGTTGTGACGGGCTATTATTCACCGGATGATCCGTTGTGGCGGCATATTGATTTTGCACATTGTTTTAGGAGCATACGCCCGGCTTTCAAAGGCCCAATCCAGGAACTGCCCGGTCCGGCAGGACAAGCTGTTGAGCAAGCCGTGCAACCGGGTCTGGCTTTCGGCAGATCGCCGTGCAACATGGCCTTTGGTTCAAATGTGCGTAAATGGCTGGAGCAGTGGCTACGCATTGATGATGCGGCCAATGTTCCCCGGCCGGACTGATGGGAGAGGTGATATGAAGCGTTTCACTGACAAGAGCGCCCTGGTGACGGGCGCGGCTTCGGGCATAGGAAAGGCGACGGCGGAGCGGCTGGCTTCGGAAGGGGCCGATGTCGTGGTCGCCGACATCAACCTTGAAGGAGCGGCCGCCGCCGCCCAGGCAATCGCCAGCGCATACGGTGTAAGGGCCTTCCCCATCCGCTTCGATGCCGCCGATGCCGGTGATTGCGAACGGCTGGTGGCTGAGGCTGTCGAAAAACTCGGCAAGCTGGACATAGTGGTGAACAATGCGGGGGTGATGGATTGGTCCCGCGCCGACGAATATCCGGTCGAGCGCTGGCAACGCGTCATCAGCATCAACCTGAATGCGGTCTTCTTCGTCAGCAAATATGCGGTGCCGCATCTGCTGGAGACCAGGGGCAATATCGTCAATATGTCGTCGGCGGCGTCGCTGGCGGGTGTGCCTTTCGCCGCGGCATATTGCGCGGCCAAGGCGGGGGTGAACGGGCTCACCCGGTCCATGGCGGTGGAATATGCCGACAAGGGTGTGCGCGTGAACGCCATCTGCCCCGGCGGCGTCGATACGCCGCTTACCGTCACGGTCACGCCCATGCCGGAATGGCTGGACTTCGCCAAGATCGCGCGCCTGTCGCCCAAGACGGGGAAGACCAGCGCGCCGGAGGAAATAGCGGCGGCTGTCGCCTATCTTGCCTCGGCCGACGCCTGCAACGTGACCGGCATCGCCCTGTCGGTGGACGGAGGGCAGGTCGCGGGCTGAGCCCTGCGGGCCAGCGCATCACGCCGGAACAGGCATGATGCGCTGGCGGGTCAGGGATCAGGGCTTGCGGGTCACGCGCGACAGGCGGGCCGTCCCGGTCAGCACCGGATCGGCGGCGGAGGTTGCGACCTCCACCTTCACCGGTCCGGCGGGCACCACCCAGCGCTGCGCCTTGGCGTCGAAGTCCGCCAGAACGCGCGGATCGGCCGTCACCGTCACCTCGCGGCTTTCGCCCGGCTTGAGGTCCGGCTTGCCCCAGCCGATCAGCCGCTTGGCCTTGCCGGGCCGCGTGACATAGACCTGTGGCACGTCCGCGCCTTCCCGATCGCCCGTGTTCGTGACCGTGAAGCGCACCGTCAGCGTCTTGCCGCCGGTCACCTTCAACCCATCATAGCGGAAGCTCGTGTAGCTCAGCCCATGGCCGAACGGATAGAGCGGCTTCAGCCCCTTCTTGTCGAACCAGCGATAGCCCGCGTCGGACCCTTCGGGGAAACTGATGTCATAGGGTTGCAGCCCTGCCTGGAGCCCGTAAACGGCGCGGGTTTCCTTGTTGGCGGGGGGGATGTTCGATCCCGGCAGCACCGGGTTGGGAAGCTGGTCGGCGGACGCCGGGAAGGTGACGGGCAAATGGCCCGACGGATTGACCTTGCCCGACAGGATGCGCGCGATGGCGTCGCCGCCCCGCTGGCCGCCGAACCAGGCGGAAAGGATCGCGGGCACCTTCGCCTGCCAGGGCATCAGCACCGGATTGCCGGTTTGCAGGACGACCACGGTCTTCGCATTGGCGCTCGCCACCGCGTCGATCAGCGCGTCCTGCCCTTCGCCCAGCGACAGATCGGGATGGTCGATCGCCTCGGTCGCATATTTTTCCGTGAAGACGATCGCCATGTCGGCGGCCTTTGCCGCTGCTGCTGCGGCGGCGGCATCCTTGCCGTCTAGGAAGCTGATCCGGGCGTTGGGGAACTCGGCCCGCAATGCATCGAGCGGCGCGGTGCCGCCATAGCCACGCTTGGCGAAAGCGGCGGCCGTGCCGGTGCTGGCGCCGGGAACCACGCGTTTCAGCCCGCCGACCGGAACGACCTGGCTCGATCCGCCGCCGCCGGGCACGCCCGCATCCGCATTTCCGCCCACGACAAGGATGCTCCTGACGCCAGCGGCCAGCGGCAATATCCCGCCTTCGTTCCGCAGCAGCACGATGCCCGCCTCGGCGGCCTTTTGCGCAACGGCGGCATTGGCGTCATAGTCGATCGGCTGGCCCGGTTGCAGCGGGTTGTCGGCCACGCCATGGGCGTAGATCGACCGCAGGATGCGCCGCGCGGCCGTGTCCACAGCGGACACGGGAATGCGCTTTTCCTCCAGAGCCTTGGTCAGTTCTGTCGAAAAATAGCGCTTGGCGTCGACCTGTTCGCCTGACTGCTGGTCCAGCCCCTTGAGCAGCGCCTCGGTCGAATGGACCGCACCCCAATCCGACATGACATAGCCCTTGTAGCCCCAATCGCGGCGCAGCACGTCGTTCAGCAGGAAGCTGTTTTCGCACGCGAAGACGCCCCCGACGCGGTTATAGGCGCACATTACCGAGCCGGGATTGCCCTTTTCGATGCCGATCTGGAAGGCCAGCAGGTCGCTTTCGCGCATCGCACCCTCGTCCATGATGACGGAATGGATGTTGCGGCCGGTCTCCAGCGCGTTGAGCGCATAATGTTTGATCGTGCCGATGATGTTGTTGGACTGGACGCCTGCAATCTGCGCGCCCACCAGTTCACCGCCCAGCAGCGGATCTTCGCCCAGATATTCGAAGTTTCGCCCAGCGCGCGGATCGCGTACCAGGTTGACGCCGCCCACCAGCATCACGTTGAAGCCCTTGGCGCGCGCTTCCGACCCGATCATCTTTCCGCCAGCGCGCGCGATCTCCGGGTCCCAAGTCGACGCGAGCGACAGCCCGGACGGCAGCGCCGTCGCGACGTCGCCCTTGCGGATTTCCATCAGGTTGGACACGCCCAGGCTCGCGTCCGTTTCCACCAGCATCGGCACGCCCAGGCGCGGAACGCCCTCGATGAAGCCAGCGCCCATCGCCACGCCTTCGGGGCGCTTGGATGGGGGCAGCATCATGGGCATCGGCCCGTGCAGCAGCCGGACCTTTTCCCCGAGCGTCATCTTCGACAGCGTTTGTTCCGCGCGGCGCTCCGCCGCATCCCCGGACTCGCGCGCTGCGGCTGCGACAGGGCTAAGGGCGGTGGAGATCACCACCGTCAACAGTATGGCGCGGAGCCTTTTCATCGGACGATTTCCTCTACTGAACGCGGCCTTCTTGCTGACGGACGCAATGGCGTTGCTTATCCCGCCAGCTTCCGCAGGTCAATATTCGATCGGTATCGTTCGATTATTCGCGAGCATTGCCCTTCAACTGATCCGCCGGAGTTTCGGCGCGGCGGACGATCAGCCGCCGGACACCAAGATTCTGCGGGATCGCGCCGGGATCACCATCGCCCGGCATCCACAGCACCGCCGCCGCCGGAAAGGGCGGGTCGCCCCAGGACTGGGCGAAGTCGATCGACATGCCCGGAACGCTCGACGCCACCCCACCGGCCCAGGCGAGAAAATCGTCGCGCCAATCCGCCATGCCGCTGGGGTCGACAAGGAACGCGGTCCTCAGCCCGTCCTCATCCGCCGGAGGTCCGGGGGAAAGCACATGCTCCTCCGCTCCTGCTGGCGCGATGCGGCTGCGGTCCATGAACTTCGCCTCGTCCGCCCGCATGATGCCGCCCACCGGCCCGTCCATCAGCGCCGCCGTGGCGGCGATGTCGTTGGCCCAGAATTCGCTGATCGTGTCGAAGTCCACAGGCGCCCCGCCGATGACATGGTTGCGGACATAGCGCGTGAAGGGAAAGTGCCGCACGCCCAAAGGCGCGTGATGTTCTTCATAATAGGCCTGGAATGCGGCGCGATCGGAATCGGGGCGGTGCACAAGGGCGCAGATGCTTTTCGTCATGCCCGGCGGTCCTCTCCATCGATCTGGGCCAGCAGCCTGTCCGCCGCCGTATAGGGGTCGATGCGCCGCGCCTCGACGTCCGCCAGCACGGCTTGCCCGCGCGCGGCAAGCGCCCGCGCGGCAAGGCGCTCCCGCAAAATGGTGAGCGCCTGCTCGCGTTCGCGCAGGCCGGATCGTCTGGCAAAGCCGTCCCGCGCCTCCAGCGCAGAACGGTGCGCGAAAATGGCGTCGGCAATCTCCTTGCCGCCTTCTCCGGCCGTGGCGATGGCGCGCAGCAGCGGGGCGGACCAGCCGCCGCCCCGCGCTCCGGCGGCCTGTTCGCGCAGGTGCAGCATCAACTCATATTGCCGATGCGCCGCTTCATAGCCGTCGCGATCCGCCTTGTTGATGACGAAGATCTCGCCTGCTTCCATCAGGCCTGCCTTGACCGCCTGAACCTCGTCGCCCAGCCCCGGAACGCCGACGATGATGGTGGTGTGGGCAAGGTTGACGACATCGATTTCATCCTGGCCGACGCCCACGGTTTCCACGATCACGATATCAAATCCCATCGCGTCCAGCACCAGACAGGCGTCATGGGTGGAGCGCGACAGGCCGCCCGCCTGCCCGCGCGTGCCCAGCGAGCGGATGAACACGCCGGGATCGAGCGCGTGGCGCGCCATGCGCACCCGGTCGCCCAGGATCGCGCCGCCGGTGAAGGGGCTGGACGGGTCGATGGCGATCACCCCGACGCGCTTGTCCCTGCTGCGAAGCTCCGCCACCAGCATGTCGGTCAGCGTCGACTTGCCCGCGCCCGGCGGGCCGGTGACGCCGACGATCTGCGCGCGGCCGGTGGCTGGAAAGA
>NZ_ATHO01000087.1 GCF_000445065.1 Sphingobium quisquiliarum P25 | reverse complement strand
TGCGGCGGGCGGCGCGCGATACAATCGCTTTCACACCACGTCCATCTGTTCGCCTTCGCGCGCGGCGCTGCTGACGGGGCGCAATGCGCATCAGGCCGGTCAGGGATCGGTCGGCGAAATAGGTTATCCGGGCTATACCGGCATCTGGAGCAAGGATACCGTCTCCATGGCCGAAGTGCTGCGGCGCAATGGCTATGGCACCGCAATCTTCGGCAAGTGGCACAATACGCCCTTCCGCGAAATCTCCCCCGCCGGGCCGTTCGACCGCTGGCCCACGAACCTGGGCTTCGAGCATTTCTACGGCAATATGCTGGGCGCGGCGAGCCAGTGGACGCCGCTGCTCTGGAACGATACCCAGATGGTGCAGCAGCCCAAGAGCCGGGCCGAGGGATATCATTTCACCACGGATATCGTCGACCGGTCGATCGACTGGATTCAAACCCGCAAGGGACTTGCGCCGGAAAAGCCCTATTTCCTCTATTTCGCGCCGCTTGCCGCGCATATGCCGCATGACGTGCCCGCCGAATGGATGGCGCGGTACAAGGGCAAGTTCGATGGCGGCTGGGACAGGCTGCGCGAGGAAATCTTCGCCCGGCAGAAGCGGCTGGGCGTCATTCCCAAGGATGCGAAGCTGACGCCGCGTCCCGCCGAACTGCCCGCCTGGGACAGCCTGCCGGAAAAGCAGCGCGCGGTGCTCGCCACGCAGATGGAAGCCTATGCGGCCTTCATCTCGCATACCGATCATGAGATCGGCCGACTGCTCGACGCGGTGCGCAAGGCGCCGGGCGGTGAGAATACGATCGTCATCTACATTGTCGGTGACAATGGCAGCGCTGGCGAGATGGACACGCAGCGGGCCTTCACCATGGCGGCCCTGCAACCGCAGATGAAGGATTCCTTTTACGCCGCCGGCTGGGCCTGGGCGGGGAGCACGCCGTTCCAATGGTCGAAGGGCGTTGCGTCGCATCTGGGCGGCACGCGCAACCCCATGGTCGTGTCCTGGCCGGGCCATATCAAGAATAGCGGCGCGATGCGGACCCAGTTCACGCACCTCAACGACATCGCGGCGACCATCTATGACATCACCGGCATTCAGATGCCCGACATCGTGGATGGCGTGAAGCAGAAGCCGCTGGAAGGCAGCAGCTTCGCCGACAGTTTCGCCAATCCCAGGGCTTCTTCCCATCACCGGACGCAATATTTCGAAGTCTGGGGCAATCGCGCCATCTATCAGGATGGCTGGATGGCATCCGCGCGGCATGGGGTGCCGTGGCAGATGAAGGAATATCACCAGCCGCTCGATCCGCAGGACTCTTTCGCGCGCGACAGGTGGGAGCTTTATGATCTCGACCGGGATTACAGCCAAGCGACCGATCTTGCCGCGCGCTACCCGGACAAGCTGGCGGCGATGAAGACGCTGTTCGATCAGGAAGCGCGGCGCAACAATGTCTATCCGCTGATCTCCAATAATATGTACGGCGCTTATCCGCCCGCGCCTGGCAAGCCCGCCAATGTCACCTTCGGGCCGGGCATGCCCACTATCCTCGCGCTTTCCGCTCCCGACTTCGGCGGCAAGTCCTTCGCCATCAAGGCTGATGTGGTCGTGCCGCCGCAGGGCGCGCAGGGGGTGATCTTCTCCCATGGCGGAACCTTCAGCCTGTATATGGACAAGGGCGACGTGGTGGTGGAAGGATTGCCGATGATGGGCACCAAGGCGCTGCGCGCGCCGCTCTCGCCCGGCGCGCACAGGATTTCCTATGCCTTCACCATCAATCCGGGGATGAAGCCGGGCGCCTATATGCCTGCTGCGGGCGTGGGCACGCTCAGCATCGACGGCAAGGCGGTGGATGAAGGGAAGATGGGCATTCTGCACTCATCGATGCAGGAGATCGACATCGGCAAGGACACGGCCGCCCCCGTCAGCCGAAACTATACCGCGCCCTTCCCCTTCACCGGAGAATTGTCCGGCGTGCGGATCGAAACACAGCCTGAAAAGTGAATGCTCCGGCAGGACGCACGCCTGCCCTGCCCCTCTTCTAAATGTCCTTGCGACCGAAAGTCTTCATCAACCGGCCTGAAAGGTCCCGCCATGATTTCCCGCGCTTTTGCCAAGTCCCTGCCGGTGGTGTTGACCGCCTTCGCCATTCCGCCCGCAGCAGCAGCGGAGCCCGCCCAGCCAGTGGCGCAAGGCATGTGCACGCAGAGCCGCTTCACCGGCGATCCCGACATTGCGGCGATGCGCGACGCCATCCTGTCCTCCGAAGGCCCGGCGGCGATGGCGAAGGCTGCTCCGAAGCTGCTGCCCAAGCTGGCGGACATCGGCAAGGAAATGCAGCAGCGCAAGGAACAGGATTGGCCGTTCCTGTGCCGTTACCGCGCCGAAAATGCGAAACTGCTCCAGTCGGGCGCGCGTCCCGCCGTGATCTTCCTGGGCGATTCCATCACCGAGTTCTGGAGCTATGGCGATCCCGTGCTGTTCGGCAAGGGTGTGGTCGATCGCGGCATCAGCGCGCAGACGAGCGGGCAGATCCTGTTGCGCTTCTATCAGGATGTGGTGGCGTTGAAACCCGCTGTCCTTCACCTGAATGCTGGGACCAATGACATTGGCGGCAATGGCGGACCGGCGATCACTGACGATGACATCATCAACAATCTGAGCGCCATGACCGACATGGCCAAAGCGCACGGCATCCGCGTCGTGCTGTCGAGCATCTTGCCCTCGACCGCTTCGGCGCAATATCAAAGCGCGGGACAGACGGCGCGGATCGTCGCGCTCAACAAGCGCATCCGCGCGCTCGCGGCGCAGCGGGGCGCTGGCTATGCCGATTATCACAGCGTTCTGGCCGACGCCGATGGGCGCATACGGCCCGAAATGTCGAATGACGGCGTGCACCCCAACCGGCGCGGCTATGACGCCATGCGTCCGATCGCGCAGGCGGCTTTGGCCAAGGCAAAGCGATAAGGGCAGTAACAACTTCTGTCCTGGAGCCGGAATGCCGCAAGGTCCGGGACTATGATCAACATATGTCAGTAATGGGAGAGCATCATCATGGCGACTTCATCGGGCCAATCCTGCCTTGCCACCAAGCACCCCGAAATGGTGGCCAACCTGATGCGCAGCAGCGCCACGGCGATGATCGCCGCGGCGTTGATGGCGTCCACTCCGGCCAGCGCGCAAGATGCACCCGTGGCAGCCGAAGGCAGCTTCGCCAATCCCGCCATTCCGGATCGCCCGATGTACCGTTTCTGGAACAATGGCGGCATGATGACGCCTACCTCCATCACGGAGCAGGTGGCGCAGATCAGGTCGTCGGGCGCTGGCGGTTTCGAAGCCAACCAGTTGAGCGGCGTTCCTTCGGTCAGCAAGGTTCCGGGCTATGATCCGCAGCGCCACGGGTTCGGCACGCCGGAATGGACCCGCGCCTGGACGCAATTGTTCAAGGCCGGGAAGGCGCAAGGGTTGCGCGTCGACCAGATCTACACGCCCGGCTGGTCGGCGGGCATTCAGGGCCTGTCGCCCGACGCGCCTGGGACGGCGAAGGAAATCACCTTTGGCTCCGTCTTCGTGAACGGCGGGGAAAGCTATGAAGGCGTGGTTCCTGAGGCCAAGCTGCCCGCCGGAGTCACCAAGCGCACCCTGCTGGGCGTGGTCGCCTATCGCTGCGACAGCAATTGCGAAGCGGGATCGAAATCGCCGCCGATGCTGGACGCGAGCACGGCCTTGGACCGCACGGCCAGCGTCAAGGACGGCCGCATCCGCTTTGCAGCGCCCGCCGGGCCGGGCCGCTATGTGCTGGTCGCGTCGTGGATGAACGGCACGGGTCAGGTGATCGAACTCGCCCAGACCCCCACGCCCAGCTACATGGTCGATCACTTCGCTTCCTCCGGCGCGCAGGCGATCGTCGATTATTGGGAGACGAAGGTCCTGAACCCCGAATTGCGGCAAGCGTTCAGGGATAGCGGCGGATCGCTATTCTTCGATTCCTTTGAACTCAACCGCCATGGTGAGGAGGTCCGCCATTGGACCGATAATTTCCTGAGCGAATTCCGCAAGCGGCGCGGCTATTCGCTGGTGCCGTATCTGGCGGCGATATCCAATTCGTCTAATCCCATGTTCGAATTCAGCAATGGCGTCGGCACGCGCATTCGCGAAGATTACCGCCAGACCCTGTCGGAACTGTTTGTCGGCAACCATATCCTGCCGCTCAAGCAATGGGCCCATTCCTACGGCATGACCTTGCGCGCGCAGGGCTATGCCGGATGGGGTCCGACAGCGGTAAACAATTCCGACGCCGCGGCCGCCATCGACATACCGGAGCAGGAAGCGAACAACCGCAGCAAGCCGATGTTCTCCACCGATGCTTCCGACGCCTGGCGGCAGGTGGTGAGCGCGAACGCGCAGATGGGCAGGACCATCGTATCGAGCGAGATGGGCACATTCGGCCGCACGGACGGGCTGTCGCGCGTGTCGCTGGTCATGCGAATGAATGAGGTCATCGGCCTTGGCATGAACAAGGTCGTCTATCATGGCTGGCCGGACCAGACGCCGGGCGGTTCCAGCAGATGGCCGGGCTATATGCCCTTTGGCAATGCGGTGGGCGACAATTATGGCGTCCAGATCCCGACCTTTGCCGATGACGTGACGATCAACTACTATGTCGCGCGCCTGCAAACCGTCCTCCGCCGGGGTGAGCTTCGCAACGAGATCGCGATGTATTGGGGCGGCCCGGACGAAGCGCGCTATGGCGATCTGGGGCTGGAGCGTTCCGGCTATACCTACGGCTTCATGAGCGATGCTCTCATGGCGCACCCATCGGCGAAGATCGTGGACGGCCGCCTGACGAATATGGGCTACAAGGCGTTCGTGCTGGACGCGCAAGGGTCCGGCATTCCAATGAACCTCGCATCGGCCAGGCGGCTTCTCAGCTGGGCGCGCAGCGGCTTTCCGATCTTTGTCATCGGCGAGCTTCCGGCGCGGGTCAGCGGCTATCATCCCGCTGACGACGCCGCACTGCGCAAGGTCGTAGCGGCGCTGTTCGCCCAGAAATCGGTGACGCGGGTTGCGGATCGCGCGGGCGTCGTGAACGCGTTGAAAGCGGCGGGCATCGGTTCGGCCGCTTCTTACGACGCCAAGCCGCTCGTGACGTTGCACCGGCAGTCAGAGGACAGCGATTATTATTATCTGTTCAACGCGGCAGCGGACAGGACCAAGGCGGCGGTGACGCTGGAAGGAAAGGGCCTCCCCTACCGCTATGACGCCTGGACAGGTCAGGTGCGGCCCATCAGCCTGTTCACCCGGACAGACAATGGGGTGAAGATTGAGGTTGATCTGGCGTCGGGCGACAGCACGCTTATCGCCATCACTCCCGGCAATCAGGACACGCCCAAGCCCGTCTGCAAAACCGCGGCGGTAAGCACGAACGCCGATGAACTGCTCAGCCTGGACGGCGGCGACCCGGTCCTGCGCGACACGGCGGCGGGCCGATATGTCACTACCCTGGCGGACGGGCGGCAGGTCAGCAGCGAGATCGCGGCGGTGGGCGCCAGAAAGACGCCTGCCTCCTGGACGCTCCAGGTCACATCCTGGCAGGCTGGCGCTGGCGTGAACGACATTGCGAAGGTCGCTCTCACGCCCATCAACCTGACCCCCGGCGCAGACGGAAAGCTGCCGGATTGGCAGCATGTGCCGGGCCTGGAAAACAAGTCGGGCACGTCCACCTACAAGGCTTCGGTCGATATTGGCTCTGGGTGGACCGGCGGCACGCGTGCCTATCTCGACCTTGGCGCTTTTTACGGCACCGCGCAGGTCAGCGTGAATGGAAAACGCCTGCCCCCCATCGATCAGGCCGATGTCAGCCGCATCGACCTGGGCGGTTATTTGCGGACGGGCGTCAACGACCTTCAAGTGCATATCGCGACGCCGATCTACAACGCCGCCTACAAGACCAAGAGTCCCTATGGGCTGGTGGGGCCGGTGACCGTCATTCCCTATGGCCAGGTGACCGTTCCCATGGGATGTGCGGGCAATTGACGCCTTCGGCGTGACGGATCAGGGATGAGCCGGGATTGCCATCCGAGGCGTTGGGAGTGCACGAGTCAGCACTCCCAACGCCCTCGTGGCGTGTCATTGGAAAGGCGCGTCGTTCTTCATCATCGATCCTGCTCTACAATGCCATGGACTGGGCGGGGCATGATGCCGCTCACCATTTCAACGTAAATGCGTCGGCCAGGGCCTGCTGCACCGTTGCTTCGAACCGCTGGGAAATGCCTGCCTTGGGAGCAGCGCCTTCGAAGCCGTGAAACGCGCCGGGAACGACGACAAGCTGGGTCGGAATGCCCTCTGCCATCAGGCGGTTGGCATATTCCACATCTTCCTGCACGAACAGGTCGATCGATCCCACGCCGATGAATGTCGGCGGCAATCCCTTGAGGCTCTCCACCCGCGCGGGCACCGCCCCCCTGGGCGGACGCGGCGACCCAGCCTGCATGCCGAGGAAGGACGACCAGCCGAAGCGGTTGGCGGCAGCGTTCCAGGTGATCGCACCCATCGGCGGCGGCACCGCGCGGCTGCTGCCCGTGCGATCATCGAGCATGGGGTAGATCAGCATCTGGAAGAGGATAGGCACCTCCCCCCGGTCGCGCGCGGCGATGGCCAGCATGGCGGCGAGCCCGCCGCCCGCGCTGCCGCCCATCACGGCGATCCGGCCGGTATCGACGCCCAGCGTGCTTGCATTGCCGTGGACCCATTTGAGAGCGGCGTAGCAATCCTCAAGCGGGCCGGGGAATGGCGTTTCGGGCGACAGCCGGTATTCGACAGTCACGATCACGCAGTCGAGCGCCTTGGCCAGTTTCAGCAGCTTGCCCGTTTCCGAAGCCGCATTGCCCGCGATGAAGCCGCCGCCATGGATGTGAAGGATGGCAGGGCGGCCGGATGCGCCCGCCCGCTCGTTCAGGACATAGACGGGGACGTCCGGCGCGCCATGGCCGCCGGGCACGCGCACCATGCGCGCGGCAGGGTCGGCAGGGCCGCCGCCCAGCATCTTGCGCAGGCCGGGCAGCGCCGCGCTCGTCATTTCGCCTGCCGACTGGTATTTCAGGAAGATCGGAACCAGAAAGCGGAGTTCGGGATGAACGAATGGCGTGATGTCGGCGGGCGTAGCAGGCCCGGCGGCGGACGTCGCCGCTTCGGCCAATTTGCCCTGCCCCGCCAGCGACAGCAGTCCCGCTCCCGCGAGCAGCCCCATTTCCCTGCGACTGAAGTTCATGAATCTGATCCTTGTGATAACTGGATGGAGCATCGTTAGAGATTAGTCAGCCGCCGCGTCCAGCGATCACGGCAGCTTTTCAACATTGTTTCGAAAAGAGTCGGCGCATTCGGACGAAGAAGGGGACCGGAAGCAAGCTCCCGGTCCCCGAATGCGAAGTTATCGCAATGCTCAGTCGCTGCCGAAGACGAAACGGGCCGTGATCCCGATTTCCCGCGGTGCGCCGTAGCGGACTTCATGATAGCCGGTGTTGATCAGCCCGCTGGCTGACGATCCCGGAACGCTGGTGACAATGTCGGCTCCCCTGAATGTCAGCTTCTGCGTATCGAAGATATTCCTCGCAAACAATGTTACCTCAAGACCCGGGACAATCTCGCGAGCACCGACATAGAGATTCAGGATCGGCTCTGCGGCGTAAGTATTCGCACCGGAAACGTCCGACCTCTTGCCCTGATAGGAGAACAGGCCGCGAATGAATCCTTCCATGTTGCCGGATAGCGGCTGTGTATATTCTGATTGAACAGTGAAATTCCACTTGGGAACTTCGGATATCGGCCCATTCGACGTCCTGAAGAAGATTGGATTGGCTACACTCAAACCACCCGGCGCGACCGCCAATTGGTCGTTAGAGTCAGGTATGCCGTCCCCATTCAGATCGGGGCGGTATGGTACTTGTGCATTTTTGAAGTGCGACTTCGCATACGCCACCGTTCCAGAAGCCGTCCAGCGATCAGTGATATTGACCGACAACTCCCCTTCAAATCCGCGGACGCGAGCATTACCGGGGAAGACAACTTGTCCCTGAGTGACAGAACAAAATCCAAATGCCGCTACTGAACCCATGCAGAAAGGAATATCACCCGCAACACTGTTGAAGCCTTTGTAATCCTGCTGGAAGACGTCAAAGTTCAACCGGACTCGCCTGTCAAAGAAGTCGCCCTTGAAACCGACCTCGTAGGAATCACTCTTCTCCGGTGTCAGGTTTCGAAGAAAATCGAGCACCGGAAGATCAACCCCGCGGTTGGCACCCGGCCCACGGAACCCGCGTCCATAGGAAAAGTAGACGATCTTATCATCATCAAGGTGCTGCACGACCTTCGCATCATAGACCCATGCTTTGATATCGCTGTTTGACGGAGTGTCGAGCAACGGCTTGGTCGGGGTCTGAGAAACGGGCCCGGCCGCAAAAGTGTCGCGTACGCCGTCGGTGGTCAGCCAGAACTGGAAGCCCTGATCTCGCTTGAAATGGATACGTCGCGCACCAAAGGTAACGTCCGTTCGCGTCGGCAGGTGAAGAGTGGCGCTGGCAAAAGCCGACTTTTCGACACGCGTTTCCGGTATCAAAATGTCGCTGCCCAGCAAGGTGGCGGGCCCGGACGGCGGATTGGAACCGGGCGCGATGGCATAGCCGCGATTGTTCCCGACATTCGTGGGTACGCGATTTGCGGTTTTCAGATAATTCACGCCGATTGAATAGTCGAATAGACGGTCGCCACCCATGGAATCGAGGCGCAATTCATGCATTGTGCCCTTGCTGTCGGTATGGAAAAGCTGGCCAGGAGAGTAATTGAGAACAGCGTTTCCGGTGTCAGTATCGCCGGAATTAAGACCGGTGAAGGACTTGAACTGGGAATAGCCGAAAATGTAGCTGAGTGAAGCCTCATCGGCGATGTTCAGCTTGGCATTGATCGAAGCATTGTTCGACATGAACTGCCGCAGCGTGACGTTTTCCTGAACGGCGATCCCATCACGGCCGTCCCTGATGACAGGACCATTATAGCCCGCCGGGAAAGGCTGATCCGCGGTCGGCACGAAGCCGGTTCCGTCGACACGGGTAAGGTCGTACCTGTTGGCGCGCATATATTGATAATAAGCGAAGATGCTGAGCGGGTTGATCGGCTGGAACAGCACCGAAGCGCGGATGCTCTTGGTGTCGGCGCGCGACTTCACGTCAGTTACCGGGTTATGAAGATCGCCATTACGGTTGACATCGAACAGTCCGGCGATACGGACCGCGAGCTTTTCCTTGATGATTGGCACGTTGACGGCCGCTTGGCCGTTGAAACTTGGTTGATCGGTGCCGGTTGCTATGAAAGTGCCGCCATAATCGTTGAGATCGGGCCGCCGCGTGCCGATGGTGATCGAACCGACCGGAGCCGCTACGCCGCGAAGCGTGCCTTGGGGACCGCGCAGCACTTCGATCTGGCCTATGTCGTAAATGCCCTGGAAGGCCACGAAATCGTTGATCGGTACTTCGTTGAGGTAGATGACGACTGCGGCCGGGGCGGAGGTGGTCACCGTACTGCTGATGCCACGCAGCGACGTCACAGTACCCTGTGTGCCGGATTCGCGGAAGGACAGGCCGGGCGAAAGCACCTGGACATCCTGGAAATTCTTGATTTGCAGATTTTCGATCTGCGCGCTGGTGATTGCGGTGACCGTCACCGGAACATCTTGCAGACGCTCGTTCCGGCGGGTTGCCGTGACGATGATGTCGGAACTGGCAGTCTGATCCGAGGCAGAATTTACGGGTGCGACGTCAGCCCCGCTGGCGGGTTGGCCAACCTGGGCCTGCGCAGCCGCCGCAGACGCCAATGTCCAAAGCGCAACACCGGAAAGACGTGCTGCGGCTCTGCTTATTCCTATGGTCATAACATCCCCTCCTAATCGGCTGATTCAGCCGTCGATCTCCGCGAGATCGTGCCTCCAGAAAGCGGTGCAGCCGGTGGTCGGCTTTTCTCCCGCACAGTCAGAAATACTCTGACATAATAGAAAGGGCAACTCATTTAAACGGAACAGGTGCGTAGTAATTTTAGCCGGGTTGCCCGCATTCTGTAGGGAATGTTTCTGACCGTTAGTCAAATTCGTTAGAATGTCACCTTGGCCGCGTCCCGGATGGCAGCATCCGCATCGGCTTTCTGGAGAATGCCCTCCCGTTCCGCCTTGCGTGCTGATTCAGTGAATTTCCTCAAATAGTTACCGGGGGTGCCATAGAGGGATTTCAGCTTGGCCTTGTCGAACCAGAAAGTCCTACCGGCGGTGCCAAGACAGGTGCCGCCAATGTCATAGCGTGCGATAGGCACATCCACCCAGGGCGTACGAATGCCGCCCGCCATATTGCCATGCTCATCCTCTTTACCGGCCTCGACCGGCGGGAAATGCGGCGCAGGCGGCCCCCCATTCATCCATCGATGCACCCACATGATTGCGCTGCCGGAAATATACTGCACCGGAAAATTATTGGCGAAGTCCGCTGCACAAGGCTGCGTATCGTTTGAGAGAGCGCCCGGAAGGTCGCGCGCACTGGTCTTCGCCACCCTTTGCATATAAGGTCCGGTGGTGTGGCCCGACCCAGCCGCATTCCACACGCGCAGCATTGGCCCTTCCGCTAGGGGAACATGGAGGGGTCCGGCTGCCCAGAACTGGATCACCGGCACGTTCACGTCGGTGCGAAGCTGCGCCTCCTTCATTTGTTCGGTGCCGCCGAGACGCAGAGGGTTCATCGCGTCCTTGATGACGAAACCGTTGATGGCGCGGGCGCTTTGCTGCACGCCGTTAATGTAGGTGGTCAGCCGGGCTCCCGCGATCGTGTCACCCACCGCCATGACATGGCGGACCTTCAATCCCTGAAATGGATCGACGCCCGTGCGCGGCCGATCCGGCCCGACCGCGCGCGCGACCTGGCTCAAAATGTCATAGGACATTTCGGAATCCGGGATGGACAGCGATCCATAGCGCGCCGGGTCCCATTTCGTCAGCGCCGGGCCGAGGGGGATCTTAATGCTCTGGTTCGACCCGGTATAATTGGCGAATTCCACCCCCGGCGGCGGGCCGTTCACGCCCTCGCGATGCAGCGAGACCCCTACCCAGCCGAATCCGTTGCGCAGGAAGGTTTCGGCGTTCCACCGGAAATTGGTGTCGGCTTCGCGGCTGAAATATTCCTGCATGAATTCGATGACGACGGTGCCGTTGAACTTGGCCGCTGGCGGCCGCCTGACGATCATCCGCGTGCGATAGGGCTGGTCGGGACCGGCGGGGACGAATGTCCAGCGGCCGTCTGCCGTCAGGCTGGTGCCCGGTGCGGGTTGAAAGGCGTGCGCCTTGCCGGAGATGAGATATTCCTGTTCGGTGTAGCCATAGGGTTTGAGGTCCACTGCCGACGCCGCGAAGATGCGGCCGTTGCCGCCGGTGATCAGCCCTTCGACTTTCGCGGCGGGACCCGCCATCTCCTGCTGGGCCGGGGATGCGATGGACAGGCCAGCCGTTGCGGCGGCAGCGAAAGCGAGGGAGGCGCCAAGGAACCCGCGGCGATGTTCAAAAATCATCTTCCTCTCCTATTTTCATGATCGGGAATGTCGTGTGGCCGCTAAGCCGGTATCTCCGAAGCGAACGCCTCCAGATCGATGATGGAGGAGATCGCGACCGAGCCGGGCGCTGGAAGGCTGTCGGGCAGGAATGTCCCGTCCTTCGGCCAGATCATCACGACCGCCTCGCATATCGAGCCCACCGGCTTGCAGGCGAGAATGTCCTCGATCGGGCCGGATTGCATATAGAGGCTGATGCGGTCGCTTGCCGCACCGAAGCTCTGCGACACTCCCGCCGCGAACTGGGCAGCTCCCTGGGCGAAGACGTCCGCAGAGGCGTCGACCGGGCGCCGCAGCAGGATCGCGCGCTTGAGCACCGGCCCTTTCTGGAAGGGCAATGGCGCGCCGGAGATCAGGGTTTCGCGGACCTCCATCACATGGCTGCTTTTCCAGTTCGGATCGTTCGGCTTGCCGCACATGCTGGGCTTCGTCGCGCCGGGGCGGGAGCCGAATTCAGAAATGACGTCGAATGGCGGCCGGGTGCCCACCGAGCGGCGGACATAGTTCCGCTCATAATGAACGATGCCCCATTTCGCGAAGATGGCCACCGCACCTGGAGCATGCTGGCCCTCATAGCCCTGAAAAAGTTGGGTCGCGCTGATTTCTGGACGTTTGGCGATGAAGGACCAGCCGATCGTGAGGTTGGGTTGCGCCGCCTCCGCCGCCGCGGCGGCCGCTGTCAGTCTGGACGCCAAGGGCAAGGTCGCGAGAGCCATTCCCCCGCGCAAGAACTGACGGCGCGTGCCATCCGGCAAAGCCCCTTCTTCCATTCCTCACTCTCCCCTATTTTCATGTGCTTACATTATCGGCACGGCAAGAGAATGCCGCCTAAAATAATAATTGGCCAGCATTATTCATATTCAGACTGAAAATATGAAGACGCAGGCAGGAGCGATGGAAGCAAAGGAACGGGATGAAGCCGTTACCGCGCAGCCCATGTCACAGCGCGGCTTGGTTCAATTGTCATAGCATCAGGGTTCCCCCGATCAGCCCAGTGTAACGCTCCCATCGGGCAAGCCCTTGGCGGAGACCCTTATGCTGACCCGCCCGGATTTCCCCTGCCCGCGCAGGATCGCAAGCGCCCGGCCGCGAAAGGCGGCGGTTTCGGGTGACTTGACCGATCCTGTCCATTTGGGATCGGCACTGCCGAAAGCGAGAAGTTCGGCAGGCCCCTCGACGGTTATGGCAAGGCGGTCCTGTGCTACCGGAACGATCCTGCCTGAAGCATCGAGTATTTCGATCTGCACATAGGAAAGCTCATCCTGTCCGCCCTGCCATTGCCCTTGCTCGGCAGTGCAGCGTATCGCCGCAGGCGCGCCGGTCGTGGTGAGGCGGCGGCGGCCGATCACTGTTCCGTCGCGATAGGCGACCGCTTCGATCGTGCCCGGCGCGTAGGGAACGGCGTATTCCGCGCGCATCTTGTCAGGCGAAACCTTGGCCTCGCCGATCTTTGAGCCGTTGAGCAGCACCTCCACCCTGTCGCCGGGCGTATAGAAGCGCACCGTCAGCGGCTTGCCTTCCTGCCCTTCCCAGTTCCAGCTCATCCTCTCGTCAGGCCAGCCCCAGCTCGTCACATATTCATACATGCCTTCGGGCACGGAATAGTGGACCGTCATTTCCAGTTGGCTGAGCCCCCAGACGACATCGCGCGCCAGCGAAGCAGCCTTTTGATGGCCGATCAGGTCGATATCGCCGCACCATGCATTGACCCATGGCCAGCCCGTACTGCCGAAGGGCGGCGTGCCGTTCTTCAACTGAACGGTGGCGCCAATGCCCGCTTCGCCGATATAGTCCATCGCCGTCCACAGGAACTCACCCAGGAACCAGGGCTCCCGCTCCATCAGCCGGGCATAGTCCACCATGTTGCTGGCGAAGGTTTCGGAGGCATAGACGACGCGTTCTGGATGCTGCTTGCGCTCGCGCTGGATATCGTTGAGCCGGTAATTATAGCCGGGGATGTCCAGGAAGATGGTGGAGGCATTGTCCACTTTCCCCGCCCTGCCCGGCCGCGCGGTTCCTTGGGCGGCGATCATCGGCGCGCCCAGTGACCCGTTAAGGCCCGCAGTAACGGGCCGGGTGGGGTCGAGACGCTTGACCGCATTGGCGAGCATCCATTGCCACTTCACCCCTTCATCGGTGGACCGGTCCGGGATTTCGTTGCCGATGCTCCACATGATGACGGAGGGGCTGTTGCGCGCAGGCAGGACCATCGCGCGGATCACTTCCTCCCAATGGGCAGGGAATTGCGTGGCGAAATCCTGCGGCAGCTTCGCCACGTGCCAGGCGTCGAACGCTTCCTCGATCAGGAACATGCCCAGCCTGTCGCAGGCTTCGCGCAGATGAGGGGAGGAGGGATTGTGCGAACTGCGGATTGCGTTGAAGCCGCGCTCCTTGAGCAGGCGTACGCGCCGGTCCGCCGCGTCGGCGAAGCTGCATGCGCCCAGCAGGCCGTTATCATGGTGGACGCAGCCGCCGCGCAGCTTCACCGGATCGCCATTCACGCACATGCCGCGTTGCGTATCGAATGTGATGATACGGATGCCGAAAGGCTGCGTCACCAGATCGACGGTCTTGTCACCATCCAGCAGCACAGTTTCCAGTGTATAGAGCGAAGGCTGAGCCGCCGACCATAATTTCGGCCCCCGAACCGAAAGCGACTGTTCGACTTGCGCTGCGGCGGGCGAAATCGCCTGCGCCACCACCTTGCCATTGTCGTCGCGCAGGCGCGTCGCGACCTTCAACCTGGCATCGGGCTGATCGACGCGTGTCGAAAGGGCGATGTCTGCGCGCCCGCCGCTCAGGCTCCGCGTCCAGGCGCTTACCCCCCACCGCGCAAGCCGCGCACCGCCTGGCAATATGTTCAGCTTCACCGGCAGGTAGATGCCGGACCCCGAATACCAGCGGCTGTTCTTGCCCGGATTGCGCACCCGTACAGCCAGAACATTGTCGCCGGTGCGGTCGAGGAAAGGCGTCAGGTCGAAGGCGAAGGGAATATAGCCGTGAACATTGCGGCCCAGATGCCGGCCATTCAGCCAGACATCGCTTTCCAGATAGGCGCCTTCGAACAAAATCTCGATCCGGCGGCCGACCGGAAACTGATCGACATGGAAATGCTTGCGATACCAGCCCTCGCCGCCGGTGGTGAACCCCGTGGCCGTGCCTGCTAGGGCATTTTTGTCGAAAGGCGTATCGCGGCCCGGCAGATCCTCGACGCTCCAGTCATGGGGCAAGGTGAGCTTGCGCCATCCGGCGTCATCCAGCGCGACAGCCTCCAGCCCCTGCCCTTCGCCCCGTTGGAACAGCCAGCCATCATCGAAGGAAAGCGCGCGCTCCGATACCTCCGGCCGGCGGCTTCGCGCCAGAGCCGCATGGGCCGCGCCCTCGACGCCGGCGGCAATCGCGACGCCACCCGCCGTCAGGGCCAGCGCGGTACGGCGGTCTGCCATCACGGCCCCGCTCACCGGCTTTTCTCCAAAGTGGCGAGTTGCTGGTCGATAGCGGAAATCCCATCCTCCTTCATCAGGCCGATATGCACCAGATCCCATAAGGTCAGATTGCCCAGATGGGGCTGCATGTCGGGGATTTTCATCAGGAAATTCATTGCGGGAATCTGCTTGAGGATGGTCTCCTTCACCCCGGCGATCGCCATCAGATCGGCAATGGCGACATCATGCGTATTGAGCGCTCGCGGCTGACGGATGGGCGCGGCGAACTGTTCCGCTGGCATGTAGATTGGGGCGTCCAAGCTGTTCTCCATCCGCAAGAAATGCGATTAGCTTCCGGTCAGGCGATGCTGACGGCGGGAAGGTTATATTTCGATAACCTGCGGGATCCGAGCGGACCAGTGCCTTTTTGCGCATCTCCTATGCCGGGAGGCGCATCGCTCGGTGGGAATGGCCGCGCAGTTTACAGCAAGGCGCGGAGGAAGGGGATTATGGCCGCGTTGAACGCGCCGGGCTGCTCCTGCTGCACGAAATGCCCGGCGTCTTCGATAGGGACGATGTCTCTCAGGCCCGGAACCCGCCGCCGGAGCCGTTCCTCCCATTCAGGGAAGAAGCCGAAGGAAGGGTCCCGCGCGCCATAGACGAACAGCGTGGGCACAGTGACATCGGCATCCGCCCAGGCGTGCCCGATTTCCCAGTTAGCATCGGCAGTGCGATAGGAATTGAGGCCGCCGATGAAGCGGCGCGCCGGGTCGGGATGGTCGTAACCCTTCACGAACGCCGCGAACTCCTGCTCTGAAAGCCACGGCCATGGCAGCGGCGGCGCATCCGGCAGGGCGTCCAGATATCCATTCCCTTGCGAGGATACGGCCTTCCACGCCCAAAGATCGCCTTGCGCGCTCAAGGCATGAAACAGGCGCTGGAGGAATTCGGCGCTTCGTCCGGCGAGTTCCTCTTCGGCCGGACCGATCGTCTGGAAATAATGCAGGTGCAGGAAATGGTCGCGCGCCATCGCGGCGAAGCGATCGGTGGGCCGGTAGTCGGGAGACGCGGCTTCCAACGGAACGGGCGCTCCCGGCGGAAGGCGCTGCGCGCTGCCAAGCATGGCCCGTCCGGCCATGTCATAATCATAGGGAATGGTAGCGATCAGGCCGCGAACCCGCTCAGGACTGCGCACGGCCATGTTCCAGGCATATTGCGCGCCGAAGTCCTGCCCGATGATGAAGGCCCGGTCCGCGCCATAGGCGTCGAACAGGGCCAGGAGATAGGCGTTCATGCGGTCGGCGGTGTAGCAGTGCTGCGCGGCTGGCCGGTCGCTGCCGCCATAGCCCAGGCTGTCAATCGCCACCGCGCGGAACCCTGCGGCGGCAAGAGGCGCCATCTGATGCCGCCAGGAATAGCCGAGACCGGGGAACCCGTGGATCATCAGGACGAGGGGGCCCTCCCCCTGCTCCATCGCGTGCAGCGTTACGCCGCCAGCATCGATCTTGCGCTCTTGCCAGCCCGGCTCGTCCATCATCCTCTCCCAGCATGTTGCGCGGCGCTTGTAGCAGCAGCGCAGCGGCTCCGCATGAGGATTTCGGAAGGGCGGACGGACGCCTTCACACCATCGGCTGCGATACGCGCAGCCTCAACCGGCCCACCTTGCGGCGTATTTCCCTGGGATCGTGAAGCGCCACCTCGCCATTGCGCCAGCTAAGTTCGCCAGCCTGCCGAGCCTGTTGCAGGGTGCGGTTGACATGCACGGGGGTGAGGCCCAGCGCATCGGCCAGCATTTCCTGCGTGAGCGGCGTCGAAAACTGCCCGTCTTGCGCCATGCCTGCCAGTTCCAGCCGGTCCGACAGTTCCAGCAGCAGATCCTGAATCCGCTCATGCGCGCTCAACCGGCCCAGCCGCATGATCTGCCCCAGCAGATAGGCTTCATCGAGCGCGTGGCTTACGGCATAGGCGGCCCTTAATGCTGGGAAGGCGGAAGGGTCCGGAGCGGCGCAGAACTTGCCGTCGGTAAGCGCGGTGACGGCCGATGATGCGATCGGCCGGTCAGCGGTGGCGACGGCGATGAAGTCCCCCGGCAGCAGGAAATGGATGATCTGGCGGCGGCCGTCTTCCAGGCAGCGGGTCCGCGCTGCCCATCCCTGCACGAGCAGGAGAGAGTGTTGAATTTCCGTCCCTTCGCGCACCAGTTCCTGCCGGGCGCTGAAGGATGCCGCGCCATCCACCGCCTCCTGCAAGGCCGTGACCGCAGGCCCATCCAATGGAGCAAGGGAGCCAAGCCTGCGGATGACTGGCTCCACGGTGACATTGTTTTTGCCCAGCGGTTTCATTGCGGCCGCTCCGGGCCGGGCGAGGCTCGTCTCAAATAGGGCGGAAGACAGGGATTGCGTTTATGCAGGATGCGGCTTGCGGCGGCTTTATCGAACCTTGCATATGCGCCAGTCATGTCCGGCCTCATTCCGGGCGGGAGCGTGCCGCCCGGCCATGAAGCACAGCAGGGAAGAACACGCGTCCCGCCCCACAATGTTCAATGCGACCATAGTTCAGGCGTCTGGATGCGCCGCCATCCGAAACGGCCAAGCGCGCCTGATCGATCCATCGGGCACGCAAAAAATATCGGGTTATCGCGGGATTGCCGGACGCGATCTCCGCCGCAGGCCTTTAGCTGCCAGCCTGCGTATTGACGGGCGGCGCAAGCGGATTGGGATCGCTATCTTCGCCCTTCTCCAGCTTTCTGCTTGCTTCGCCTGGAGCCATTTCCTCACCATTTTGCGGTGATCCCTGTTCCGGCGCAGGGCTGTCATCATGTTCATCCTTGGGCTGATCGGGGGACCGGCGCTTTTCCTGTTCCTGGGTCATGAATGGCTCCGTCGCGGCAGATGATGGCGGTTCAACGCCTTGCCCAGCGGCAGGGTTTCGCTCGCCCCGCCTGTCCTGCGTCCGATCGCGCGACTTGCGCGTTCACCCGGACATGGCTCCGTCCCTGAAAGTGTTCCGCACGCCGATTGGCTTTCACGACGCCTATGTCGCCGCGCCGAGCCAGAAGGCCGCGCTTGAGGCATGGGGCGCGGACGCCAATCTCTTCGCGCGCGGCGTGGCGGAGCGGGTGACTGACGCCGAGTTGATCAAGGAGCCGCTCGCCCGGCCGGGTGTCGTCATAAAGCGGCGCAGGGCGAGCATGGCCGAACATTTCGCGTCGCTGGCCAAAGAGAAAGCACCCAGCCGGTCAGAGGAAAAGCCAAGGCCTGTCCGCCCGCGCAGGAAACCGCCTGCGCCCAAGCCACGGCCCAGCCGCGACGCTCTGGACAGGGCCGAACAGGCGTTGGCTGACGAGCAGGCGCGGGCAAGGGAAGAACTGGCCGTGCTGGAAAAGGAACAGGTGCGTATCCAGGCCGAAATCAGCAAGTTGCGGGCGAAGCAGGGGAAGCAGGCCGAGCGGCTGGAACGCCGTGTCGAGCAGGAGCGCCGCCGCCACGACGCCGCACTTGACCGCTGGCGCGGATCGTGACCGGCTACGCCGCTTCATCCAGATTTTTTCGGCGATGGTGCAGCAGCTTGGCACCAGATGGCGGCTGCATCGTTACCCGATCAGGAGGGTCGTCAATGGACACCCATGAAGATATCGTTGCCATCGGACTTTTGACGCAGGACGACATCCGCCGTCTGGGGAATAATTTTTCGCGCCTTTTTCCAGTGCCCCGCGATGGGGCCTTCGATGACCTCATCAAGGCGATCGATGACGCGGATCGCGAGCGGCAGCAGCGGGTTCCCGGCTGAGCGGTCTTGTCCAATTAACAGGCGGGTCCGGCTGTATGGCGCGGGGATATGGCGGGGCAGCCGGACCCGATCGCTTGACCTGGGGGGAGCCAGCGATAGCCGCCAGCGCCCCGAACGCCAGCGACTGACCTGATCCTATCGCGCCGCGGCTCGCCACGCATCTGCGCTTAATGCTGGCGGGCCTGCCATTAGGAGGAAGGTCTTAGCCCTTTAGGGTCATTGACGTCGATCTGGCTCATCTCCATGAAATTCCGGGGTAAAAGATCTGCGCGGTATTCGGGCGCTCGCAGTCTTGAGTTATCCCGCGCGCTCGCGTTATGGGCGGATGATGACCTTGCTTGCCCGCTTCACCCCGGTCCTTGCCTTGCTGATCGCCGGATGCGCCTCCTACCAGCCGGTCGCCGACAGCCCGGTGCGGATCGGGCCGCCCTATCGCGTCAAGGGAACGACATATGCCCCCGCCGACCAGCCCGGCTATGACGAGGTGGGCTATGCCAGCTGGTATGGATCGGAATCCGGTAACCGCACAGCGCGCGGAGAGAAGTTCCGGCCGAAGTGGATCACCGCCGCCCATACCACCCTGCCCCTGCCCAGCTATGTGGAGGTCACCAACCTGCTGACGGGACGAACCGCGCTGGTGCGGGTGAATGACCGTGGCCCCTTCGCCAGAGGACGTATCATCGATCTGTCGCGGGGCGCGGCCGATCTGCTGGGCATCAGGTCGCAGGGACATGCGCCTGTCCGCGTCCGCTACGTGGACCCGCCGGAAAAGGACCGCAAGAAGCTGCGCAAGGGAAAACCGGCGCGGCAACGCCCGGCTCTGACCGGCGAGGCGCTGGAAATGCAGCGCGCCCGCATCCGCTGACAGGCCAGTAAACGCCAGCAACTTCGGGGCGGCCAGGTGCAAATAAGCGGTCGCTTGTCACAGCGAACGCTGTATACGATCCTATATGTTGCCAAAGGGGTCATCCGTGCGCCGGTACATTCATCTGCTCTTGCTCATGATAGCAGCCTTTGCCGCTGTTCCGGCGTCGGCGCGATCGAAGGGCCCCTTGGTGCTCGCCGCCGCCAGCCTTCAGGAATCGCTGAGCGCCGCCGCCGATGCCTGGGCAGCGATGGGGCATGATCGTCCCATCCTGTCCTTTGCCGCTTCCTCCGCCCTTGCCCGCCAGATCGAGGCTGGCGCGCCTGCCGACCTGTTCCTGTCGGCTGACGAGGATTGGATGAATGCCGTCGCGGCCAAGGGGCTGTTGCGGCCGGGAACGCGATCCGATTTCCTTGCCAACCGGCTGGTGCTGATCGCGCCTGCGGGCAGCAAGGGCGGCATGGTGATCCGGCGGGGGTTTCCGCTGGCGCGGGCGCTGGGCAAGGGGCGGCTCGCCATGGCCGATCCCGGCAGCGTTCCCGCCGGAAAATATGGCAAGGCGGCGCTGATGGCGATGGGCGTCTGGCCATCCGTTTCCAACCGGATCGCCGCCGCCGAAAATGTGCGCGGCGCGCTGGCAATGGTGGAGCGGCGGCAGGCGCCTTATGGCATCGTCTACATGACGGACGCGCGCGCCGCTTCCGCGGTTCGCGTGGCAGGTGTCTTTCCTGCTTCGAGCCATCCGCCGATCGTCTATCCATTGGCGATCCTTGCCCGATCAACCCATGCCGATGCGAACGGCTTCCGCCGCTTCCTGCTGTCCGCGCGGGGCAAGGCGATTTTCCGCCGCTACGGCTTTGGCGTGAAGTGACTTCGCCATGCTGCTGAGCGATGCCGATTGGGAGATTGTGCGGCTGTCGCTCAAGGTCAGTCTGGCCGGAGTGATCGTGATCCTACCCTTCGCCTTCATGCTGGCGTGGTTGCTGGCGCGCGGACGCTTTCCGGGCAAGCTGCTGCTCGACGCGGCGATCCACCTGCCTCTGGTATTGCCCCCTGTGGTCATCGGCTGGCTGCTGCTGCTGGCGCTGGGGCCTGCGGGGCCAGTCGGCGCTCTCCTCGACCGCTGGTTCGGAGTCAGCGTCATGTTCCGCTGGACTGGCGCGGCGATTGCGGCCGCCATCATGGCGCTGCCGCTGATGGTGCGCGCGATGCGGCTGTCGATCGAAGCGGTGGATCGGCGTGTCGAGGATGCGGCGCGCACCTTGGGCGCGGGGCCGGGCTGGTGCTTCCTGACCATCCTGCTGCCTTTGTCGCTGCCCGGCATTGTCACCGGATTCATCCTGGGCTTTGCGCGGTCCATCGGCGAGTTCGGCGCGACGATCACCTTTGTGTCGAACATTCCGGGCGAGACGCAGACACTTTCCCTCGCAATCTACAGCGCCTTGCAGGTGCCGGGCAGCGATGCGGCGGTTTGGCGGCTGGCGCTGGTTTCCGTGGCTCTGTCGCTGGGCGCGCTCGTCGCATCGGAAGCGCTGAGCCAGCGGCAACGCGCCGGGCGGAGCGGTCATGTCCTTTGAAGTTGAGGTGCGCAGGACGCTGGGCGACCGGATGATCGAGGCCTGCTTCGCCGCGCCCTCCGGCCTTACGGTGCTGCGCGGCGTGTCGGGCGCGGGCAAGACATCGGTGCTGAACATGGTCGCCGGGCTGCTGACGCCGGATCAGGGGCGCATCATCGTGAATGGGCAGACGCTGTTCGACGGAGCGGCGGGCACGAACCTGCCGCCACATCGCCGCCGCCTGGGCTATGTGTTCCAGGACGCGCGCCTGTTTCCGCATATGCGGGTGCGGGGCAATCTGCTCTACGGCTATCGCCTCGCGCCAGTCGATGATCGGTGGATGACCTTGGACGAGGTCGTCGCCTTTCTTGGTATCGCGCCGCTGCTCGATCGCTGGCCGCGCTCCCTTTCGGGCGGGGAGGCGCAGCGGGTCGCCCTGGGGCGTGCACTGCTATCGGGCGCGCGCGCCTTGCTGATGGACGAGCCGCTCGCCTCGATCGATCCCGCGCGCCGCAGCGGCATCATCGAAGCGATTTTGCGTATTCGCAACGAGCTGAGCCTGCCGATGCTCTATGTCACCCATGACCCGGCGGAGGCGGAGCAGTTGGCAACGCAACTGGTGACGATTGGCGGTTGAACGCCGCTGTCAGTTGCTTTGGAACATCCAGAATGAGAAGAAGCCCGCCGCGATTCAGCGCGCCGGGCTTTCTCTCTTGTCCTTGAACCGCAGGGAATCAGTGCAGACCCGATCCGCCGCCGCTGAGTTCCTTCGCGATGGAGCCGACCATATCCTTGGCGTCACCGAACAGCATTTGGGTGTTGCTGTTATAATAGATCGGATTGTCGATCCCGGCGAAGCCAGCGTTCATAGAGCGCTTGATGATGAAGACCGACTTGGCCTTGTCCGCTTCGATGATCGGCATGCCAGCGATGGCGCTCTGCGGATCGTCACGAGCAGACGGGTTCACCGTGTCGTTCGCGCCGATGATCACCGCCACGTCCGCCTGCGGCAGTTCGGGGTTGATGTCGTCCAGATCGACCAGCTGCTCATAGGGCACATTGGCTTCGGCCAGCAACACGTTCATGTGGCCGGGCATGCGGCCCGCCACGGGGTGGATCGCGAACTTCACGTCCACGCCCTTCTTGGTGAGCGCCTGATAGAGTTCGCTGACCTTGTGCTGCGCCTGGGCGACGGCCATGCCGTAGCCGGGCACGATCACGACGCTGCTGGCGTTTTCAAGCTGCATCGCGGCTTCTTCGGCGGAGGCGGAGCGGACGACACGGTCGTCCTTGCCGCCCGCAGCGCCAGCAACCACATTGCCGAAGCCGCCGAACATGACGTTGGCGAAGCTGCGGTTCATCGCCTTGCACATGATGACCGCCAGGATGAAGCCCGAAGCGCCGTCCAGCGCTCCCGCGACGATCAGCAGCTTGTTGCCCAGCGCAAAGCCCATGGCGGATGCGGCAAGACCGGCATAGCTGTTGAGCAGCGCGATGACCGTCGGCATGTCCGCGCCGCCGATCGGAATGACTAGCAGGATGCCGAACAGCAGCGCCAGCGCCACGAAAGCGGGGAACAGCCAGGTCTGTGTCGGGTCGAGCGCCAGCATGGTGCCGATCACCACTGCGCCCAGCGCCACCGCGCCGTTGACGATGCGCTGACCGGGGAAGGACACCGGACGGCTGCCCATCAATTCCTGTAACTTGGCGAAGGCGATGACCGATGCGGTGCAGGTGAGGAAACCCAGCAGCATTTCGAACATCAGCGCCCACATGATGAAGCCGCCGGCATATTCGGCATGGGCATGCTTGTAATATTCGGCGGCGCCGATCAGGCCGACGGCCAGCGCGCCGAAGGCGTGCGAGATGGCGGTCCGCTGCGGGATGGCCGTCATCGGCATCAGCAGCGCCATGGGAATGCCTACGGCCGCGCCTGCGATCATCGCGATGATGATCAGGTCGTAGCTGACGACCTCATGCTGGACCAGCGCGCCGATAATGGCGATGACCATGCCGATCTCGCCCGCGCGCACGCCGCGCCGGGCAGTCGAAGGATGGCTCATCCACATCAGGGAGAGGATGAACAAAGCCGATGCGGCAATCGCCGCGAAGGGTACGAAAGCGTCCATCTGTTACTTCCCCCGCGGCTTGAACATCTTGAGCATGCGGTCCGTGATCATGAAACCGCTGACCAGATTCACCGTCGCGCAAAAAACGGCGATGAAGCCGAGGGTGCGGGCAAGCGGCGTTGCGCCTTCCTCACCCGTGATCGTAATCGCGCCGACAATCACCACAGCCGCGATCGCATTGGTCAGCGACATCAGCGGCGAATGGAGCAGCGGCGATACCTTCTTGATCAGCTGAAAGCCGAGAAAAGCCGCCAGAATGAAGACGAAAAGATAATCTGCATTAAGAGCGTTCACTGTTACATCCCCTGTTCAGGAGTCAGCATTCCGGCCCTTCCCGTGCCGAAATCTTCCAAGGTCGCGCACGCCGCACACGGTGCGGCCGTATCATTCAGAATCGCTGATTCCCCTCAATCCCCTCCAGAATTGACCCTGCCCCTTATGGCCACCAGCCATTGCAGGCAAAGCAGAAAATGCATCGGGAAGGCATAGAGTGCAATTTTTCTATAGCGGAACGGCCATTGAATGTTCGTTTCCAATAGTTTGCGCGGTTCATGTCTTGAGCGTCAGGGGAAGTCCCGCAGCCACAAAGACGGCTTCGTCGCACACCGCCGCAATCTGCTGATTCAGCCATCCCGCTTCGTCCCGAAATCGGCGGGCGAGCGCATTGTCCGGGACAATCGACAGGCCGACCTCGTTCGCGACCAGCACGAGCGGCACGGTACAGGAGCGCACGGCCTTCGCCAGTTCAGCGCTCCACGCCGCTATATCCTCATTGGCCAGCAGCATATTGGAAAGCCAGAGGGTGAGGCAATCCACCAGGATCGCGCCCGCCGTGCCAGCCGATGCCCGGATGGCATCAGGCAATTCCAGCGGCGCTTCGATTGTCAGCCACCGCTCGCCCCTGTCAGCCCGATGACGGGCGATGCGGTCGGCCATCTCATGGTCATAGGCCTGCGCCGTGGCGATATAGGCGAGTTGCCCGGAAATGGCTTCGCACCGCCCCTGCGCATAGCGGCTCTTGCCCGATCGCGCGCCGCCCAGCACCAGCAGATGACGGGCATGGTTCACGGGCTCAACTCCCATAATGCCGCCAGCACCCAAAGCAAGGCGCAGGCGCGCAGGAAAATGCGCATCGCGCGGCGCACATCTGCCGCACGGATGTGGCGTCCGCCTTCGCCAATCCATGGCTTGTCGTTCAGCACGCCATCATAGCGGAGCGGACCGCCCAGGCGCACGTCCAGCGCGCCCGCCATCGCGGCTTCCGGCCAGCCCGCATTGGGGGAGGCATGCCGCCCATGGTCGCGCCACATCACCCGCCATCCCCCCTGAGCCGCGAGGCAGATAAGCAGCGCCGCCAGCCGCGCAGGCACAAGGTTCATGACGTCGTCCAGCCGGGCGGCCGCCCATCCGAATGGACCATAGGGCTCCTCCCGATGACCGATCAGGCTGTCGGCCGTATTCACCGCCTTATAAGCCCAGATGCCCGGCAAGCCGCCCAGCAGCAGCCAGAAAAGGGGCGCGGTTACGCCGTCGCAGAAGCTTTCGGCGAGGCTCTCCACCGCCGCGCGCGCTACCCCCGCTTCGTCGAGGCTGGCCGTGTCGCGGCCGACGATCCAGCCGACAGCGCGGCGCGCCTCGCTCAATCTGCCAGCGTCCAGTTCCCGTGCGACCGCCAGCACATGCTGATAGAGGCTGCGCTGCGCCAGCGCGGGCCATGCAGCGAACGCCATGCCCGTCCAGGCCCACTGCCCCAGGCTCCACCGGATCAGTTTCTCGGCGGCATAGCTGCATCCCACGGCGGCTGCCAGCAACAGCAGCACGGTCGCGATGCCGCCTGCCCGCCGCACATAATTGCTGAAATGACGGCTGTTCCAACGCCGCTCGCAAAAGGCGATGATCCGCGCGAAGCCGCCCACGGGATGGCCGATGCGCGCATGCACGCGGGCGGGCCAGCCCAGTGCCGCATCAAGACCCAGCGCTCCCAAGGCGACCGGCTCAACCATCGGCAAGCGCCCTGTCCAGCCTTTCCATCGCGGCGTCATCTGCTGGCAGGCCGAAGCGGAGCCAGTCTGGCCGATATTCGAACGGCCGGGTAAGGATCGAGCGGCGGGCGAGGCGATCGAAGACCTGCGGCGCATCGTCATGCTCGATCAGGCGGAAAAGCGGACAATGCCCTTTCGCTTCCAGACCGTGGCGGGCGAGCAGCCTGTCCATCTGCCTCGCGCGTTCGCCCAATGCGTCTATGGCGGCATCGATCCACGTCCGATCGCGATAGGCAGCACTGCCAAAGGCGATCGCCGCTGCTGAAACCGGCCAGTCGCCCAGCATCCTGCGGCAAGCGGCGATGATGTGCGCAGGGCCAAGGATGAAGCCGAGCCTGACGCCCGCCAGCCCGAAAAACTTGCCGAAGGATCGCAGCACGATCAGCTTGCGTCCGTCCCCAATCTGGGATGCGACGCTGATATGCGGCATGCAATCGGCGAAGGCTTCGTCGACGATCAGCCATTGCGCACGATCCTCCCACACCCGCAACTGCTCGCGCATATGGATGCGCCCATCGGGATTGTTGGGATTGGCGAGCAGCATGATCGCGCCAGCGGGCGCCTGACCGGGATCAGTCACCGGCGCCGCCTGCGCGAAGGCTGCGCCATGGGTGCGATAACCGGGCGTCAGGTAACAGGCGGGCCCGTCCAGCAACTGCCCCATCATCCGCAACCCGGTCTCGCTGCCCGGCACGGCGCAGACATGCGCGGAAGCAAGGCCGAAATGCGCAGCGGCGGCATCCTCCAGTTCCGCCAGGGCGGACGGATCGGGCAAGGATCGCCAGTCCACCTTGATCGTGGACGCGCCGGGCCATGGGACGGGGTTGATGCCGGTGGACAGGTCCATCCACGCTTCCGCGCCGCCGCCATAGTGCGCCCGCGCCGCGTCCAGCCTGCCGCCATGCCAATGAAAAGCGTCGCTCATCGCGCGACGATCAGCGCCGCCAGCAGGGCGCTCTCCATAATCTCTATCCCCGCGCCATGCCCGTCGCCGGAAATGCCGCCGACCCGCGCGCGCAGCCACCATGTCCATAAGGGGATCAGCGCCGCAGCCATCAGCAGGCCGGGCATCCACCAGCCGAGCGCCAAGGCCAGCGCGCTCCATCCCAGCAGGTGCATTGGTGTGACACGGCCGCGAAACCGGCTCGCCAGTCCTTCATGCAGCGGCGGGAGCCAGCGCGCCCAGAAGAGTGGTCCCATTCGCGCAATCATGGCGACGCCGATCAGCCACCAGGCCGGGAAAGAACCAACGCTCATCCGCAAAAGCACCAGCTTCGTCAGCAATTGCAACACCACCGCCACGACGCCGAAGCTGCCGACATGCGGATCGGCAAGCACCAGGGAAAGCCGCGTCTTGTCGCCATGCGCCGCGCCCGCCGCATCGGCGATGTCGGCAAGGCCATCCAGATGCAGCGCCCCGGTCACGCCTGCCCACAGCAGCAGCGCCAGCAGCGCCCCTGCCCACGGATCGACCCTGCCGCCCAGCGAAAGGCCGCCAGCGATGCAGGCGCCCACCACGATCCCCGCTGCGGGGAACCAGCGGATGGCGGCGGCGAAATCCTGCTCATCCGCCTTGACCTGCGGCAACGGCAGGCGGGTCATCAGCTGCATCGCCAGCACCAGCCGCCTCATGCCGCAAGGCCCGTGATCTGCGCCCCCGATCCGTCCGGCCAAAGCCGGAGGCTCAACAGTGCGCCATGGGGAAGGTCGAAGGTCCAGACCTGGCGATGATCCAGCCCGCACAGCACCGAAAGCGCAGCCCGCATCGCGCCCGCATGGGTAAGGACCAGTGCCGGGGCGTCGATCTCGCCCAAGGCCGCGCTGACCCGCGCACACAGGCTTGACCAGCACTCCCCGCCCGGCGGCGGGCTGCCATCCGGGTCGGCCCAGAAATCGGTGAGCGCCCCGGTGGGAAGATCGGCCGCATCGGCGCAATCCCACGCGCCGAAGTCCAGTTCCCGCCAGCGCGGATCGACGTGGAGAGCCGCCTGCTTTTCGGCGGCGATGAATTCAGCGGGAATGCGCGCCCGCGACAGATCGGACGTCAGGATGCGGCCGCAGTCGATAGGGCGCGCACGATCGACGCAGAGCGCGACGCCATCCGGGTGCGGCGGCGCATCATGATGTCCCAGCAGCCGGCCCGTCATCCCGGTTATCCCGTGCCGCATCAGGTGGAGCGTGATGCCCGTCATAGGCCGCCAGCAACGGCCGCTTCGGCGAAGGTCGCCATGCCCGCATGCGCGGCAAGGGCGGACCGGACGATCTGCGCCGCCACCGCAGCGCCGCTCGCTTCGCCCAGCCGCATGTCCAGCCGCAGCAGCGGATCGAAACCCAATGCTTCGAGCAGCCGGGCATGCCCTGCTTCGGCCGAACAATGAGCGGCAAGGCAATGGCCGGTGATTTCTGCATTGTCGCGCGCGAGGGGCACGACCGCCGCGCCGCAGATGAAGCCGTCCAGCAGCACCGGCACATGATCCATCCGCGCCGCCAGCACCGCGCCCGCGATGGCGGCGATTTCCCGACCGCCAAGGCGGCGCAGCGTTTCGAACGCGCCGCTGCATGCTTCCCCATGAAGCGCCAGCGCGCGGCGCACCGCCTCCTGCTTGCGCTCCAGCCCGCGCGCATCGAGTCCGGTGCCCCGGCCTGCCCATTGCTTGGCTTCCCCGCCCAGTACCTGCGCGCAAATGGCGGCGGCTGGCGTCGTGTTGCCGATGCCCATCTCGCCCAGCAGCAGCAGGTCGATGTCTGGCCGCACCGCCGCCGCACCGGCATTTATCGCCGCCAGGCATTCCGCTTCGGCCATCGCCGGGCCGTCGCAAATATCAGCAGTCGGCCGGTCCAGATCGATCGGCACGATCATCAGTTCCGTCCCGCACGCGGCGGCGAGCGCATTGATCGCCGCGCCGCCATTGTGGAAATTCGCGACCATCTGGGATGTCACTTCCGGCGGAAAGGCGCTCACCCCGCGCGCCGCAACGCCGTGGTTGCCAGCGAACAGAGCGGCACGGATGCGCTCTGCGCGTGGCCGTTCGCGCCCCTGCCATCCCGCCATAAACAGCGCGATCTCCTCCAGCCGTCCCAATGAGCCCGCAGGCTTCGTCAGCGACGCCTGACGGCTCGCGGCCGCCTCCCTCGCCAGCATGTCGGGACCGGGCAAGGCCGCCAGCGCCCGGTCGAATGCCGCGCGATCGCGAAAACGGGTCATGTGCAGACAAAGCCCTCAGGCGGGGTCCGCACGATGAAGTGGCCCTTCACCCCTTGCGGCCAGTCGGCATAGCGCACCACGCCTTCGTCGCTGGCGGCATGGCGGATGGCATAGTCGAGTATCGCCCGCGCGGCTTCTTCATCCGGCGTGAAGTCCCCCAGCACATAGCCCACCTTGCCAGGCGCGCGCAGATGCACCGTGCAGTGGCGCTGGCAGGCGAAGAGGCAGGGCATTTCCTGGACTTCCACGGCGGCATAACTGCTGTCGCTTGCCTGTATGGAACGCAGCGCCTGCGCCAGCAAAGCGCCGCCGCGCCGCCCTGCCCCATCTTCCCTTTGGCCGGCGGACAGGCGGCAGGTCGAACAGACCACCACCGCCGCCCCGGCCTCAACCCGGCGCAGCATCAGCCGCGCCCCCGCATCACATCATGGATCGTCATTCCCGGCTCCCCGCTTCGACCGCAAACAGCCTTGCGGACGGACGAAGCAGGGGCGCACAGCGATACGCGTCCTGCACGGCCGCACCGGCAAGGCGATGGCTGTCGCTCAGCGAGGGATATCCCCGTTCGCCCGGCGCACCCTGTCCGGTCGAAGAACGACTGCGGCAGGCAGGTCTCCTGGCTCGCGGGTCGGTGCGTCCGGCCGCCTTCTCGGAAAGCCCCTGAGGGGTTCCAATGGCATGATGGCCGTTCGCTCTCCGCTTACAGTTGCAGGGGCAGCGCGGGCTTTGACCCGACTTCCCTTTTCATCCCCCTTGATGGGGAACCTGTCGCGGCGCTGCTGATAATGCGGACGGGCTGACGCCGCAAGCGGCTAGATGCGGGGTACGGGCCTTGCCCGGCCATGCCCCGCTGGATCAGAAGTCCAGTTCGGCGCGCCAGCCCACGACATTTGCGCTGTAATCGCGGTCGGTGCCCGCCGGAATGGCCGCATCGGTGTAGCGCAGATGGGCGTAGTTGAGGTTGAAGCGCAGATATTCGATCGGCGTCCATACCAGGCCCAAAATCCAGGCATTTTGGGTGCCGCCCACGATATCCTTGTCATTCAAGTCCAGATAGTCATAGCGCGCGGTGAGTTGCAGCGCGCCCATCCCACCGTCGCCAAAGGCTTGCCTGGGCTTGGTGCTGCCGAAAATGCCGTTCTTGTAGGCGCGTGTCTCGCCGGTCAGGAAATAGCCGACCTCGGCATAGCCGCCGAAGAATGTCGGGTCCGAAAGGCCGGGCCGCTTCGTCCGCAGCCAGTGCGTTTCACCGGCCCAATAGAGCGGCCCGCGTGTCCCCGCGAGTTCCAGCCCATAATGGCTTTCGCCCGTAGCATCGATTGCTGGCGTCGCGAGGAAACGCGTGTTGACCGTGTGCAGATAGGGGCGCTGGCGGTAGCGCAGCGGCTCATCCGACAGACGGTTGAGGTCCCGCCAATGGCCGGACGCGCCGAAATGCAGCTGAATCTTGCCGATGCGCGGCGCAAGCACGATCCGTCCGTCGACGCTGTAGCTGTCATTCTCGTCGCCATCCTCGTCATTGGTCAGCGAATCGGCGCTGTCCGAAAACAGGCCTAGCTGGGCCAGCAGAATGCCCGACTTATATTGCGCAGACAGGCCGATGCGGCGTTCGAAGTTGAAGGCGTCGGTGAAGGCGGCGCGCTCCATCACTGATCCCGTGGTGTCGCCGATCAGTTCGTCCAGCGACTGAAACTGGTTATGATTGCCCAGCGTGATCAGCCACTTGCCCTTTTCATAGGTGATGAACGTGTCGACCAGATCGACGCTGTTGTCCGACAGTTCGACCTCAAGCTTGTATCCAAAGCCCGCGCCCAATTGCCCTTCGGCCCCCAGCCGCAGGCGGCGAAGCTCGTTCGAATAGCCTTTGGCGCGATCCGATACGCTTTCCGGCGCCATCAGCAGACCGGCGTCATATTGGATCCGGCCCTTCACCTTGAACTTGGCGTCGTCGCTGGCGAAAACGGGGCTGCCCTTCCAACTGATGTCCGTTTCCGGCTTGGCCTTGTCCTCAGGCTTGGACGCAGCCGCCAGCGCCTTGGGCGTGGCGGCCGGGGCGGAACCCGAAGCTGCGGCGGGCGCTGCGGAATCGAGCCGGGCCTCCAGCATCTCCACCTGAGCCTTTAACGTGGCGATCTGCGCGCGCAGCTGTTCGGCTTCGGCCTGGCTGATCGTCTGGGCGTTCGCCCATGACGGGGCGCTGATCTGGAGCATCGCGATCGCGATCGCCCAACGGCTGGCTTTCATTGCTTGATCCCTTCTCATGGGTGGCGCCGCTATGTCAGTTCAGTGACTATCGCGTGACGATAATATTACCATTTTATTTCATTCGGCGTTTCCATCCGCCCGCTTCCTTTTTGCCGCAGGCCGCTCTATGCACATCGGCGAAGGCCCGCCCCAAGGGCGGTCTTCATTGATCGCGCCGGTGCCCCGAAGGGGGCTTGAATGGGAATGCGGTGCGGATGTCCTTTCCTTTTAGGGCGTCCAAATCCGCGGCTGTCCCTGCAACTGTGAGCGGCGAGCGAGACACATATCGACCTTCCATGACATGGGAGGGTCAGCCACTGGGCCGGACGCTAAATCCTGCGAGGCCTGGGAAGGCCA
>NZ_ATHO01000086.1 GCF_000445065.1 Sphingobium quisquiliarum P25 | reverse complement strand
TGAAGAGATCGTTACAAGGATGCGAGAAAAGCAACCTTGGCTATTAACTGTTGACCGTACAGTTGGCGGGCCATACGAGAATATCTTAACTCCTGAGCAAACTGTTCCAGATCAACCCCTGCAAGTTCCGTGGGAGAGCTGTATTTCAATGGGAACGGGCTTTTCCTTTCGCTATGAAGACGATTATAAACCCACACGCCAATTAATCCATCTTTTTATCGAAATTATTGCGAAAGGCGGTAATCTTGCCCTAAACGTTGCACCTCAACCTGATGGAAGAATTGCGAAGAATGCTATTAATAGGATCAAAGAAATGGGAGAATGGCTAAAGAAATATGGTGAGGCAGTTTATGGTACGAGAATTACCGCTCCTTATTTTTTAGACCAAGTTGCTTTTACAAAAAAGGAAAACCATGTTTACTGTTTCTATTTATATGAAGAGAACGAATCACAAAAGAAAGAATTATTTATTCCCTACAAGGAGAAAGTGACTCAAATTGATGAAGTCAGTGGGAGCA
>NZ_ATHO01000085.1 GCF_000445065.1 Sphingobium quisquiliarum P25 | reverse complement strand
TGCGTCGCCGCCGCCTGGCTAGCCCGTTCGGTCAGCAGCCGGGTGACGCCCGCCGCCCGGTCATAGCGCGGCCGCCGCGCCAGCCCCGAATCGATGACGATCCGCACCCCGTCGATGGTCAGGCTGGTTTCCGCGATGGAGGTCGCCAGTATCAGCTTGCGCCGTCCCTCCCGCGAGGGACGGATGGCGGCGCGCTGGGCGGCGGGGTCCAGACTGCCGTGCAGCTTGTGGATTTCAATGTCCTCGCCCTCGACCCGATCGGCCGTGCGCTCGATCTCCGCCACGCCGGGCAGGAAGGCGAGGATGTCGCCCTCCGCTTCCTCCCTGAGCGCACGGCGGATCGTGGCGGCCATGTCATCCTCGATCCGCTTTTCCGCCGAACGCCCGGCATGGCGCAGTTCGAGCGGCTGGATGCGGCCCTCGCTTTCGATCACCGGCGCACCGTCCAGCAATTGGGCGAAGCGCGCGCCGTCCAGCGTCGCCGACATCGGCACGATGCGCAGGTCCGGCCGCAATGCCGCCTGCGCATCCAGAGCGAGCGCCAGCCCGAAATCGCTGTCCAGGCTGCGCTCATGCACTTCGTCGAACAGCACGGCCGATATGCCGGACAGTTCCGGGTCATCCTGAATCCGCCGCACGAAGATGCCTTCGGTCAGCACCAATAAGCGGGTGCGGGCCGAAACTTTGGAATCCATCCGCGTGGCGTATCCCACGGTCCCGCCCGGCTGCTCGCCCATCAGTTCGGCGATGCGTTCGGCGGCAGCGCGCGCCGCCAGCCTGCGCGGGGACAGCAGCAGCACCTGACCCGTGCACCATGGCTGGTCGAGCAGGGCGGGCGCGACCGCCGTCGTCTTGCCCGCGCCGGGCGGCGCGACCAGCACGGCATTGCTGCCCAGGCGCAAGCTGGCGAGCAGATCGGGCAGCACGGCATGGATGGGCAGGGTGGTCATCGCTGTGCGTGTCGCGCTATTTGGCGCAGGCTGCAAGGGTGGAGGAGATATGGCGAGGCTGTAGATTTTCACCTCCACCATGTTTTGCATGGTCCCCCTCCCCATCAAAAATGGGGAGGATTTCAGGTGGGGTTGCGGCTTGTGAACCAGAGGCCTGCGAGGCTGATCGCCGCCGCCGCCGACATATAGAGGCCGACGAGCGCCACGCCCTGCACCTGGATGAGCCAGGTCGCGACGATCGGGGCGAGCGCGCCGCCGATGATGCCGCCGAGGTTGAAGGCGAAGGACGCGCCGGTATAGCGCAACTGGACCGGGAAGAGGTGGGGGAGATAGGCGCCCAGCGGCCCGTAGACGAAGCCCATCAGGAACAGGGCGAGGCTGAGGATCAGGAAGATCGGCAGCAACTGCCCGGTGCCCATGGCGGGACCGAAGATGACGCCCATCAGCACGGTGCCGATGCAGCCCGCCACCAGCACGCGGGTGGGGCTGGTCTTGTCCGACCACCAGCCTGCGATGACGATGCTGATCGCCATGAACAGGATCGCGCCAAGCTGGATCGCGAGGAAGATTTCCCGGTCGATCTTGAGCGTGGTGGTGCCGTAGCCGAGCGCGAAGGCGGTGGCGATATAATAGACGGCGAAACAGGCGACCACGGCGAAGGTGCCCGCGATCGCCGCGCCCAGATGGCTGGAGAGCAATGTGGCGAGCGGCAAGGCGGGTGGGGGCGCTTCGGCCTGGGCGGCGGCGAATTCCGGCGTTTCGGTGAGCTTGAGCCGGACCCAGAGGCCCAGGAAGACCAGCACCGCGCTGCCAAGGAAGGGCAGGCGCCAGCCCCAGGCGAAGAAATCCTCGTCCGTCAGGAACATGCCGAGAATCAGGAACAGTCCATTAGCGGCCAGGAAGCCGACGGGCGCGCCAAGCTGCGGGAACATGCCGAAGCGCGCGCGCCAGCCGGGCGGGGCGTTTTCCACCGCCAGCAGCGCCGCGCCGCCCCATTCGCCGCCAAGGCCGAAGCCCTGGCCAAAGCGCAGGATGCACAGGATCAGCGGCGCCCACCAGCCGATCATCTGATAGGTCGGCAGGAATCCGATGGCGAGCGTCGACCCGCCCATCAGCATGAGCGAGGTGACCAGCGTCGCCTTGCGTCCGATGCGGTCGCCATAATGGCCGAACACCGCCGCGCCCAACGGCCGCGCGAAGAAAGCGAGGGCAAGGGAGCCATAGGCCGCCAGCAACTGGGCCGAGGGGGATGAGGCCGGGAAGAAGAGGGGGCCGAACACCAGGCTGGCGGCGGTCGCATAGATGTAGAAATCGTAGAATTCGACCGCCGTGCCGATCAGGCTGGCCGCCAGCACCCGCTTGTGGCGCAGCATCGCTCCGATACCTTCGTTAGCCATCGTCCTCTTCTTCCCCCCTGAAAATCCGTCAGGCCGCCTTATCCGCCGCTCGCCGCAAGGGCCGTCCTTTTCAAGGAAAAGAGAGGGGCTTCGACAGGATCAGCCCGAACGGATGAGGATGACCGGCCTTGCTCTATCGCTTCGCTCGCTTCTGGTTCAGCAGTTCATAGGCCATCACCGCGCAGGCGACGGCGGCGTTGAGGCTGTCGGCCTTGCCCAGCATCGGCATCTTCACAAGCTGGTCGCATTCCGCCTCATAGGCTTCCGGCAGTCCTTGCGCCTCGTTCCCGACCAGCAGGAAGGAGGGGCTGGCATAGCGCGGCTCCTGATAATCCTGAGTCGCCTTGAGGCTGGTGCCGATCAGTTCGCCCGGCCCCTGCCGCAGCCAGTGCATGAATTCGCCCCAGCGGGCCTGGGTGATGGACTGGGTGAAGAGCGCGCCCATGGATGCGCGCACGGACTCGACGGAAAAGGGATCGACGCAATCGTCGATCAGGATGAGGCCGCCCGCGCCCACGGCATCGCCCGTGCGCAGGATGGTGCCGAGATTTCCGGGGTCGCGCAGCGATTGGGCGACGATCCATATGCCGGCTTTGGTCCGGTCCAGCTTATCAAGGGGGGTCAGCCGGTCGCGATAGACGCCCACGACCGCCTGGGGATTATCCTTGCCCGATATTTTCGACAGAATGTCCGGCGTGGTTTCGATGACGTCGCCGCCCGCCGCCTCCATCGCGGCGATCAGATCGGCGGCGAGGGGATGGCTGGACCCTGCGTGGAACAGCATTTCGGGCAGCACGCCTTCTTCCCGCGCTTCGGTGAGAATGCGCAGCCCTTCCGCCAGGAACAGCCCTTCGGCCTTGCGGAATTTCTTTTCGCGCAGGGATCGGACACGCTTCACCAGCGGGTTGGAAAATCCGGTGATCTCGCGTGCCACTGCGCCTGCTTTCCTCCTTGGGACGAGGCGGCCTCTCTATCGGGCCGGGGCGGCGCGAGAAAGAGCTATTCTTCGCCGAACTTGTCTTCGACCAGCATGACCAGCTTGCCCAGCGATTCCGCCGCTTCGGGACCAGTGGCGCTGATGGTGATGGAATCCCCCAGCGCCGCGCCCAGCATCATCAGGCCCATGATGGACGTGCCCGTCACCTCGCTGCCGTCCTTGCGCACGGTGATCTGCGCGGGAAGGCCGCTGGCGAGCGTCACGAACTTGGCGCTTGCCCGCGCGTGCAGACCGCGCTTGTTGCTGATCAGGACTTCCCGGCTGATTTCGCTCATGTGGTGCTGCCCAACAATTCCGATGCGACGCTGATATATTTCTGCCCGGCTTCGCGGGCGGCGGCGACTGCCTGGCGCACGTCCATGACCTTGCGCGCGCTTTCCAGGCGGATGAGCATGGGCAGGTTGATGCCCGCGATCACTTCGATCTCGCCCGCCTTGAGCAGCGATATGGCGAGGTTGGAGGGCGTGCCGCCGAACAGGTCAGTCAGCAGGATGACGCCCGATCCGTCATTCACCCGCTCCACCGCCGAGGCAATGTCGGCGCGGCGCACCTCCATATCATCTTCCGGGCCGATGCAGATGGTTTCGATCTGCTGCTGCGGGCCGACCACATGCTCCATGGCCACGACAAATTCGGTCGCCAGCGATCCATGAGTGACGAGTACGAGTCCGATCATTGAGTTACGAGGCCCACTTTTTTCATGATTGAGCTTTCGGGCCTCCCGGTCTGCGCTTCTCCAGGGCGTCCTGGGGCGCTGATTCCATATTGCGGTGCGAGATCGTGGGCGAAAAGCCCGCATGTTGCAAGTATTTGGCGACACGGTCGGCAACATGCACCGAACGATGCCGTCCGCCGGTGCAGCCGAACGCGACGGTGACATAGCTTTTGCCGCTGTCCGCATAGCGCGGCAGGAGCATCGCCAGAAGCTCCTCTATCCGGCGGACGGAGTCCTCATAAGCCGGATCTTCGGCGATATAGGCGGCGACTGCGGGGTCGAGCCCGGTCCTGGGCCGCAGCTCATCGTCCCAATGCGGATTGCGCAGGAAGCGCATGTCGAACATCAGATCAGCGTTCAGGGGCACGCCGCGCGAAAAGCCGAAGGACATGATCGTCAGCACCGGCGCGGACAGGCCGTCGCGGGAAAAGCGGTTGCGGATTTCCTGTTGCAGCCCGTTGCTGGTGAGGCTGGTGGTGTCGATCACATGGGTCGCCCAGCGGCGCATCGGCTCCGTCAGTTCACGCTCGCGCGCGAGGCCGTGGGCGGCGGGCCGGTCGGACGCCAGCGGGTGGCGGCGGCGCGTTTCGGCGAAGCGCCGCTCCAGTTCCATGTCGGAACAGTCGAGAAACAGCGTTTCGATGTCATGGCCGTGACGGGAGCGCAGCGCCTTGATCCGCTGGACGATGGCGTTGGCGTTGAAGCCGCGGGTGCGCGCGTCGATGCCGATCGCCAGCGGCCGGTCGTCAAGCTCCCCATGGCCAGCGGGCACGGGCGTGTCGAGCAGCCGTTCCAGCAGCAGCAGGGGAAGATTGTCCACCACTTCCCACCCCATATCCTCCAGCGTCTTGAGCGCGGTCGTCTTGCCCGCGCCCGAAAGGCCCGACACGAGAAGGATTGTCTTGGGGGGCGGAGCGTTCATGCCAGCCCCGCCATCCTGAGCGCGAGTTCGACCTTCACCGGCGCGGATGGCTCCAGCCCCGCGAGCCTGATCACCGGCACCTGCGCGCCCGCGACGGACCGCATTTCAGGATCGGCGGGCATGCGCTCCACATGCTGGCCAAGGTCGATGATCAGGGCGACGCGCGCGGATTTGACGCATGGCATGTCGACAAGGCCGATGCCGCGCACCTCCATCCTGCCCGCGATGGTGGCGGGGGCGCTGGCCTCCAGCCGCCCGTCCGCCCATGTGACCACCGTATAATCGTCGCTGATCAGCGTGGCGCCCCTGTCGATCAGGCGCAGCGCAAGGTCGGACTTGCCCGCGCCGCTGGGGCCGGACAGCAGCACCGCGCGTCCGCCGATGGAGACGCTGCTTGCGTGCAGGGTTTCGGATGATTGTTGCCGCGTCATATCGCTCCACCCCTTCATAGACCCAGTTCAGGGCGGTGGGAATCGATTTGATGGGAAAGCCGGGTCTGTCCTATTCCGACACAATGCCGGGGTCGCGTTCCACGGCCATGGGCAGGCGGAGCATGAAGCAGGCGCCGCTCTGATTATCCTCGCGGTCGGCGATGCTGATCTTGCCCTGATGCCCCTCCACGATGGAACGGGCGATGGCGAGGCCCAGCCCCGAATGCTTGCCGAACGCCTCATTTTCCGGGCGGACGCTGTGGAAGCGGCGGAAGACATGCTCGCGCTGCGACTCCGGCACGCCGGGGCCTTCATCCTCGACGCTCACCAGCACTTCATTGTCGGCGACGGTCGCGACGATCTGCACCAGCCCGCCGTCGGGGGAGAAGGAGATGGCGTTGTCGATCAGATTGTCGAGCACGCGCATCAGCCGCTGTTCCTCGCCCAGGACCACGGCGACATCCTTGCGCGGGCGGGCGAAGGCCAGGCGCACGCCGCGCGGGACGCCCCGGGCCTCGCGCGCGACGACCATGCGTTCGATCAGCAGGCCAAGGTCGATCGGTTCGAAGCGGGTGCGGGAGAGCTGGGCATCGATCCGCGAGGCTTCGGCAATGTCGGTCACCAGCCGGTCGAGGCGGCGCACATCGTCTTGCGCGATCGCCATCAACTGAGCGCGCAGGTCCGGCCGGTCGACCCGGTCCAGCGCATCGAGGGCAGACCGCAGCGAGGCGATGGGATTCTTGAGTTCATGGCTGACATCGGCGGCGAAGGCGTCGGTGGCGTCGATGCGCTGCCGCAGGGCGTGGCTCATGTCCGACAGGGCGCGGGCGAGCATGCCGATTTCGTCCCGGCGGTCGGGCAGGCGCGGAACGGTGACTTCGCGCGCGCGCCCCAGCCGGACGCGCACGGCGGCGCGGGCGAGGCGCTGGAGCGGCTGGACGATGGTGCGGGCGAGGAACAGCGAGAGCAGCACGGACGCCAGCACGGCGGCGGCGATGACGATGCCCAGCCGCAGCCGCTCCGCCCGCACGGTGCGGGTGATGTCGCGCGCATTTTCGGTGGCGAGCAGGCTGGTCCCGTCCTTCACGCTTGCCGCCGCCGATATCATGAAAGTGCGGTCGGGCGCATAGCGGTTCATCGCCTGGGGCTTGCCCGTCTTGCGCGCCAGCATCAGTTCGGGCCAGGCTTCGGCCCGGTCCACCGCCGGTTCCTCGAAGCTGGGCGGGCTGTCGGCGGATACGACGCGGTCCACGACCCGGTCGAGGAAGCGGGCGACATGGCGCTTCCATTCCTCTTCGTCGGGCGTGCGCAGGCGGTAGCGCGGGGCGTCCATGGTGAAGCTGTCGGCGATCACCCTGCCGTCCGGGGCATAGCGGCGGACGCGGTCCCTGGTCTGCCGCGCATAGGCGGCGATCAGCGCGTCATGGCGGTCGGCGGGCGCATTTTCCAGGCCCAGTGCGAGCAGCTTGAGTTCGCGCGCCGATTGCTGGAGCCGCGCATCGACGATCCGTGTGCGATAGCTGTCCAGATAGAAGAAGCCGCCCGCCAGCAGCGCGAGGGCGAAGACGTTGACCGCCAGGATGCGCGGGGTCAGGCTGATCCGCCCGGACCAGCGCAACCCTCCGCCCCCCCGGAGATCATTCTTCAGAGAAACGGTATCCGGCGCCATAGAGGGTGTCGATTGCGTTGAATTCGGGGTCGACCTCGCGGAATTTGCGGCGGAGGCGCTTGATGTGGCTGTCGATGGTGCGGTCGTCGACATAAACGTCATCCTGATAGGCGGCATCCATCAACTGGTTGCGGTTCTTGACCACGCCGGGGCGCGTCGCCAGCGTTTCGAGTATGAGGAATTCGGTGACGGTCAGCGTGACGTCGCGGCCGAGCCACTTCACGCGATGCCGGGCCGGGTCCATTTCCAGCCGCCCGCGCACGATCGGTTCGGATACCGGCTCGCCGGGCGTTTCGACCGCCCGGCTGACTTCGGCCCGGCGCAATATGGCGCGGATGCGCGCGATCAGCAGCCGCTGCGAAAAGGGCTTGGAGATATAGTCGTCCGCGCCCATCGCCAGCCCCAGCGCCTCGTCCAGCTCATCGGCCTTCGACGTCAGGAAGATGACGGGCATCTGGCTCTTTTCCCGCAGGCGGCGGAGCAGTTCCAGCCCGTCCATGCCCGGCATCTTGATGTCGAACACGGCAAGGTCGGCCGGATTGTCCACCAGCGCCTTGAGCGCCGCGTCCGGGTCGGAATAAAGGCGCGTCATGAAGCCTTCGCTCTGCAAGGCGATGGACACGGATGTCAGGATATTCTTGTCATCATCCACAAGGGCGATGGTTGCGCTCATGCTTCGTCCCGTCGATCGTCCGCTAATCCCTGGCAGGCCTGGCAGGCCCGCAATGCTGCGTTAGACCATGGCCGCTCCCCCCGCAAGAAAGGGGTAGGCGCTTGCCCCCGCGCGACGAGCAGAGAAAATCGCCGCAAAGCAAGGCCGCCGGGGGTTTGACGCTGGGCCCTCAAAAAGGCTATGCCGCCAACCGTCTGCAATAAATGACGCCGCACGTTCAAGGATGTGGCGCTGAGGGGCGGATCGGTCGCAAGCGGTCGTTGTTCGCGATCTGAGAGTTTTGACATCAGGAGTTAAGGCGTGCAGGCCAAATCCTCTACTACCCTGGATCATCAGGGCATTACCACCAATGCTGTGCAGTTCTGGAATTTGGGCACCGCGCCGCTGGTCGAAGCCGCGATCGTCAATGGCGAAGGCGTGCTGGCGAAGGACGGCCCGCTGGTCGTCAAGACGGGCAAGCATACGGGCCGTTCGGCCAATGACAAGTTCATCGTCAGGGATGCGGAAACCGAATCCACCATCTGGTGGGGCAAAACCAATGTGCCGATGACGCCGGAACATTTCGCCGCGCTGAAGGCCGACTTCTTCAAGGCGCTGGGCGAAAAGGACAAGCTGTATGTCGCCGACCTGTTCGGCGGATCGCAGCCCGAATATCGCGTCAATGTGCGCGTCATCAACGAACTGGCCTGGCACAACCTGTTCATCCGCACGCTGCTGGTGCGGCCGGGCGCTGAGGAACTGACGGGCTTCACGCCTGAATATACGATCATCGACCTGCCGACATTCCAGGCGGACCCTGCGCGCCACGGCACCCGCAGCGAAACGGTGATCGCGGTCAATTTCACCGAGAAGCTGATCCTGATCGGCGGCACGCGCTATGCGGGCGAGATGAAGAAGTCGGTGTTCGGCATCCTCAACTATCTGCTGCCCACCAAGGGCGTGATGCCGATGCACTGTTCGGCCAATATCGGCGCGAACGGCGACACGGCGGTCTTCTTCGGCCTGTCGGGCACGGGCAAGACGACCCTGTCGGCCGATGCCAGCCGCACCCTGATCGGCGACGACGAGCATGGCTGGTCGGACACGGCGGTCTTCAACTTCGAAGGCGGCTGCTATGCCAAGATGATCAACCTGTCGGCCGAGGCCGAGCCGGAGATCTTCGCCACCACCAAGCGGTTCGGCACGGTGCTGGAAAATGTCGTCATCGACGAGGATACGCGCGAGATCGACCTGGACGACAACAGCCTGGCGGAAAACAGCCGTGGCTCCTACCCGATCGACTTCATTCCCAATGCGTCGGAAAAGAATCTGGGTCCGGTGCCCAAGAACATCATCTTCCTGACCGCCGACGCCTATGGCGTGCTGCCGCCGATCGCGCGGCTGACGCCGGATCAGGCCATGTACCATTTCCTGTCGGGCTACACCGCGCGCGTGGCGGGCACCGAGATCGGCGTCACGGAGCCATCGGCGACCTTCTCCACCTGCTTCGGCGCGCCCTTCATGCCGCGTCACCCTTCGGTCTACGGCAATCTGCTCAAGGACCGGATCAACAAGGGCGTCGTCACCTGCTGGCTGGTGAACACCGGCTGGACGGGCGGTAAATATGGCGTCGGCAAGCGCATGCCGATCAAGGTCACGCGCGCGCTGCTCAATGCGGCGCTGGACGGCAGCCTGAACGATGCCGAATTCCGCACCGATCCCAATTTCGGGTTCCAGGTGCCGGTGGCGGTGCCGGGCGTGGATTCGACCATCCTCGATCCGCGCGCGACCTGGGCCGACCAGGCCGCCTATGACGAAACCGCGACCAAGCTGGTGAAGCAGTTCGTGGACAATTTCGCCCAGTTCGAAAGCCATGTGGACGCTTCGGTGCGCGAGGCGGCGCTGACCGCCGCCTGAGGAGTCCGTCAAGAGACAAGGCAGGGAGCCGGTGGGGAAGGACCCCATCGGCTCTTTTCCTTTTGGTCTGCCTGCGGCGGTGCTATGTTGCGGCGAATTGAGCAGCATTTGGGGATGGCGATGTTTAACGATCTTCTGCACAGCGTTGGCGGCCTGGAAGCGGTGGCCGGACAGTTGGGCGTTACCCCGGAGCAGATGCAGGCATTGATGACGGAGATTGGCGGCAGGATCGCGGCAGGCGAGACGGACGTCACCGCTCTTGCCGCAACGGCGGCGGAGCATGGCGTGTCGGCTGACGGCCTCCAGACGCTGCTCGCCAAATTTGGCGGGCCGGAAGCGATCATGGGCGCGATCGGCGGCTTGTTCGACCGTGACGGCGACGGCAACCCGATCAACGAGCTCAGCCGTTTGGCCAAGGGCCTGTTCGGCTGACGCTACGGCGAGGCGGGTTTCTTTGCTCGCCTAGATGCGAAAGATTCGCATCGGGGGCTGCATCATCCCTGAAAAGCGGCTATGGTCCGCGCCGCCATACAATTGTACGGCGCTAAGCGGGGGATTGTGACCATGGCTTTTACGCTGCGCGCGGGCGCGGCCCTTGCGGCTGTGATCCTGTTGAACATCTATGCCGGGGGAGCGGGCAATTCACGAAGCCCGGCAGGGGAGCGGCTGGCGAAGGGACGCGGCGATCCGGTGAAAGTCAGTTTCGCCTGCGGCATGGCGGAGCGCCGCTCCACTCTCTATATCTGCCCCATGGCCTGAGCCATTTGGCGGCGTTGAAGATCATCAGCTATCGGGCGCGAAAGTTTTTTCACCTTGCCTTCGCGGTGCCGGAAAGGCATTCGCCCGCCAACATTTATTGCGAAAGCCACGCAACTAGCGCTTGCTGACCGGGGACGCTGGCGGATTGGATTTGGCAGGAGAAAAGGTTTTGAGCGACGTGACGATCGAAAAGCCGGTGCTGGAGCCGACTGGCGCCCTGACAGTTGAAACCGTGCTGTCCGTGCGGCACTGGAACGAGCATCTGTTCAGCTTCCGCATCAGCCGTCCGGCGAGCTTCCGCTTCCGGTCGGGCGAGTTCGTGATGATCGGACTCCAGGGCGACAATGGCAAACCGCTGCTGCGCGCCTATTCCGTCGCCAGCCCCGCCTGGGACGAGGAACTGGAATTCCTGTCGATCAAGGTGCAGGACGGCCCGCTGACGTCCAAGCTGCAACTGATCCAGCCGGGCGACCAGATCTATCTTGGCCGCAAGCCCACCGGCACGCTGGTGACCGACGCGTTGCTGCCGGGCAAGCGGCTGTTCATGCTGTCCACCGGGACCGGCCTTGCGCCCTTCCTCAGCCTGGCGCGCGACCCCGACGTCTATGAATTTTACGAGCAGGTCGTGGTCGTCCATTCGGTGCGCCGGGTCAGCGACCTTGCCTTCCATGACGAGCTGACTGGCAAGCTGGCCGAAGACCCGCTGGTGGCGGAACAGGCGGCGGCGCAGTTCCATTATGTGCCCACCGTCACCCGCGAACCGTTCCGCAACAATGTGCGGATCGACAAGCTGGTGGAAAGCGGCGCCCTGTTCGAAGGCATTCCGGGCGAGGCCAGGTTCAACCCGGAAACCGACCGCGTCATGATGTGCGGCAGCATGGAAATGATCAAGCAATTCGGCGCTTATTTCGAGGAGCATGGCTTCGCCGAAGGCTCCAACGCCGCGCCGGGCGCTTATGTGATAGAGCGTGCCTTCGTCGGCTGATTGACGGGAAGCTGGACAGGGGAGGGGCTGGCGCGGTGGCGCTGGTCCCCTTTTTCCGTTGGTGATTGGGGAGCTATCCCAATCCCCCTACGTCTTGCGTAGGGGGATTAGAGGTCGCCAGCCGCTCTCCTCAGGCCAGTTCCACCTGTAGGATTGACGCATCCGCGCCGGTGATCCGCACGCGCGCGCCTGCTGGCGCATCGGGGCCGCGGCAGGACCAGACGCTGTCGCCGACCCGCACGCGGCCGTGGCCGCCTTCGATCGCTTCTACCACGACGACCGTTTCGCCGATCAGGCGGGCGGTGCGGTCATTGAGCAGCGGGTCCTGCGACGCCACGGGATTGGCGGCATACCAGCGCCGCCCGCCCCAGACCGCGACCAGGCAGAGCCCGGCGAAGATCAGGAACTGGACTGGCACGGACAGGGGCAGCGCCAGCGCGATGAGGCCCGTCACCGCCGCCGCCAGCGCGACCCAGATCAGGAAGACGCCCGGCACCACCACTTCGCCGATGCCCAGCAGCGCGGCGAAGACGAGCCACCACCAATGATCCTCCAGCGCGGTCAGCCATTCCATCAGGCCTGGCCCCGGTCGAACGGGCCCCGGCGCGGGGGCGCAGGCGGGGCGGGCGGCGTCGGGCCATCGCCCAGCGCTTCCTTCGCCAGCGCGCCGATGCCGCCCAGCGTGCCGATGAGCTGGGTCGCCTCGACGGGAAAGAGGATGGTCTTGGCGTTGGGCGAGCTGGCGAACTGGCTCACCGCCTCGACATATTTCTGCGCGACGAAATAGTTGATCGCCTGCGCGTTGCCGCTGGCGATCGCTTCGGAGACCATCTGCGTCGCCTTTGCTTCGGCTTCCGCCTCGCGCTCGCGGGCTTCGGCGTCACGGAAGGCGGCTTCGCGCCGGCCTTCGGCTTCCAGTATCTGGCTCTGCTTCTGTCCTTCGGCTTTCAGGATTTCGGAGGCGCGCAAGCCTTCGGATTCGAGGATCAGCGCGCGCTTTTCACGCTCCGCCTTCATCTGGCGGCCCATGGCGTTGACGATGTCGGCGGGCGGGCGGATGTCCTTCAATTCGACGCGGGTGATCTTGATGCCCCAGGCGTTGGTCGCATGATCGACCACTGACAGCAGCCGGGCGTTGATCTCGTCCCGCTTCGACAGGGTTTCGTCCAAGTCCATGGAACCCATCACGGTGCGCAGGTTGGTCGTGGCAAGCTGCATGATGGCGACATAGAGTTCGGACACTTCATAGGCCGCCTTGGCCGCGTCCAGCACCTGGAAGAAGACGACGCCATCGACGGACACCATGGCATTGTCCTTGGTGATGATCTCCTGCCCCGGAATGTCGACAACCTGCTCCATCATGTTGATCTTGCGCCCGACGGAATAGAAGAAGGCGGGGTAGAAATTGAGGCCCGGCCGGGCGACTTCGGTGAAGCGGCCGAAGCGTTCGATGGTATATTGATAGCCCTGCCGCACCACCTTGACGCTCACGGCCAGGTAGAACAGCACCAGCAGAGTCACCGTCAGCGCGAATGTCGTCAGCATCTTTCCATCCCCCCGAAGAAGCGCTTGACTATGACGCGGATTCGCCGAGGGGAAAAGGCCAACATCAAAGATGCCCGGCCGAACCAGGAGATTGACCATGTTGCTGCGCCATGCCCGCTCGCTGCTTTTCCTGCCTGCATCGAACCCGCGCGCCATCGCCAAGGCGCGGACGCTGCCGTGCGACATGGTGATATTGGACCTGGAGGACGCCGTTCCCGATGACCGGAAGGAGGAAGCGCGCGCCAACGCCATCCAGGCCGTGGACGAAGGCTTTGGCCGCCGCCTGTCAGCGATCCGCATCAATATCGAGGGAACATCGTGGCACGGGCCGGAGATGGTCGCGGTCAAGCGGTCGGCGGCGGACTATGTCGTCCTGCCCAAGGTCGAATGCATGCGGCAGGTGAAGGATGTGTTCAGCGTCTGCCAGAAGCCGGTCATCGCCATGATCGAAAGCGCTGTCGGGGTGCTTGCCGCATCCTCCATCGCGTCGGCGGAGGGGACGGCGGGCCTGTTCCTGGGCATCAACGACCTGAGGCAGGATCTTGGCATCCCGCCATCGGCCGGACGGGAAGGGCTGTCCCACGCGATGCAGTCCGTGATCCTGAGCGCGCGCGCCCATCGGGTCGCCGTGTTCGACGGCGTCTTCAACCGGCTGGACGATGAAGCCGGGCTGGAAGCGGAATGCGCGGAGGGCCATGCGCTGGGCTTTGACGGCAAGACGCTGATCCACCCAAGCCAGGTGACGGTCGCCAATCAGGTGTTCGGGCCGGACCCGCAGGCTGTGGCGGACGCGCGCCGCCTGATAGAGGCGGCCACCGGCGGGGCGGAACGCTTCGAAGGGCGGATGATCGAAAGCATGCATGTCGAGGAAGCAAGGGCGCTGATCGCCCGCGCGGAAGCCGCCGGGGTCTAGGCTCCGGCCCCCAGGCTCCGGTCCGCACGCCGTCAGCCCTGCGGATGGCGCGCGGTCAGCAGATAGTTGATCGCCTTGCTGGGCGAAAGGATCAAGCCCTTGCGCGGATCGAAGGAGAGGCCGGTGACGTCCGTGACCTCCAGCCCCGCATCCGTCAGCAGCTTGCCGAGTTCATCGGGCTTCAGGAAGCGATCCCAGTCATGCGTCCCCCTGGGAATGCCGCCCAGGCTTTCGCCGACCGTGATCATCGCCAGGCGGGAAAGCGGGGTGCGGTTGGGCGTGGACATGATGAGCAGCCCGCCGGGCGACAGGCGCCGGGCCAGCGCGGCCACGAAGGCGGCGGGATCGGCGACATGCTCCACCACCTCCATGGAGGTGATGAGGTCGAATTCGCCCGCATCCAGCTGCTCCACTGGCGTCGTCCGATAGTCTATCGTCAGGCCTTGCCCATCAGCATGAAGGCGGGCGACCGCGATATTCTCCTCCGCCGCGTCGAGCGCCGTGACGGCGGCCCCCAGCCGGGCAAGCGGTTCGGCCAGCAGGCCAGCGCCGCAGCCAACATCGAGCGCGCGCTTCCCGGCGAGCGGGCGGAAGCCATGTTCGTCGGTATGCCAGTGCCAGTCGGCCGCTTCACGGATATAGCGCAGCCGCACGGGGTTGAGCTTGTGCAGCATGGCGCTGCTGCCCGTGGGGTCCCACCAGTCAGCCGCCATTGCGCCGAAATGCGCTGCCTCACGGGGATCGATCGTCGCGATAGCCATGGGCCGTAGCTATCAATATCCGCCGCCCCGCGCCATGATATTCGCGCGTCAGGGCCGCACGGGCGGACCTTCGCCGTTCAGCGCCTTGTCCTCCGCATCCAGGCGGCGGTGCAGGTCCCGCGTGGCGGCTTCGGTGCGGGCAAGCTCCTCCCGGCTCCGATGCTTGCGGTTGCTCAAGATGACGAAGATCAGCACCGCGCCCAGCAAGATCGGCCCGCCGATCGTGACGAACGCCCACAGGTTCGCTTCCATCCCATCCTCCATAGCTGTCCCGCAAAGGAATGTGCGGGCGGCATCGGAGTTCCCCGGACCATCGGCTTGCTTGCCATATTCGCCGCTGCTGCTAATAGGAGCGCCGTTTTGCCCATGCGGGCGGCAACATTCTTTCCAGATCAGCAGACAGGTTCGACAGGCAAATGGCGCGCATCGTGATGAAATTCGGCGGCACCTCCATGGCGGGGATGGAGCGAATTCGCAACGTGGCCGCGCGGGTCAAGCATGTCGTGGACCAGGGTCATGAGGTCGCGGTCGTCGTGTCCGCCATGGCGGGCGAGACGGACCGGCTGGTGGGTTTCTGCAAGGAAGCATCGCCGCTCTACGATCCGGCCGAATATGATGTGGTGGTCGCGAGCGGGGAGCAGGTGACGAGCGGCCTTCTCGCCATGACGCTCAAGGCCATGGGCGTGGACGCGCGTAGCTGGCTTGGCTGGCAGCTTCCCATCCGCACCAATGAGGCGCATGCCAAGGCGCGCATAGGCGAGATCGACACGATCGACCTTCTGGCGTCCATGCGCTCGGGCACCGTGGCGGTGATTCCGGGCTTCCAGGGCATGATGGAGGATGGCCGCATCTCCACGCTGGGCCGTGGCGGTTCGGATACTTCGGCGGTTGCGGTGGCTGCGGCGGTGAAGGCGGATCGCTGCGACATCTATACCGATGTGGACGGCGTCTACACGACCGATCCCCGCATCGTGGCGCGTGCGCGCAAGCTCGACCTCGTCACCTATGAGGAGATGCTGGAGCTGGCCTCGGTCGGGGCCAAGGTGCTCCAGACCCGCTCGGTCGGCCTCGCCATGAAGGAAGGCGTGGTCGTGCAGGTGCTTTCCTCCTTCGATGATCCCACCCAGGAAGACCTCCCCGGCACGCTGATCGTCAGCGAAGAGGAACTGGAAGCCAAGCTCAAGGAAGACAAGATGGAACGTCAGCTCATCACCGGCATCGCCCATGACAAGAATGAGGCGAAGATCACCGTTACCCGCGTGCCCGATCGTCCGGGCGCCGTGGCGCACATCTTCGGCCCGCTGGCCGACGCGGCGATCAACGTCGACATGATCATCCAGAATGTCGGCCGCGACAAGGGCGAGACGGACGTGACCTTCACCGTGCCGGGCGCTGACCTGGCGCGGGCGCTGGACGTGCTGGAAAGCCAGAAGGACGTCATCGGCTTCAACCGCGTGATCCCCGATACGAAGGTCGCGAAGATCAGCGTGGTGGGCGTCGGCATGAAAAGTCATGCGGGCGTGGCGTCGACCATGTTCAAGTCGCTGGCCGATCGTGGGATCAACATCCTCGCCATCTCGACCAGCGAGATCAAGGTTTCGGTGCTGATCGACGAGGACGAGACCGAACTGGCGGTGCGCGTGCTGCACACGGCCTATGGGCTGGACGCGCCCGTCGCTTGACAGTTTATCTCCCCTCCCGCAGGCGGGAGGGGGCTGGGGGCGGGTGCGGCCCTGGACCTGATCCGGGGAGCTTCTGCCCTGACCCATAGCTGGACCGGCGCTAAGCGCGCCGACCCACCCCAACCCTGTTTCGGGTGAACGGCGCCCCGCGCTGTTCAGGTCATGCCGGGGGCATGATCGACCCGAAACGCCTGAAAGGGAGGGGCTATTTGATTCTGAAGGTTTGCACGATGACCAACGCCAAATTGACCTCCCTGATGGCTCGCGGCACCGAATTTCTGGGCTGCGACGTGGCGATCATGTGCGGAGCGATGAGCTGGGTTTCGGAGCGGAACCTGGTGGCGGCGATTTCCAACGCCGGGGGCTTTGGCGTGATCGCCTGCGGGGCGATGACGCCCGACCTGCTCGACAAGGAAATTGCGGGGACGAAGGCGCTGACGTCCAGGCCATTTGGCGTGAACCTGATCACCATGCACCCGCAGTTGTTCGAATTGATCGATGTCTGCGCCAGGCATGAGGTTGGCCATGTCGTGCTGGCGGGCGGCCTGCCGCCCAAGGGCAGCATCGAGGCGATCAAGCAAAAGGGCGCGAAGCTGATCTGCTTTGCCCCGGCGCTGAGCCTGGCGAAGAAGCTGGCGCGGTCGGGCGTGGATGCGCTGGTGATCGAGGGGATGGAGGCGGGCGGCCATATTGGTCCGGTGTCGACCAGCGTCCTGGCGCAGGAAATCCTGCCCGAAATGGCGTCGCAACTGCCGGTGTTCGTGGCTGGCGGGATCGGGCGCGGTGAATTGATCGCGGGTTATCTGGAGATGGGCGCGGCGGGCGTGCAACTGGGCACGCGTTTCGCCTGCGCCACCGAGAGCATCGCGCACCCCAACTTCAAGAAGGCGTTCTTCCGCGCATCCGCCCGCGACGCGATCGCCAGCGTGCAGATCGATCCGCGCCTGCCGGTCATCCCGGTGCGCGCGCTTAAAAATGCCGGGACGGAAGCCTTCACCGCCAAGCAGCGGGAGGTCGCGAACCTGCTCGACAGCGGCTCTGTCGACATGGCCGAGGCGCAGTTGCAGATCGAACATTATTGGGCAGGGGCGTTGCGCCGTGCCGTGATCGACGGCGATGTCGAGGGCGGGTCGCTGATGGCGGGGCAGTCGGTCGGCATGGTGACGAAGGAGGAGCCGGTGGCCGGCATCATCGCCCAGTTGATGGACGAAGCCGCGATTGCGCTGGAGCGGCGGAGCGCCTGAAAAGCCTCCCGATCCGATTATCGGGACGAACCGAATCGGTTGAGGGATGAACCGATCCGGGCAGACATCGCCAGGAACGCCAGGCTTTGCCATGAGTTTTCCGCGAGCAACTTAGCATAAGGGAATTCGGGTGCCGCTGCGTGCCGTTTCTTGCCGTGTCTGGACAATCCTGTCCGTGGCCGCCCTGGCGCTGGTCGCGGGCTGCTCGACCCCGAAGAAGGCGCCGCCCACGCCGCCGCCTCCGGTCGTGCCGACGGTGAAGCCGCTGCCGCCCATGGGCGCAGTGGAGGATATGAGCATCCCCGAAGTGGGTGACGACGGCAAATATCTGACGCCCAATCGCGGGGTGACGGCCAATACCGCGCTGTGGCATGTGCGCATGGCGCTGAACGTCGCCGCCCTGTCCTGCCATGGCGTGAACGAGCCCGCCCGCATCCAGTATAACCGGATATTGCATGTCCATGAGGGCATACTTCGGGAAGCCAATGCCGCGGTCGACCGCAACTATACCGCCGCCTATGGCAGCGGCGGGCTCCAGGCGCGCGAGCTGCTGAACACGGTCGTCTATAATTTCTTCGCGCTGCCGCCGGTGACGAAGAGTTTCTGCCCCGTCGCGATCGAGGTGGGCGCAAAGATCCTTGCAATGCCTTCCAGCCAGTTGCTGGACTATGCGCCCGAAGCGCTGACCCAGCTGGAAAAGCCCTTTCAGGATTTCTACGAAGCCTATGCCGATTATCTGCGGCGGCTGGCCGAATGGCAGTCCCGCTTTGGCGGAACGGTGACGGTGGTCGTGTCGCCGACGCCGTTGCCCCCGCCGCCCAAGCCGCCTGCGGAAACGGGGGCAGGCTTCGCTTTGCCCCCGGCGATGCCCAGCAGCGTGCCGGTTCCACGGCCGCAGGAAGGCAGCGGCCAGCCGCTGGTGCCGCCGGTCACGCAGGTGATCGTGCCCACATTCCCGGTGACGAAGCCGGTGAAATAAGCCAGTCCCTCGCCTGACACGCCGCCATCCGCGCGGGATTATGTCAGGTTGCGGGCACGGATGCGGTCGCTGGCGCCTTGGGTGGCAGCGGGAACATCCGGGCAAAGCGCCGGGCAAGGCCGGAATCGCCTGTCACCTCAAGCGCGTTCTTCACATCATCGAAGCTGGCTCCGCCATAGAGCACCGCTGCCAGTGCATTCTGGTCGCCGCTGATGATGGCATCCGCACCTTCGACCGAGCCCCGGTCGATGTGCAGGTCGCCCTGACGCAGCACCGCGCGAAATTCCTCCTCGCCGAAGCGGAGGCCGATCACCGCGTCCATATCGCCGATCCGGCTGCGATCGATCATGGTGCGCATCGACAGGATCACCGACACGTTGCTCATCGGCATGCCCGGCTGCATCGTGGGGGATCGGCAGGCCCAGCGGCCCAGCACCTGGAACAGGATTTCCGATTCGCGGCCCCATTCGGTGAGTTCATAAATCTGGCTGGCGGCAGGCGGGGGCAGGCGGCGGCGGATGAGGACGCTGGCGGCCTCCAGCTCCTCCAGCCGCTGGGTCAGCACATTGGCGCTGATTCCGGGCAGGCTGGCGCGCAGATCGGTGAAGCGCTTGGGTCCCAGCATCAATTCCCGCATGATCGGCATGGCCCAGCGATCACCAATCAAGTCCAGCGCATGGGCGACGGCGCAGCCGTCCTGATATGCCCGTTTTTTCACGTCCCGATACCCTTAGTTATCTTTTCTAACTTTGATGTTGCATAAGATAATTATGAGGTGCAGAAAGATCAAGCCGGTGAGTCGATCCTTCCCCTGACGGAGGCGCCGCCGATGCAGCATCCAGAGGAGAGAAAAGATGCCGCAAACTGCTCCCAAGATGATTTTCGTGAATTTGCCGGTGAAGGATTTGCCCGCCTCGATCGCCTTTTATGAGGCGGCGGGTGCTGTGCGGAATAATGACTTTGCCGATGACAGCGCGCAGATGGTCAGCTTTTCCGAAACGATCCATGTCATGCTGCTGACGCATGAGCGGTTCAGCAGCTTTACGCCGCGCAAGATTCCCAACGCGCATGAGACGGCGCAGGTGCTGCTGGCGCTGAGCGAGGCCAGCCGGGCGGAGGTCGACGCGACGACGGAAAAGGCGCTGGCAGCAGGCGGGGCGGAGCCGAACCCAAGCCAGGATCATGGCTTCATGTATGGCCGCAGCTTTGCCGATCTGGACGGCCATATCTGGGAAGTCACCTGGATGGACATGGAAGCGGCCATGGCGGCCAACGAGGAGGCCGCCGCCTGATCCCTGACCGGCCTGCCGCAACCAAAGGAGAGAGACGATGAGCTATATGGACGGTTTCGTGGTTCCCGTGCCCAAGGGGAACAAGCAGGCGTATAAGGATGCGGCGGCCTATGCCGCGCCGATCTTCATCGAACATGGCGCGACCCGTGTGGTCGAATGCTGGGGCGACGATATCCAGCAGGGGAAGGTCAACGACTTCCGCACCAGCGTGATCGCCGAGGATGAGGAGGAGGTCGTCTTTTCCTGGATCGAATGGCCATCGAAGGACGTGCGCGACGCTGGCATGGCCAAGGTGATGGCGGACGAGCGGATGAAGCCGAAGGAAGGCCAGCCCATGCCGTTCAACGGCCAGCGCATGATCTATGGCGGCTTTTCCGTGCTGCTCGACGAGCGTGCCTGACAAGGAGGCGGACGATGAGCGACCTGACCGGAAAATTCTTCTGGTATGAGCTGATGACCAGCGACCCGGAAGCGGCGATCCGCTTCTATGGCGATGTGGCCGGCTGGACCGCGCAGCCTTTCGGCGGCGAGCGGACGGACGATCCCTATCATGTCGTGTCGGGCAGCGCGGGCCCGCTGGGCGGGATCATGCGCATTCCTGCCGAGGCAAGGGATTGCGGCATGACTCCCTGGTGGGGCGGCTATATCGGGTCGGCCGATGTGGATGCCGATGCAAGGCGTCTGGCCGAGGCTGGCGGCAGCGTGAAGCGCGCGCCGGAGGATATTCCGGGCGTCGGGCGCTTCGCGGTGATGGGCGATCCGGGTGGCGCGGTCTTCATGCTGCTCAAGGGGTCCAGCCCCGATGGGATGGACGCCGCGCCGCCCATGGCGAACGGTCATGTCGGCTGGCATGAATTGTATAGCGGCGATTTCGACAAGGACCTGGCCTTCTACACGTCCCAGTTCGGATGGGGACGGGGGCAGGCGATGGATATGGGCGAGATGGGCAGTTACCAGCTTTTCTCCATGTCCGGCGCGACCGGGTTCGACGAGATGTCCGGCGGCATGATGCCGCGCCCGAAGGAAATGCCGGAGCCGGCGTGGCTGTTCTACTTCGCCGTGCCGGACATCGACGCGGCGCTGGAAAAGGTGAAGGCGGGCGGCGGCACGGTGCTGAACGGCCCCGTGGAGGTGCCGGGCGGCGCGTGGATCATCCAGGCGACGGACCCGCAGGGCGCGATGTTCGCGCTGGTCGGCATGCGGCCAGCCGCAGCATAAGGAGAGGAACGATGTCGAAGATTTCACCCTGCCTGTGGTTCAACGGGCAGGCCGAGGAAGCTGCGCGCTTCTATATCTCGGTCTTTGGCGGGTCGGTGGATTCGATCAGCCGCTTTCCCGAAGGTCAGCCGACGCCCGCGCCCTTCAAGGGCGGCGATGTGCTGATGGTTGAATTCACCCTGTTCGGGCAAAGCTATCAGGGACTGAACGGCGGCCCGGAATTCGGTTTTACCGAGGCGGTGTCGCTGTCCGTGTCGTGCAAGGATCAGGCGGAACTGGATCGCTATCATGATGCGCTGACGGCGAATGGCGGTTCGCCCGGCCCCTGCGGCTGGTTGAAGGACAGATATGGCCTGTCCTGGCAGCTCGTGCCCGAAGAGGTGATGGAGATGCACAGGAAAGGCGGCCCCGGCATCCAGCCGATGATGGACGTGATGATGACCATGCAGAAGCTGGACCTTGCCCGGATGAAAGCAGCCTATGAGGGAGAGACAGCATGAGCGGAGCACCGTTCGAACTGTCCGTCACCTGCCATATCGCCGCCCCGCGCGAGATCGTATGGAAGGTGTGGACCGACCTGAAGGACCAATGGTTCTGTCCCAAGCCTTGGCGGGCCGAGGTGATCGAGGAAGATCTGCGCCCCGGCGGCCGCAGCGCGGTGCGCATGTTCGGCCCGGATGGCGAGGATAGCGGCCCGATGGAAGGCGTCTTCCTGGATGTCGTGCCGGGAGAGCGGGTGGTTTCGACCGATGCCTATGCCTCCGGCTGGGTGCCGCAGGAGCCGTTCCTTACCTCTATCTGGAGCTTTGCCGGGGAAGGGGAGGGGACGCGCTTCACCGCCACGGCGCGCCATTGGAGCGAGGAAGCGCTCAAGCGGCATGAGGAGATGGGATTCCATCCGGGATGGGACGAGATGGCCGCGCAGTTCAAGGAGTTGTGCGAGACATCGGCAGCGACGGCTTGAGCTTTTGCAATCCCCCGCCGTGCCGAGCATGGTGAGGTCGCAGCGTGTAGCTTGGACGGAGGGGAGATGCGAAAAAATCGTGCATTTCCCCTCCACCAGCCTTTGGCTGGTCCCCCCTCCCCATCTTTGATGGGGAGGATTAGGGGCATCAGGCCTTGGTTACCTTTTCAACGGCGGAGCGGAACTTCGCCATGTCGTCCGCCGATCCCACGGTGACGCGGGAGACGGTGGGCCAGATGGGCCAGTTGCGGCCGATCTGCACCTTTTCCGGCGTGGCGAGCAGGGCGGCCTGCATGTCCTTGGCGGGCTTCTTCCAGTCCATCATGAACATATTCGCCTCGCTGCCGGGCTGAACCTTTATGCCCTTCTTCGTGAGCCAGGCGATGGTCTCGTCGCGATTGGCGATCATTTCCTCCCGCCGCGCCTTGATGAGGCCGCTTTCGGTATAGACCGCATTGCCGCACGCCATGGCGGTGATCGACAGGCCGCCAGCGCTGGGTCCGAACAGCATGATGCGCTTCTGCACCTCAGGATCGGCGAAGGTGAGACCAAGGCGGACGCCCGCCATGCCGAACAGCTTCGAGAAGGTCCGCATGACGATGATGTCCTTGCGGCCGTTGATCAGGCTGACGGCGCTGGGCGCTTCGGAAAAGTGGATATAGGCTTCGTCCACCAGCAGCATCGCGTCGGCGGGCTTGTTGTCCAGCAGCCATTTGATGTCGGCGAGCGGCGTGATCGTGCCCGTGGGATTGTTGGGCGTGCAGATATAATAGAGGCCCGCATTGGGATTGGCGGCCAGCATCGCCTTGACGTCATGGCCCTTGCCGATGGCCTGGGGAACCTTGGCGATGGGCGCCTTCATATAGTCGGCGGTGCGCCATGCGGATTCGAAGGTCGGATCGGCGCTGACCAGCCCCTTGGCCGGCGAGCAATAGGCAGCGACGACGCTGACCAGCGGGCCGCCCGACCCCGGCCAGAGCATCACCTGCGAGTCCGAAATGCCTTCCACCTTGGCGATGGTGGAGATCAGGTCGCCCCGGTAATTGTCGGGATCATACCAGTTGCCGAAGGATGCGGCCCTGGCGGCGGCCTCCACGCCGGAGGGGAAAGGCCCGGCCCAGCATTCGTTCGATCCGATGCGCACCGCGCCCTTGATGCCGCGCGCGGCCTGCTGCTGCGCGAGGGCGGGCTGCATCAACAGGGAATTGGCGGCGGCGCCCGCTGCCATCAGCGCCGACAGCTTGCCGATCGTGCGGCGCGAATAGCCGCGATCGAGCAGGTCTTCGCGGGCGTCCTTTTCCAACATCATGGTCATGTCGTCTGTCCCCTTGTTCACCAATCGCATGTATTTTCCAAAGGGGGAGACGAAGGGACGGCCTGTTTCCACACCATGTCCGCATCAAAATTTTTGCGATTTATTGCGCGAGCCGCCGGATCGGTTCCGACTTCCCCTTGGAAAGCAGGCCCGCGATCTGATAGCGCTTGTTCATGCCAAGCACGCCCGCCGCCGCCGCCCGCCAGATACTGGTCCACCTGCAAGAGGTCATGGCCGCGCGCAACAGCGCCCAGGCGAAGCTGAACAAGGTGGTCGACATCATCGGCCAGGCGCTGTCCAGCGAGGTCTGCTCCATCTATCTGGTGCGCGAGGGCCTGCTGGAACTGTTCGCGACGCGCGGCCTGAAGCAGGAAGCCGTCCACGTCACCCGCATGGCGATGGGCGAGGGGCTGGTCGGCCTGATCGCGACCAATGTCGAGACGCTGAACCTGGACGAGGCGGCGTCGCATCCCGACTACAGCTATCGCCCGGAAACGGGGGAGGAGCTGTTCCACAGCTTTGCAGGCGTGCCGATCGTGCGGCGGGAGCGGGCGATCGGGGTGTTGTGCGTCCAGCATGTCGAACCGCGCCGCTATGAAGAAGTGGAGATCGAGGCGCTTCAGACGGTGGCGATGGTGCTGTCCGAACTGATCGCCAACGCCGAGCTGGCGGATGACGGCCCTGCGGATTCGCGGGTGCAGGATACCGGCACCATCATGTTGCAGGGATTGCAGCTGGTGATGGGCATGGCGCGCGGTCATGCCGTGTTCCACCAGCCGCGCGTCCATGTCGAACATACCGTCGCGGAAGATACGGAGGCGGAGCGCCAGCGCGTCATTTCCGCCTTCGCCAAGATGCGCGAACAGATCGACCGGATGACCGGAACGGCCGAGTTCGGCACCGAGGGCGAGCATCAGGAGGTGCTCGAAACATACAAGATGTTCGCCTATGACGAAGGCTGGATCAGGCGCATCAACGAGGCGATCGACAGCGGCCTGACCGCCGAGGCCGCGATCGAGCGTGTGCAGCAGCGCACCCGGATGCGCATGCGGCAGATCGACGATCCGCTGTTGCAGGACCGGATGCACGATCTGGAGGATCTGGCCAACCGCCTGCTGCGCATCGTGTCGGGCCAGCTTGGCACGGCGGCGCAGCTTGGCTTGCGGCAGGACGCCATATTGATCGCGCGCAACCTGGGTCCTGCGGAACTGCTGGAATATGATCGCAGGCGCTTGAAGGGCGTGATCCTGGAGGAAGGATCGCTGACGGCGCATGTGACCATCGTCGCGCGCGCGATGGGCGTGCCGGTGCTGGGGCGCGTGCGCGAGATACGGCACAAGGTGAATGAAGGCGACCTCATCCTGATGGATGTCGGGTCGAACAGCCTGCTGATCCGGCCCACCGCCGACATGGACGAGGCGTTCGAGAACAAGCTGCACGTGACGCAGAAGCGCCGGGCGGAATTCGCCGCCATGCGCGACCTGCCGTCCGTGACCACGGACGGGCAGCGGATCGAGCTGATGGTCAATGCGGGCCTGCGGGAGGATGCGCAGGCGCTCGACCTGGTGGGCGCTGACGGCATCGGCCTGTTCCGCACGGAATTCCAGTTCCTGGTGTCGGCGACCCTGCCGCAGCGGGAAAAGCAGCAGCGGCTCTACAAGGATGTGCTGGACGCGGCCGGGGACAGGCCGGTCATCTTCCGCACCGTCGACATCGGCGGCGACAAGGCGCTGCCCTATATGACGCGCGACGGGGATGACGAGCTGGAGGACAATCCGGCGATGGGCTGGCGCGCGCTGCGGCTGGCGCTCGACCGGGACGGCCTGATGAAGGCGCAGGCGCGCGCCCTGCTGGAAGCGGCGGCGGGCAAGGTGTTGAACATCATGTTCCCGATGGTGTCGGAACCCTGGGAATATGAGCAGGCGCGCGCCCTGGTCGAGCATCAGCGCGCATGGCTGCTGTCCCAGCGCAAGAAGGTGCCCGTGGCGGTGCGCTATGGCGCGATGCTGGAAGTGCCTGCGCTGGCGGAGGTGCTGGATTTGCTGCTGCCCAAGCTCGACTTCCTGTCGATCGGCACCAATGACCTGACCCAGTTCCTCTTCGCCGCGGACCGCGCGCATCCCAAGCTGGCCGAGCGCTATGACTGGCTGAGCATCGCCATATTGCGCTTCCTTGACCGGGTGGTGCGGACCTGCGCGGCCTATGAATGCCCCGTTGGCGTATGCGGCGAGATGGGCGGGCGCACGCTGGAGGCGATGGCGCTGATTGGCCTGGGCGTGCGGCGGCTGTCGATCACGCCCGCGTCGGTCGGGCCGGTCAAGGCGATGATCCGCGCCATCGACGCCGCCGAGTTGCAGGCTCTGATGCGATCCCTGCTGGACGAGGGCGCGGTGGACCTGCGCGCCCGGCTGGCTGGTTGGGCGTCGGAGCGGGGAATCGAACTGAATTGAACTGATTAGCAGGGTACGGGCCGCCAGCGCGGCGTTGACAATCCCCGTCCCGCAATGAGACAAGACTGCCTTAAAGGGTCGCGGAGCAGCATGGCAGAACAACCGGAAATGGAAACGGATCTGGCGGGGACGGAAACGCAGCCGGACACCGCTGGCGCGAAGCTGCGCGCCGCGCGCGAGGCGCAGGGCCTGTCGGTGCAGGATGTCGCCACGCGCACGCGGATCGCGCAGCGCCAGTTGGAAGCGATCGAGCGGGATGATTATTCGGCGCTCCCCGGCATTCCCTATGCCGTGGGTTTCGCCCGCGCCTATGCGCGCGCCGTGGGACTGGACGAGGTGGCGATCGCGGCCGATGTGCGCAACGCCGTCCATAATTCGGAACTGGGCAGCAATCGCTACGAGACGTTCGAACCGGCCGATCCGGCGCGGGTGCCTTCGCGCGCGCTGGCCTGGACCGCCGCGGCGATCGTCATCATCCTTGTGGCGGGCTTCACCATCTGGCGCACGCAGTTGCTGACGCCGCCCACGGAGCAGGAGATGGCAGCGCAGCAGGCCGCGCCCGCCGCAGCCCCCAGGCCCGCCGCCAGCGCGCGTCCCGCCGCTCCAGTGGTGCAGACGGTGGTCTTCACCGCCAATGACGATGTGTGGCTGCGCATCTATGACGAAACGGGCGAGCGGTTGAAGGACGGGCTGATGAAGAAGGGGGAAAGCTTCACCCTGCCCGCCAATGCGCGCAACCCGATGATCCTGACCGGCAGGCCGCAGGCGCTGGCGGTGACGGTCGGTGGCAAGCCAGTCGCGCCGCTGGGGTCGCCCGACCGCACCATATCCGACGTGCCGGTTTCCGCCGAAGCCTTGCTGGCGAGGGCCG
>NZ_ATHO01000084.1 GCF_000445065.1 Sphingobium quisquiliarum P25 | reverse complement strand
CGCTTATAAAGTTAGAGCACACGTTTTAGTGAACTACTCCCACCACTTACCACCCTTACGGGTTGCTTGAAGTGGGGGCTTCTTGGGTAATCGCCACTTTTGGTAGCTGACGAAATGGACCAAGCTAACCCTCTTGTTCCAAAAGTTTTTACTTTATAAGACACTTGCTAACAAGCGAATACCTTCTTGCTTGATATTGAGTGCTGAATTGTAATCTCTATCAAGATTTAGTCCACAAGCACATTGATAAGTACGTTCTGATAATTTGATCTCTTTTACTGAACCACATTTCGAACACATTTTTGTAGAGGGAAACCATTTATCTATTTTGACAAGTTGTTTCCCTTGTTCTTTTAGTTTGTATTGTAAGAAGGAAGTGAACATTCCCCATCCATTATCAGCGACACTTATTCCGAACTTTAGTGCTTGTGACATCCCTTTCATATTTAGATCTTCGATCACAACAGCGTCATAGGTAGTGACTAATTCTTTTGATTTATGGTGAAGAAAGTTTTTACGCTGATGTGCGACTTTCTCTTGGATTTTAGCGACTCGAATACGTTGTTTATGCCAATTTGAAGAGCCTTTCTTTTTACGAGAAAGTTTGCGCTGTTCTTTTGCTAATTTCTCAAGCATTTGTCGATAAAACTTAGGGTAATTGGCTTTCTCACCCTCACTATCAACAAACAGCCCATCCATCGCAAAATCTAATCCAACCACTTTTTGAATGGACACTGGTCTAATTTCTTTCTCGTATTCTGTCAAAATCGAGATGTAATACTTTCCTGATGATGTCATCGATAGGGTACAGGACTTAATTTTGTATTCTGAAGG
>NZ_ATHO01000083.1 GCF_000445065.1 Sphingobium quisquiliarum P25 | reverse complement strand
CGCGCGGATATGGTCGCTCGACGCGCTCGCTTCCGCCACGCTCGCCGCTATCGCGCGGCTGAACGCGCCGTGCCGCGCCACCGCGTCGAACACAGATGCGGCGAGCCGGTCCGCCGTCATGATCGCTGCATCCATATGCGCATGGCCCGCCGCCACATTGCCCACGCTTTCGCGGACATGGCCGATACGGCCCGCAATCTGCGCCGCCGCCTCGCGCGTCTGGGATGCGAGCGTCTTCACCTCCCGCGCCACCACGGCAAAGCCCTGCCCCGCCTCACCGGCCCGCGCGGCTTCTATCCCCGCGTTGAGCGCCAGCGTCGTCGTGGCGCGCGCGATGCCGTCGATCACGGCGGTGATCTCGCCAATGCCGTCCGCCTCCACCATCAGCGCCTGGCTGTGCGCCGATCCGAGCCGCGCCTGTTCGACGGCCTTGCGCAGCGCCTCGCCCGCTTCGCGCACCTCTTCCTCGACCGACAGGAACAACTGCCCCAGTTCCGTGCCCGAAGCCGCGATGCCCGACAGCGCATCGGCCGTCTGCGCCGCCGCGATCGCCATGCCGCCCGCCGCCTGGCTGTTGTCCACCGCCTGCTCCGCCGCTTCGACCGAAAAGCTGGACAGCATGTCCGCCGCCTTCACCAGTTCGGCCGTCAGCACCTCCACATCGCGCCGGAAAGTGGCGCTTTCGCCCGTGATCCGTTCCAGCCGCGCCGCCCGCGCCAGCGCCAGCCGCGCGTCCCGCTCCGCCGTCAGCCCCAGCAGAAGCTGGCCGCTCACGACCCCGGCATAGCGCCCCTGCTCCACCACGATCAGCCCTTCGCAGGACCTGTCCTGCGCCGCATAGATGTCGATCAGCGTCTCCACGCTCGCGCGCCGGTCCACCACCGGGCAGCGCCGGACATGATCGTCCAGCCGCCCGCCGAAACTGGGGTTGCGCAGCAGCGCATGGCCAAAGGGATTGAACAGGATGCGGCGCATGTCCCATTCGTAGATCGCGCCCGCCGGGCTATCCTCATCATCCAGCACCGGCAGCAGGCGCAGATGCGGGTCGCGCTGGAAATGCTCCACCGCCTCGCTCAGCGGCTGGCCCAGGCGGATGACGGGCGCGGACGCGATCAGGTGCAATCCGCCCTCCGCCGCCTTGGCTGGCGCATCGCCGGTCAGCGGATCGTGTGCCTTGGGTAAGTACATGCGGGCCGGTTAACCCGGAAATGGTAAATGCCGGGTTAGGCTTTTATGACAATTCGATGACAACAGGCTGTTTTCAGGCGATTTTCTTCGGCTCATAGCCAAAAGCCTGCTGCGCCAGCTTCACCACTTCCGGGTCCGCCTCCGGGAAATCCATCGGCACCAGCTTTTCCAGCGTCCTGGCGACATGCTTCATCGCCGCCAGCCGTCCCGATTTCCGGTCATTATTGTCGATCACCTGCCAGCGCGCATATTTGCTGTCGGTCTTGTCGAACATATCCGCCAGCGCATCGAGATAATCCGCCCGCCGCGCGCGGTTGCGATAATCGTCCGCGCCCGTCTTCCACCGCTTCCACGGCGTGTCGAGCCGTTCGGCAAGCTGCCTGTCCTGCATTTCCTGGGTGATGTGCACGAACAGCTTCACGATGTTGGTGCCCGCATCCGCCTGCTGCTTTTCGAATGCGTTGATCTCGTCATAGGCGCGCTTCCATTCCGCCTTCGAACAAAAGCCCTCCACCCGCTCCACCAGCACCCGCCCATACCAGCTTCGATCGAACACCGCGATGTTGCGGCCCGCGGGCAGCCGGGTCCAGAAGCGCCAGAGGAAATGATGGTCGCATTCCTCCGCCGACGGAGCGGCGATCGGCCAGACCCGGTAAAAGCGCGGGTCCCATTGCGCCGTCATGCGCTTGATGATGCCCCCCTTGCCCGCCGCGTCCCAGCCTTCGAACAGGATCACCGACCGCCGGTCATGAATGACATGCGCCACCTGAATCTTCGCCAGCCGCTCCTGCAACTTGTCGAGTTCGGCGTCATAATCGCCCTTGAAAGGCTTGCCCTTCTCATAATCGGCAAGGTCGATGGCCATGAACGTCTCCTTTCCCGTCACAATGAAGCAACGCGCGGCACAAGGAAAAGTCAAATCGCGCGCGGGTGAGCGCAGGGAAGAAATGGTTCACGCGGAGGCGCGGAGAAGACGTCACTCCCCGTCGCCGCGTGATCAAAAGTGCGCGCAGAGGCGCAGAGGACGCAGAGCCTTCCATCTGCGCCTCTGCGCGCAAAATCCCCGGCGCAACACGCGCCAGCGCTCAATCCCGATGACGCGGCCGCAAAGAAAAATG
>NZ_ATHO01000082.1 GCF_000445065.1 Sphingobium quisquiliarum P25 | reverse complement strand
CGCCGGGCCGCGCTGTTGAAGGCCGCCGACGCGCTCGACGCCAAGGCGCCTGATTTCATCAGCGCCATGATGGAAGAAATCGGCGCGACCGAGGGCTGGGCGCGCTTCAACCTGATGCTGGCGAGCGCGATCGTGCGCGAAGCCGCCAGCATCACCACCCAGATCGGCGGAGAGGTGATCCCGTCCGACAAGCCCGGCTGCATTTCCATGGCCATCCGCGAGCCCGCCGGGGTCGTGCTGTCCATGGCCCCGTGGAATGCGCCGATCATCCTCGCCACCCGCGCCATCGCCGTGCCGCTCGCCTGCGGCAACACCGTGGTCCTGAAGGCGTCGGAACAGTGCCCGCGCACCCATGGCCTCATCATCGAGGCGTTCGTGGAAGCGGGCCTTGGCGGCGGCATCGTCAACCTCGTCACCAACGCGCCGCAGGATGCCGGAGAGATTGTGGGCGCGATGATCGACCATCCCGCCGTCCGCCGCGTCAACTTCACCGGCTCCACCGCCGTGGGCAAGATCATCGCCAGGCGCTGCGCGGAAAATCTCAAGCCCGTCCTGCTCGAACTGGGCGGCAAGGCGCCGATGATCGTGCTGGACGACGCCGATCTGGACGAAGCGGTCAAGGCCGCGGCGTTCGGCGCCTTCATGAACCAGGGCCAGATCTGCATGTCGACCGAGCGCATCATCGTGGTGGATGCGATCGCCGACGCCTTCGCTGAAAGGTTCAAGGCGAAGGCCGGCTCCATGGCCGTGGGCGACCCGCGTGAGGGCAAGACGCCGCTGGGCGCGGTCGTGGATACCAGAACGGTGGACCATGTCCGCTCGCTGATCGATGACGCGCTGGCGGCGGGCGCGACGCAGCTTACCGGCGGCGATGCCAATGGCGTGCTGATGCCTGCCCATGTCATCGACAATGTGACGCCCGCGATGAAGCTGTTCCGCGACGAAAGCTTCGGCCCGGTCGTCGGCATCATCCGCGCCCGCGACGAGGCTCATGCGATCGAACTGGCCAACGACACCGAATATGGCCTCTCCGCCTCCGTCTTCACCCGCGACACGGCGCGCGGCCTGCGCGTCGCGCGGCAGATCCAGTCCGGCATCTGCCATGTGAACGGCCCGACCGTCCATGACGAGGCACAGATGCCCTTCGGCGGCGTCAAGGCATCGGGCTACGGCAAGTTCGGCGGCAAGGCCGGGATCGACAGTTTCACCGAACTGCGCTGGATCACGATCGAGACCGAGCCGGGTCACTATCCGATTTAGCTTACCCGTTCCGTCACCCCGGACCTGGTCCGGGGTCCCGCTTCCTCGCCCCCATCGAGCAAAGGCAGCGGGATGCCGGATCAAGTCCGGCATGACGATATTCTCATTGAAGGACCGCAATCATGACCAACATCCTCCAAGTCGAAGGCGTCGAGCAGACCGAACTGGAAACCGTCGCCTTCACCGTCGAAAACGGCATCGCCTGGGTCAGCCTCAATCGCCCGGACAAGCGCAACTGCATGTCGCCGCGCCTCAACCGCCAGATGATGCGCGTGCTCGATGAGCTGGAGTATCGCGACGATGTGGGCGTGCTCGTCCTGACCGGCGAAGGCACGGCCTGGACGGCGGGCATGGACCTTAAGGAATATTTCCGCGAAACCGAAGCGCAGGGCCTGAAAGGCACGCGCAGCGCGCAGCGGGAAAGCTATGGCTGGTGGCGGCGCCTGCGCTGGTATCAGAAACCGACCATCGCCATGGTCAACGGCTGGTGCTTCGGCGGCGGCTATGGTCCGCTGTTCGCCTGCGACCTCGCCTTCGCGGCGGAAGAGGCGCAGTTCGGCCTGTCCGAAATCAACTGGGGCATCCTGCCCGGCGGCGGCGCGGCCAAGGTCGCGGTGGAACTGACGAGCTTCCGCAACGCCATGTATCATTCGTTGATGGGCGAGAATATCGACGGGCGTAAGGCCGCCGAATGGGGCTTCGTTAATGAAGCGATCCCCCTCGCCCGGCTCAAGGAACGGGTGACGGAAGTCGCCAATGTGCTGCTGACCAAGAACCCGGTCGCGCTCAAGGCGACGAAGGACGCCATCCGCCGCGTCCGCGAAATGACCTATGACAATGCCGAAGACTATCTGGTCCGCGCGCAGGAAGCAGCCAACAGCTTCGACAATGAAGGCCGCAAGGAAGGCATCAAGCAGTTCATCGACGACAAGACGTACAAGCCGGGCCTCGGCGCATACGACAAGTCCAGGCAGAACGCCTGACGGTCCCTTCATCCTCGGAGTAATGACCCCCTGCCCCGTTCGGGCTGAGCTTGTCGAAGCCTTCCGCTGAGCCAATGGCGAAGCGCTTCGGCTTTGCCTCAGCAGAGCCCTTCGACATTCCACCGAGAAAAGTGGCTCGGTGGAACAGGGCGAACGGGGACATCAGGTCATCGCACAACCCCCATTTCGAAAGCCTGACAGCCATGACGGTCGAAACCATCACAGCCTCTCCCGCAGCAGGCGCAGCCGGTCATTCCCTGGACCGGCTGCTGCGTCCCCGGTCCGTGGTGATCGTGGGGGCATCGGACAAGCCCGGCGCGCTGGGCGCATCGGTGCTGGCCAACCTCGACCGGAACGGCTTTGCCGGCGGCATTCACCTCATCAACCCCAAGCGGGCGGAGATTGCCGGGCGGCCCTGCCTTCCCTCGGTGGATGCCTTGCCGGAGGGCGTGGACGCCGCCGTCCTCGCCATTCCCCGCGCGGCCGTGCTCGATACGATCAGGGGCCTTGCCGCGCGCAAGGTCGGCTCCGCCATCATCTTTTCCGCCGGTTTCGCGGAAGGTGGTGAAGAGGGCCTCGCCGAACAGCGCGAGATCGGCCGCATCGCGGCGGAAAGCGGCATGGTCATCGAAGGCCCCAACTGCCTTGGCATGACCAACTTCATCGACCGCGTCCCGCTGACCTTCGTGGAAACCAGCGTCAAGCCGCTGAAGGGCGGCGCTGGCATCGGCATCGTGTCGCAGAGCGGGGCGATGGCCTGCGTGCTTTCCACCGTGCTGGCGAGCCGCGACCTTGACCTCAGCTTCTCCGTCTCCACCGGCAACGAAGCAGCATCCGGGGTCGAGGATTATGTCGAATATCTGCTGGAGGACGCCTCCACCCGGGTCATCGCCATGATCGTGGAGCAGTTTCGCAAGCCCCGGCGCTTCCTGGCCGCCGCCCGCCGCGCGCGGGCGCTGGGCAAGACCATCGTCCTCCTCCACCCCGGCAAGTCGAGTGCCGCGCGCGAGTCCGCCGCGACCCACACCGGCGCGATGGCGGGCGATTATCAGTTGATGCGCGCCAAGGTCGCGCGCGCGGGCGCCATCTTCGCCGAAACGCTGGAGGAGCTTGGCGACATCGCCGAAATCGCCCTGCGCTGCCCCGCCATCCCGGCGGGCGGCGTCGCGGTGCTAGGCGAATCCGGCGCATTCAAGGCGCTGACCCTTGACCTGTGCGAGGATCTGGACCTCGACCTGCCAAAGGTGGATGACGAGAGCGCCCCCGCCCTGCGCGCGGCGCTTCCCGATTTCGTGGGCGTTTCCAACCCGCTCGACATGACGGCGCAGGGGCTGGTCGAACCCGACCTCTACTACCGCACCCTTGCCGCGCTGTTCGGCGACGACCGTTTCGGCAGCGTGGTCGTCGGCATCATTCAGAATGATCCGGTCACCGCCGCGATCAAGCTTCCGCCGATCCTGCGCGCTGTCGAGGAACTGAAGCCGCAAAAGCCCGTCATCTTCGCCGGGCTCGATGAAGGCGCGGACATTACCGCCGCCTATATCGATCAGCTGCGCGCCGACGGCATCCCCTATTTCCCCTCGACCGAACGCACGCTGCGGGCGCTGAAACGCCTTAACGAGCACGCTCGCCGCGATTTCTCCGAAGGCGACAGCTCGCCTCTGCCCGCGCCGGGCCTGCCGCAGGCGGGCGGCGTCGTCCCGGAATATCGCGCCAAGCAGATCCTGGGTCCCCTTGGCATCCCCTTCCCCAGGGGCGCATTCTGCACCAGCGTCGAGGAAGCGCTGACCGCCGCCGGACAGATCGGCTACCCCGTCGCTCTCAAGGCGCAATCCGCCCGCCTCAACCACAAGAGCGACGCGGGCGGCGTCGTCCTCAACCTGAGCGACGCGGACGAATTGCGGGCCGGGTGGGACCGCCTCTACGCCAATGTGTCGGCCTATGACGCCGCTCTGACGCTGGACGGCGCGTTGCTGGAGGGCATGGGCGAGCGCGGGGTCGAACTCATCATCGGTGCGAAAAGCGATCCCGAATGGGGGCCGGTGATCCTAGCGGGCTTCGGCGGCGTCACGGCAGAAATCCTGCAAGATGTGCGCCTGCTCACGCCCGATCTCACGATCGATGCGATCACGGCCGAACTGCACAAGCTCAAACAGTCCGCATTGCTGCGCGGCTTCCGGGGCTCCCCCGCGCTCGACGTTGAAGCGGTGGCGAAGATCATCGCGACCCTGGGCCGGGTGCTGATCGCCGAACCCGCGATCCGCGAGATCGACCTCAACCCCGTCATCGTCTATCCTGAAGGAAAAGGCGCGATCGCGCTCGACGCCCTCATGCTGACGGCGAAGGTATAATTGCACTTACCCCGTTCGTGACGAGCGCAGCCGGGACACGTCATGCAGCGCTTCTCGACTTCGCTCGAAGCGAACGGGAGTCTAACATTGGGAGGGATCATGGCAGCGGCGCGCGAGGCCTTCGCAAAGCTCAAGGCGATCGACATTCATGTCCACGCCGAGGTAAGCTGCCATGACCCCGAAGACCCGATCTTCGGCGAATTCGCCGACGCCGCCACGCACTATTTCAAGGCGCCGCGCCGCCGCCCGACCATCCCCGAAACAATCGCTTACTACCGCGAGCGGCAGATCGGCTTCGTCATGTTCACCGTGGACATGGAGGCAGGCACGGGCATCAAGCGCATCCGCAATGAGGAGATAGCGCAGGCCGCCGCCGACAATAGCGACATCATGATCGCCTTCGCCTCGATCGACCCGCACAAGGGCAAGCGCGGCGCGATGGAAGCGCGCGACCTCATCGAAAATCACGGCGTGCGCGGCTTCAAATTCCACCCGCCGATCCAGAATTTCGATCCCGGCGGCCGCATGGCCTGGCCGCTTTATGAGGTGATCGACCATTACAAGCTGCCGGTCATCTTCCACACCGGCCATAGCGGGATGGGCAGCGGCATGCCCGCAGGCGGCGGCATCCGCCTGAAATATGGCCAGCCGATGCTGATAGACGATGTCGCGGTCGATTTCCCGGACATGAAGATCATCCTCGCCCATCCCGGCTGGCCATGGACGGACGAGTCCCTGTCCATGGCGCTGCACAAGCCCAACATCTTCATCGACCTGAGCGGCTGGAGCCCGCGCTATTTCCCCGAACAGATCATCCGCTACGCCAATGGCCAGCTTGGCCATAAATTTCTGTTCGGGTCCGATTTCCCCCTGATCCCGCCCGGCAAATGGATCGCCGCTTTCGATGAGGCCGGATTCAAGCCGCATCTGCGCGACCCGGTCCTGCGGGACAATGCCCTGAACCTGCTGTTTGGAAAGGATGACGCGTGACGAACCCGGTGGAACGCCGTGAGCTGTTGAAGGCGATCCCCGGCATCGCGCTCGCCAGCACCGCCACATCGGCCGCCGCCGCGGAGCCCCCGGCGCTCGCCGTGCCGAAGCTGACGCTGGCGATGCGGCTGCGCGTGCTCATCGCCCCGCCGCAGGAACTGGGCCTTGTTGATGGCGTGCGCAAGCGTGTCATCCCCATCACAGGCGGCACGGTGGAAGGCCCGCGCCTTACGGGCAAGGTGCTGCCCGGCGGCGCGGACTGGCAATCGATCCGCCCGGACGGCACCGCCGACATCCTCGCCCGCTATTCGATAGAGGCGAGCGACGGCGCGATCATTTCAGTCATCAACCCAGGCTACCGCCACGGCCCCGCGCCCGTCCTGGCGCGCATCGCCGCGGGTGAGGAGGTCGACCCGGCGCTCTATTATTTCCGCGCCACGCCCCGTTTCGAAGTGGCGAGCGAGGGTCCCCACGCCTGGCTGGGGCGGACCGTCTTCGTGTGCACCGGCGGGCGCTATCGCGATCATGTGCGGCTGGACTTTTTCGCGGTGAGCTAAATTCTCGGTGAGCTGAAGAAATATCAAAACAGGGATGGGATTGAGGGATGGCTTCGAACGGCACGGACATCAGGCGCCTTCTGGATGAGGCCCCATTGGGGCGAATGCAGATCGCGGCGATCATCCTCTGCATCCTGCTGAACGCGCTCGACGGGTTCGACGTGCTGGCGATCAGTTTCGCCTCTCCCGGCATCGCCGCCGAATGGGGCGTCGATCGTGCGGCCCTGGGCATCGTCCTGTCGATGGAGCTGATCGGCATGGCGGGGGGATCGGTGCTGCTGGGCAATCTGGCAGACCGGATCGGACGGCGGCCAACCATCCTCCTTTGCCTGATCGTCATGGCGAGCGGCATGCTGGCGGCGACCTTTTCCAACAGCGTCGTGTCGCTGTCGGCCGTGCGGCTGGTCACCGGCCTTGGCATCGGCGGCATGCTGGCCTGCACCAACGCCATGGTCGCGGAACTCGCCAATGTCCGCACCCGCAGCCTGGCCGTGGCCCTGATGGCGGCGGGCTATCCGATCGGCGCGATCCTGGGCGGGTCGATCGCCTCCATGCTGCTGGTGGCGGGCGGATGGCGCGACGTCTTCCTGTTCGGGGCGATCGTCACTGGCATCTTCCTGCCGCTGGCATTCTTCCTGCTGCCTGAATCCATTGGCTTCCTGCTGCAAAAGCGGCCGCAAAATGTGCTGGCGAAGGTGAATGCGCTGCTCGTCCGCATGGGTCACAGCGCCGTGGACGCGCTTTCCCCGCCGGATGCCGCCGCGCCCAAAGCCTCCTTCGCCGCCCTCTTTTCCCCCGGCCTGCTGCGGATCACGCTCCTGCTCACGGCATCCTATTTCGCCCATATCATGACCTTCTATTTCATCCTGAAATGGGTGCCCAAGATCGTCGTGGACATGGGCTTTGCTCCTTCGGCGGCGGGCGGCGTGCTGGTCTGGGCCAATGTCGGCGGGCTTGGAGGGGCGCTGCTGCTCAGCATGCTGAGCTGGCGCATTCCCGTCCGGGTCCTGGTGATCGCCGCCATGCTGATATCGGCCGTGATGGTGACGCTGTTCGGTCAGGGCCAGTCCAGCCTGTCCGGGCTGGCGCTGGTCGCCGCCGCCGCCGGTTTCTTCACCAATGCGGCCGTGGTCGGCCTTTATGCGATCATCGCCCAATCCTTCCCCACATCCGTGCGGGGCGGCGGCACCGGCGTCGTGATCGGTATCGGCCGGGGCGGCGCGGCGCTGGGGCCGATCATCGCCGGATTGCTGTTCAGCCTGAATTTCGGTCTGCCGCTGGTCGCCCTGGTGATGGGCTGCGGCTCCCTCTTCGCCGCCGCCGCGCTGCTGATGCTTCGCCCGGCGGCGGTGAGGTAGGATATTGGCGCAACCTGCTCCTGCTAAGGCAGGAACACTGTCGGGCTTACAGCGGCAGCCCCACATAATTCTCCGCGATGGTCGTCTGCGCCGCCACGGAAGATGCGATATAGTCCAGATCCGCCACCTGCATGCGCCGGTCGAAGGGATCGTTGCTGGGGAAGCGATGCATCAGCATCGTCAGCTGCCAGGAAAAGCGTTCCGACTTCCAGATGCGCGCCAGCGCCCGGTCCGAATAGCCCGCGATCCCGTCATTATCGCCGCGCCGGAAATAGCCGGTCAGCGCTTCGGACAGATAATAGACGTCCGACGCCGCGAGGTTCAGGCCCTTGGCTCCGGTCGGCGGCACGATATGGGCGCTGTCGCCCGCCAGCATCAGCCGCCCGTGCCGCATCGGTTCGAACACGAAGGACCGCAGCGGCGCGATCGACTTTTCCAGCGCCGGACCGCGCGTGATGCGCGCGCCAGCCTCCGGCCCAAGCCGCACCGCCAGTTCGTCCCACAGCCGGTCGTCGGGCCAATCCTCCACCTTCTCGTCCAGCGGGACCTGGATATAATAGCGGCTGCGCGTTTCCGACCGCATCGACGCCAGCGCGAAGCCATTTTCATGATTGGCGTAGATCAGTTCATGGTTGCACGGCGGCACATCGGCCAGGATGCCGAGCCAGCCGAAGGGATACACCTTCTCATAAGCCCGCGCCACCGATGCCGGGAACGCCTGGCGCGAGGGTCCGTGAAAACCGTCGCAGCCGCAGATGAACTGCGCGTCGATGCGCTCCGCCTTTCCGTCCTTCACATAGGTGAGGTAAGGCGCATCCCCTTCGACATCGTGCAGCGTCACGTCGCCCGCCTCGTAGATCACCTGCAAGTCGCGTCCGGGCGCCGCATCCATCAGGTCGCGGGTCAATTCGGTCTGGCCGTAGACCATCACCTGCTTCCCCGTCAGCGCCTTGATATCGATGCGGATCAGCCGCTCGCCATCGGCCAGGTTGAAACCGTCATGCGGCAACCCTTCGCGGTGCATCCGCTCGCCCAGGCCCAGCCGGTCCATCAGGTCCGTGGTCGTGCGTTCCAGAACGCCCGCGCGGATGCGTCCCAACACATAATCGGCGGACGCGCGTTCCACCACCACGACGTCCAGTCCTTCGGCGCGCAGCAAGTGACCCAGCAACAATCCTGACGGTCCCGCGCCGACGATGGCGATCTGCGTTTTCATGAATGTCTCCTCTCCGCTCACTATGCGGAGCATCTTGGCGCAAGCGCTGCTTGCCGGACATGGCGCTACCGGCGTATAAGTTGGACGATCCGGCAGCTTTTCAGGTGGCCATGACCGCACCCGTTCCAACCTTCTATCTCTATGGAGAGCCCCAGCGCGGGGTGGAGGAAGGCTTTGTCCATGTCGAAAGCCTGGACGACCGCTCCCGGCCCAGCGAGTGGACGATCCAGCCGCATGTCCATCGCGACCTCAACCATATGATCCTGATCGCGGAAGGGGGCGGATCGATGCGCGCGGATGGCGGCGCGGTCGCCTTCGACACGCCGTGCCTGCTGATCATCCCGGCGGGCATCATCCATGGTTTCGTCTGGCACCGCGAATCCCGCGGCTGGGTGACGACCATCGCGGGCAGCTATCTTCAGCTTCTGCTGGACCGCGACGCCGAACTCCAGCCCCTGTTCCAGACGCCCCGCGCCGTGCCCGTGCCGGGCGGCGACCTTCAGGAAATGGAAACGGCGATCGAGCGTCTGGGGCAGGAACTCGCCTGGTCCGGCCCCGGCCGCCGCGCCGCGGTCGAAGCGCT
>NZ_ATHO01000081.1 GCF_000445065.1 Sphingobium quisquiliarum P25 | reverse complement strand
AGGCGCAGCGCTCGCGCGCGCCGATCCAGCGCATGGCCGATCAGGTCTCGGGCTGGTTCGTGCCGGTTGTCATCGGGGTCGCTGTCCTCGCCTTCGTCATCTGGGGCGTCTGGGGACCGGAGCCGCGCTTTGCCCATGGGCTGATCGCGGCGGTATCGGTGCTGATCATCGCCTGCCCCTGCGCATTGGGGCTGGCGACGCCGATGTCGATCATGGTCGGCGTCGGGCGCGGGGCGGGGCTTGGCGTGCTGATCAAGAATGCCGAAGCGCTGGAGCATATGGAGAAGGTCGACACGCTGGTCGTCGACAAGACCGGCACGCTGACCGAAGGCAAGCCCGCCGTCACCCGGATCGTCGCGGCGGATGGCTATGCGGAAAGCGAGTTGCTGCGGATTGCCGCCGGCGTCGAGCGCGCCTCGGAGCATCCGCTGGCGCTGGCGATCGTCGATGCGGCGACGGGCCGAGGCATCGACATTCCTCCCGTCAGCGATTTCGATTCACCCACCGGCAAGGGGGCGCTGGGCACCGTCGAAGGCAAGCGGGTCACATTGGGGAATGCGCGCTTCCTGGCGGAATCGGGGATCGATACCGCGCCGCTTGTCGCCGAGGCCGATGCACTTCGCGGCGATGGCGCGACGGCGATCTTCATGGGGCTGGATGATCGGGCCGTGGGGATTTTCGCCATCGCCGATCCGATCAAGCCGACGACACCCGAGGCGCTGGCCGCCCTGCGCGCCGACGGCATCAAGGTGGTGATGCTGACCGGCGACAATCGCACCACGGCTGAAGCGGTTGCGCGTCAACTCGGCATCGATGCGGTCGAGGCCGATGTGCTGCCCGACCAGAAGGCGAATGTCGTCGCGCGGCTGAAGCAGGAAGGCCGCGTCGTCGCCATGGCGGGCGATGGCGTCAATGATGCCCCGGCGCTGGCGGCGGCCGACGTCGGCATCGCGATGGGACATGGCACCGACGTTGCCATGGAAAGCGCGGGCGTGACCTTGCTCAAGGGCGATCTCAACGGCATCGTCCGGGCCCGCCAGCTCAGTGAGGCGACGATGTCGAATATCCGGCACAACCTGTTCTTCGCTTTCATCTACAACGCGGCGGGTGTGCCGATCGCGGCGGGGCTGCTCTATCCGGTCTTCGGCATCCTGCTCTCGCCGATGATCGCGGCGGCGGCGATGGCGCTGTCGTCGGTGAGCGTCGTCGCCAACGCGCTGCGCCTCAACCGGGTGAAGCTGTGAATATCGGCGCGGCCTCGCAGGCGAGCGGCGTCTCGCAGCGGATGATCCGCCATTATGAGAAGATCGGCCTGATCCCGGCGCCGCCGCGCCGGGACAGCGGCTATCGCGATTATGCCGATGCCGATGTCCACCGCCTGCGCTTCATCGCCAATGCGCGCGACCTCGGCTTTCCGATCGAGGATATTCGCGATCTCCTCGGGCTGTGGAGCAACAACCAGCGCGCCAGCGCCGAAGTGAAGGCACTCGCCGTCGCCCGCGCGGAAGAACTCGGCCGCAAGGCAGAAGCGCTTCAGGCACTGCGCCAGACGCTGCTCGAACTGGCGGAGCGCTGCCATGGGGACGACCGCCCCGATTGCCCGATCATCGAGCGCATGTCTGGCGAGGACGACCGCGACGCCGCGGGCGTTCGATGAGGAAACCAGGACCCGGATATGGCTCGGTAGGCGGCAATGGACCGCATTGCCTGTTTACCCGCCTGCGTTGACATTGAACGCAGACGTCGGCTTTGCTGGCGAGAGCTGCCGCTCATGCGCGAGCCTGGAACGGCACGAGTTGGGTCGGATGCCGCCGGAAGGTCCTCGAGGGACCTGGCATCTAAGGCTTGCCCGGTGAACGCCAATTTCAGTCATTGAAGATCGACCCCAGCACCAGATTTTTGTCGGGCCCGCTAACAAAGGCCGCCCCGACAAGGCGCGCGATATCGTCTTCCGTGATTTCGGTCGTCATGACGCTGCCGTCCGGCTTTATAGAATTGGGTTCAGGGTTAGCATGAGTTCGTCTTCCAGCAGCGGCGTTCTAATGAGAATGGCGTTCAAGTCCGCGGCCGAAGCCCGAAGCGTGCGGGTGGGTCCATGAAAATCAGTCCAGCGATGCCAAAGCGATCAGTTGGGCCAACCCGTTGGCGCCCGTTTTGGAAATGATCGACGCCCGGTGATCCTCAACTGTTTTAGGGCTGAGCTCCAGCATGGCTGCGACGACCTTGTTGCTATGACCCTGCACGAGCAGGTCGAACACTTCTCTTTCACGCGGAGACAATGTGGCAGTGCGGGCCAGCTGCTGCCTTTTCCGGACCGACCAGCCCACGCCTTCACTAACCGCTGCAAGCAGCCGCGCTTCATCAAGCGGCTTCTCAAGATAATCAATCCCGCCATGACGCCGAACCGAATCGACCGCATTCGCGGTCGTGGGCCATGCCGTCATGAAAATGATCGCGACTGCCGGATCCATGACCCGGACCCGGTCGGCAAAGCCGAAGCCATCGAGATCATCCATCATAACGTCGGTGACGATACAGGCTGCAGGCGCAGGTGCATAAATATCGAGAAGCCGGACCGGGTCCAGGAAAGACTGCGCGCTAAAGCTATGCCGACAGAGCAACCGCGCTACGGTGGCGCCCAGATCGGCGTCGTCATCCACCACGTAGACCTTGGGGTCTTTGGCGTTCATATATCATCTCCGGCGAGCGGTAGGATGATCGAAGCGGACGCTACGCCGTCTTGGATTTTTGCCTTCTCCAAATGCCCGCCATGTGCTTCCACTATGGCCTGCGCGACCAGAGCGCCGACCCCCATGCCTGCCTTGGCGCGATGGCTGGTTCCAACGTGGTTTGTAACCATGATCCGCACATTTTTTCCTTCCTTCTCGCCGGTTAGTTCGACCTGTCCGTCATTCGCCGCGTGGATGGCATTGCGCAGGAGGTTCATCAGCGCCTGGCTCAGTTCCACCTCCTGCGCAAACACCACAAGGTCGGGGTTGATCGGGCCGATCTTGAGCAACGCACCCTGATCCCTGGCTTCCGGAGTTGCAATCGCGGCCACGCTTTCGATCAACGCCGAAATTGGCAGCGCGCTCGGCTCGTCCACCGCCGCCCCGCCGAACCGTCGCAGGCGGCGCACAAGGTTGGATAATGTCGCGGCCTTGCGATCCACCAGTGCAGCGCTCCGCATGATTTCGATGTCGGCCCCGTCCGTGATTTCGTGAAGATGTTTCGCCTCGATCGCCAAAGTCGATAGAGGCTGGCTGATCTCATGGATAACTGCCACCGACATCGCACGCAGGGTCTTCAGTCGCTCGGCCTGGAAGAGTAGCCGGTCGCGCCGCTCGATGTCCGTGCGGGCCTGCTTCTGGGCGTCGCAATAGCTGCCCGCAAGATAGCCGACCACCACGACGGTCGCGAGGTCAAGATGCAGGTGCAGCCGATCAATTGTGCTGAACGCGCCTGCTGTCTCCGGCAGGATAAGAAGGCTAACGATTGTCAAAGCAACCCACACAGGAAAGCGCCCAGAACGCAAACCAATCCACGCGACCGCCAGGATAAGGGGCATTGGCTGGGACCCCAGTCCAATTCGGTTGAGGAGCCAGGTCGTGGCGATCCCGCCTGCCAGTAGGAGCGCAGCCTCCAGCGTTGCGCTCCCGCGAATTGCGCATTCGCGGAAAGCCGCAATCATGCCGCTTCGGCGCTGGCTGATCGTCTCTGCCACCCAGAGGAGCGGCGGCGCGATGATCAGCACGCCCAACAGGTCGCCGACAGCAAAGGCCGTGAGCGAGATCATGATATCCTGAACGCTTTCAACTGCCGTTCGGTCTGGCCGCAGCAGTGCTTCTGGCAGAGCGCTGAACGCTGCGATCCCAGGTGCGGCAACGGCGGCAAGTCCGAAGGGCATCGGAGGAGCCATGACGCCCGCTCTTCTGCCGGTGGATAGCCAGCGGATGACAGCGACCACGCCACCGTAAGCCAGAACTGGCCGCAAGATGCCCCACAGCGTCATCGCCAGGTCGGGCGAGCCCGGATTGAAACGCCCCATGATCAAATTGACCACGATTTCCACGGCGGCGATTGCTGGCGTAAGGCGCGGCCCGGCGTGCCATAGCAGGGCGAGACGGAGGCCCGCAGCCGGAAACCAAACGGAATAAAAACCTCTACCGCCCCAATAGGCTGCCAGCCCCAGTGTCAGCCAGAAGCCGAAGCCGTAGGCCAGCAACAGTAACAAATCAGCCATTGGCGCCCGCGTGCCATCATATCGTGCCTGACCTGAAGGAATCATCATGCGGTTGCCTTGCCGAGTTCGTTGAAGGTCGTGAAGCAGGGAAATCCCCTGAGGAGACATTGAGCAGATCAAGCATTGTAATCATCGGCCAAATGCACCTGCTGCGCCAGGCAACGAGCCGCGGTCGATCCATCCGGCGAGCAGCACCGGGAAAAACCCGGATAGGCATGACAGGCTAAATCAGCCAGCAGGACCTCGCGACCCGAAGGGAACTTCAATTAGTTTCCTTTACCTGACCCGGCCATCCGGCCGGGTCACTTTTCCGCAGCCGGTGTCCAGCAGCTAGCCGCCTTCGATCTGGAATTTCGAGGGCGCACATCGTGTGAGTCTCACATGCCGCGTGCAAGCTTACCTGTTGTAATCAAACAACAGTTTTGCTGAAACTATCGCCGTGAGCTTGACCTGATCTGCTTGCTCGACTACCCGCCGCCATGGGTCGCAACCGAAACGAAAAACCAACGCGAACCAAATTCAGGGGAACCATGAAGAAAATTTCTATGACGCTTCTGGCGATCGTCGCCGGGGCTACTTCCGCCCATGCAGAAACCTTTTCCGGTCCGTTCGTCGGCGCGCAGATCAGCCGCGACGCGTATGAAGTGAAGGCCGAAGACACCGACATCGGCATCGGCACGCTCGACCTCGACGGTCTGAGCGGCAACGGCATCGGCGGCGGCGTGTATGTCGGCTATGACTATGCCCTGTCGAACAACGTCTTCTTCGGCGTGGAAGCTAACGCCAATTTCTCGGGCGCCAGCATTTCGGCTGAGCTCGACGACGGCACGGACAGCATCAGCGGCAAGGTCAAGGCCCGCGAATCGTTCGGCCTCAGCGCTCGCCTCGGTGCGATGATCGCCGACAGCACCGCCCTTTATGCGCGTGGCGGCTGGCAGTCGACCAAGTTCAAGACCACGGTTTTTGACGGCGTCGATACCTACGGCACGAAGACGATGCAGGACGCGCTGGTCTATGGCGCTGGCCTGGAAACGCGCGTCGGCGCGCAGGCGTCGATCCGCGTTGAATATCTGATCGAAGATTATGGCAGCGCCGGCCTGAACCGCGATCTGGATACCAATGGCATTCGCGTGGACAACAACAAGCTTTCGCTGGGCATTTCCTGGCGTTACTGATCGCGTAACCGCACGAACAGGAAGGGGCGTTCTGACGAACGCCCCTTTCTTCATTGCCAACGCGACGACTATTTCCTCAGACTGGCTCCGCTTTTTCACAGTCGGCGGAGTCTTTTTTCGCTGGGGCGTCATCGCGCCGTGGAACGAGGGGTCCAAGACGACGGGGGTGATCATATGACCAGTCACCGCAGAACGCCGCTCATTGTCTCGCCGTCATGCCATTTAGCAGGAAATTAATTCCGTGGGGCCACTGGCAGTCTAACCATTGGGAGCGATGAATTCCAAGCCCTCGGCCGAGCCGTCATGAATTGACCGGTATTCTACTGGAGAATGGCCTTTACCCAATCCTTCGCGTGCCGGACGGTGGAGAATGGCGGTTGGAAATCCTGAAGCGGCACAAGCGTCTTTTTGGCAGCCGGGTCAAAGTCACTGGGACCAGAGACGGATTCGATCTGCTTGAAGTCGATCATATTGAAGCCGTGTAACAATCATCCAGCGCCTACGATTTTAGCACACCCTCCGGCAGGCGGGTTACTACCAGCCATTTCCTCGATATGGAGTGAGGACGCGGGGGTAGAATGAGCGCAATAGGTCGGGTGTCGGGATGGGTGGGTCGCAAAGCGCTCCTCTACATAGTTATTCTGGCGGCAATGCTGGCCTATGTGGTCTGGCAGTCGGGCGACATTGGACGCGCTTGGACCGAGTCTCAAACACTTAACCGAAAACAGGCCGACGCGCTTGAAGACGTGGGCGAAGGTGTTGAACGCAAGAGGCGGACGCTCAGGGCCGAACTGGCGGAGACCGGGCGGGCAGCTCAAGTTGCCAGCGTTGTCGAACTGGAACGTCAGATCGCTGCAACGGAAGCCGATTTGCAGCGGCTGAAAGGGAGTGCGGCAGGCAGCCTCGAGATGATGCTGGCCAAGGCGGCTCTAGACATCGACGCGATCGGGAAAGAGCAAGCGCGGCTTCTGAAGGTCGCCTACCTTGAGCAGAAGCTTAAAGGCCTTGAACGAGCGCTTGGCGCAGCCCAGAATTATGAGGCGGCAATCAAGGTGGCGGCCGATGGTGCACGCCGGGCCGAAGAGAGGATCCGGGAAAACCGGTTCGCCTCCGAGCAGAAAATGCAGAAGCTTCTGCGTTCCTGGAACGCTGCGAAGTTGTCCTGTCAAAGAGCCACCGACGCGGTCGCAGCATTTGACCGATCCTGGTTCGCCAAGACGTTAGACCGACTGCCGCTTCAGCATCGACGCGCAAGTTTGGTCGATCGAAGAGATAGGGAGTGCGCAGCAGAGCGGGACATCGGTCAAGCCTATGCCAAGGCTCAATCAGCAGTGAAAATGTGGGAACAAATGCGCGCCGGAGCAATGCGCCAGCCGGAGCGTGCGAAAGCGTGGATCGACAATGATCTGCCGGGTGTTGCCCCGGCAATCACGGGTGCGATAGCTAATCAGGAACGGCTTGCCAGGCAAACTTTAACCGCCTGGAAAGAATGGGTGTGGACCAAATACAAGGTCGGGGCGATTCTCAAAGCTGCGCTGGCCGCGCTTCTTCTCATTATCGCTGTTCCCTACTTGGTTCGCCTGTTTTGCTGGTTTGTCTTGGCACCCATTGCGATGCGCCGCCCATCTATTCGCATTCACGTGCCGGAAGACCGAGCGATTGCGATTGCCCCTGCCGCCCAGTCCGCTACTTCGGTAGCGGTGCGACTGGCGCAGGGCGAGGAGCTGCTCGTTCGGCAGGATTATCTTCAAACTAGCAGCTACGCTGGCGCGAAGGACACCAAGTGGGTCCTCGATTGTCGGAAGCCGATAACCAGTTTCGCTACCGGTCTGGCCTTCCTCACCCGCATTCGGGGGGATGGTGAGGCTACCACCATTTCCGCGACGCGAGATGGTCTAGCAGAAGTTACGATCCTGACTCTGCCGGATGGTGCCTGCTGCGTACTCCAGCCGCGCGCGCTAGCCGCCGTTACGCAGCCAATTTCCCGCCCGTTGCGCATCACCCGCCACTGGCGCTTGGGTTCGCTCAATGCTTGGCTGACACTGCAACTGCGCTATCTTGTGTTTCATGGGCCGGCGCGCCTCGTGCTCAAGGGTGGACGAGGAGTGCGCGTCGAGCCTGTCGAGCAGGGCCGTGTATTTGGACAGGATCAACTCGTCGGATTTTCCGCCGATCTTGCTTATTCTGTCACACGCACGGAAACTTTCTGGCCTTACTTTTTCGGACGCCAGCAGCTGCTGAAGGATCGTGTTCTTGCGGGGAAAGGCGTTTTAATCGTCGAGGAAGCACCTTTCACAGCGCGCCGCGGCGAAGTTCGCCGAGGGCTGGAAGGGATGATCGATGCAGGAATGAAGGTATTCGGGATGTAGGCCCCAGAAAGGCATTGTATGAGCAAAACTGGAAAAGGGGCTCATGCGGGAAGCGTAAACCTGCAAATTGCCTTTTGGGCACCTGACGGACCCGCCTGCGCCAGATCTCTGGGTCTTCATTTATGATATGATTGCCTCGCCTGATCCTTGGAGAGCGTGATGCAAGCTTTTGTCATGTTTGCCATATTCATCGCGCTTGTCGCGACACCAGCTTTGGCCCAATCGAAACTTTCCCCAGCGGATCGCGCCGCCGCCTTTCGCGCGGGCGGCTTCAAGCTGCAGGGCGGACAATGGCGGGCCTGCGGCGATCCGGGCACTTCAAGCTACAGCCCGGGAACCATCGAGACGGTGCGTGACCTGAACGGCGATGGCCGCCCCGAAGTTGTTATCACCGAAGGCGGCACCTACTGCTTCGGCATGACCTGCACTGGCTACACGCTCGTCAGCAAGGAGGCGGGTGGAGCGTGGAAGCTTATTACTGCGAGCCAAGGGATTCCCAATTTCCTCGACACGAAGGGCGCGGGCGGATGGCCAGACATTGAAGTTGGCGGTCCCGGCTTTTGCTTTCCGGTCGAGCGGTGGAACGGCCGCGAATATGTGCTGAACCGCCATCAATACGAAGGAAAGCCCTGCCGCCCGCAGCGGTGAACTTGCCGCCGAGTCACCCAAGGCTGCTTTCGATCGTCTAAACCGGCGCGATCAACACCACGGCTCCCGCCTGCCGCTCCATGTTCGGGCTAGCCCCTCGCTAACCAACACATCACCGAGTGACTGACCGCCCCGTGTCAACACCCGCAATTTTCTCCCATATCGATCGGTATCGCGATCAAGCGTGGCCACAGTGAATGGCCCGGCATTCACCAATTGGTGAAGCCGCCGCGTCGCACGCTCGCCTAACTCTGCTTCTGTTGGGCAGCGCGGCGGGTGCGTTTCTGGCGCATCAATATCGGCAACTCTAATCTTCTCCCCATCAAGCCAGATCGTATCGCCATCCACCACGCAATTGGTGCCGCCGCCGGTATGGCAGAGAGCAAAGGTGCGGGAGACATCATCCCTGGCCTTCGCTCCATCGGGCATTGAGAGCGAGGCGAGTCCTCCGGCGATGCCGATGATGGCGAAGCTTGCCAGCATGACAGGCGAACGGGGCGCCTTTTTGCGGCGGCGGAATTTGACGACATTAGACATTAGATGGGATTAGGGCCTTAGCTTCGTTACGTAAATTAAACGTCACCAACGGCCATTAACTGGCTAGGATATGCGCACGCCAGCGATAGCGCATCGTCAAGACCCGCGCGCAGCCAGCGGTCATAGTCCTCCGGGTGAAGTATGACAGGACAGGCTTTGGGATGGATCGCGCCGACCACGTGGGTGGCGGCATCGCCATCATAGCCACAGGTCAGGAAGGAATAGACCGGCAGGCTTTCCGTGGGTCGCCATATTCTAGCGAAGGCGAAAACCGGTTGGCTGGGGACGCGAAACCAGAAGGGCTTCTTCTTGCCTGTGTCAGGCATTGGCTCGACCGACCATTCCTGGAACTCAGTGACCGGCACCAGACAGCGCCGGGAGGGATTTGCCAAGGCAGACTTCCAGAACGGGCTGGTATAGTTACGCACGTTGGTGACAGGCCGTCCTTGGAATGGAAAGCCCCAACTCATTGCCGACAGAATGCGCTGGCTTTCGTGTTCACGCATAACGTGGCCGGGCTTGCCCGGAGCGACATAATCCTTTTCGACCGCGATCTGGTCGGCCGGATCGGGAAGCGCGCCGAATAGCCGGGCGAGCTCTTCGGCACTGCTACGGGCCTTGTAAAGAATGCACATGGTCGCTCCTAGTTGAGCTTGGTCGGCATCACCCCCAACATATCAAGCAGCTGGCTACCTGTCCTGTCCTCGCCATCGTGCAGGATGGTGGCAAATCCGCCGATCAGTTTGCCGAAATGTTCACCCGCCAGGCGAATATCGCGCGGGGTTCGCTTGGTGTCGTCAGCCGTAAACAGCATGGCGATACCCATGGCGAGCGCTTCAGCCAGCATCGGCATCGCGATGGAGACATGGCCTTCCTTCACTTTGCGCGAACCCATGGCATAGGTTACCGCCTGAAGCGCCACCTGCGCACAGACATGGCGATATTCCCCGGGTGACAAATTGTCGGGAATGTCGAACAGTTCTTCTGGGACAGCTTTGTAGCTCATGATCCTATCCTCTGAAGCGGTTCACCGCGCGCTTCCATTCCCGCTCATCCGGCAGTGGAAAGCAATAGCGCGGCATCTCTCTGCTTGTTTCGATGACAGCTGGACGCACCTTCCGGCCGTGCCGTTCCATACAGGCCTTGCAGTAGAAGCGTCGCCTGGCGTCCCGGAAGTCATCGCTCCAGCCTTTCCGCTGAAACTTCCACCAAAGCCCGTGAGCGTCAAAGAATTCCTCGCTGCCGCATTGGCAGGCAACCCTCACCGAATAGTGCCAGGCCGCGGCTTCGAAGTTGCAAGTCGCTACCTTCAGCCCATCGCGATAGCGGGCCATGGATCACAACAGCGCGCCTTGCTCAACGGGCTGAAAATAGCGGGCAGCGGCGACGGCGTTTCGATAGTGGACGGTCTGAAGGCGCTCAGCCTCATCGAATGGCACGGGCGTCCATTCCGACGAAGGGTATACCGTATCGTAGATTGCCTTGGCGGCGCTGCGCAGTGGCGCCTGATTAGGGGTCTGCTCTGCCATCGCAGAATCACCTTTCCTACATAAGAACAAATGTGGAACATGCCTCACAGGAAAGGAGTCGGCAATGATGAATATCGATGGCGCGTTCCTGATGGGCGTGGCGGCAATTTTGACGAGCGTGGCGCACTTATGGAGAGCGGCGCGGTCTGGAAGGGCGGAGGAACCTTGGCATGGTTCATGCGCTCATCGCAGGCAAATTGGAGAGATGACGCATGAGAAATCTGATCGGAACAGCAGTTGGGGCAGCGATCGACCGGCGGGACGGTGACAGCGGCGTGAAGGGCGCGATCATTGGCTATGTGGCATCTGGTGCGTTGAGGCCCGCCGCAAAGCTGGGGCTGCTGGCGGCGATCGCTGCTGGAGCCTACCGCTTGGTGCGCAAGTCAGATAAACCGCAGGCCACCTACTGACGCAGTCGCTGGCCGGGTCATTGCGCATTCATGATCGCGACCTAATATTGGATCTGCCGCCTGTTCCCCTCGGGCGGTCCTGAACCTCGGCCTCGTCGTTGAGCTTGCTCCGACGGGGCCATTTTCTTTTCGAGCGACCAAATTGTCTAGGGGTCCTACCGAAAGAAGATCGACTATCATAACGCGGCTCGCGGCTCAAACCGGCTTGCAATGCAATCTTCCGATGCGTTGTCTCAAGAAACGAGCATCCACGCTATCAACGCGGGCAATCGTCACCATCAGCGCTGCTCCAACTCATCCTGTGGTAGACCCATGATTGACATCATTATCGCCCAAAGAAAATTCACTGGGTCTCGTTGATGACCTGCCGGAGGCCGGATCAAACGTCCTGCCGTCCAATCCAAGGCAGTCCTTCGCTGCGGCATAGTCAAGGCTAGGCTATTTTCTACTGAGGTTCTGCAACTCAGGGCAGCCATGAAGGCTGCCCTGATCCTGATCATGCGTGATCATGCGGCGTCTTGCAGCCACGGTGCGAACGCCGCCATGCTGGCTGCCGCTTCCTTCTGCTGCGCCTTGAACAGCCGTGCCCGGTAGGCACTGAGCTCCGGAAGGTAGAGCGCTTCCGGCCGCATCTCCTCAACCCGACGGAGGATGCGGTCTTTGACGACGTGTAGCTCCGTCCGCGGATCGTGAAGCTTGCGCCAGTGGGCCAGCAGCAGAGCGGTGCTGATCACGTCATTCTCCACCACGCTTCGCACAAGATCCCACCGCTTCTGGTTGATCAGCGGAGCAACGGCATAGGCCGGAATCGTGATCTTGGCCGGAATGTCGAGCGACGCCAGCACCTCCGCCAGATGAATCGGCTTCATCTTGAAGCCGCCCGTCGTGGTGCGTGCCAGATCAAGATGCCGGACGGGATCGTTGCCGCCAAACCCCAGCCAGCGCCATCCGGCGGGATAGGTCAGGCCGTGGCGTTTGCAGGCCATGGACATCAATGGACAATCATGAAGCATCCCTGCCCATGAACAGAGTTCCGCCCCGGCTGGCGCAGCAGCTAGCGCGTCGACGATACCGGTCATAACGCCCTTCTCGTCCAACTCAGGTGCGCTGAGGGTGGTGAAGCTGGCAACATCAACATTCCCATCATCATGCTCGACCAGAACCATAATGGCTGCAGCCACGATAGTTTGAAAAGTCCACCGGGGTGTCTGGAGCGGATCCGCACTCCGTTCGTAACTGCGCCGCGACGGCTTGCCGGGCGCCGGCACCCAGCGTTCCATTGCCATATAGCGGCGGTGGCCGCTTTCATCGGTCACGGCGCTTTCGATGTCGATGATGACCCAGCTGCGGGGCTTGGGCTGAAGGGCATGTGTATTGTGCATGGAAATTGCTCCTGAAATATCCTGATTGGGGGGAGGCAGCCGACGACAACAGCGCCGTCGGCCCAAAGATCAGCTGAACTGTATCACCACCGTCTTGGACGGTTCGGCATAGGTCGGCATATACTCGCCGCCGCGCGGCATGATGCCGCCGCCGTCGAGCATCTCATCGAGCCGGGCATGTGGGGAGTGGATGATCCGCTCCTCCGCACGGCGCTTGCCAAGTTCCAGCCGGCGCCCCGGCATCCCTGGCCGACGTTCAAGAAAAAGCCGGTCGTTCAGCACATAATGCTCGTCCCGCGCCTCGCACATCAGGACGAGCGGAGCTGTCTCTTTGGCGGTATAGAAGCTGCAGTTGCGGATGATGTCGACAGTGTGGGGCTGCCGCAGAGCCAGCACATACTCGCTGGGCCGCTCATGCTCGAGCGCATGCCAGGCACCGTAGATCACGTCGCGACCCCTGATCTGGGCCAGCCGGGCAAGGTCCATGCCGACCTGGATATCGACAGGCCCTCCCGACGACCATGACAGGGTGTGGCAAGCCGGAGCTGTGAGTGGGTAGCCCATCTCCGCCCGGATCGAGAGCATATGGTTCTGCAATGTAACGTTGGTGATAGTCATATCATTTCCTTTGAAGGTTCAGCCTGGGGCTGGAGCCATTTTTCCACTCTGCCGTGGGGCTCATTCTTCTTTTCATCTGTTGAGAATCGAGCGTGCCCCGGGGGGCCGCACACTCCTCAGCGTTCAGCGGTGACGCTGATGCCATGTGATGGGGCGGATGCTTGGATAGGGGCCGAAAGGGGTGATCTCACGCTGTAGCCAGAGGCGCTCATCGTCCAGATCGCCATAGGTCACCTCGATCCACCAGACCTTGGCGGCAACGTCCCAGCGATAGCCGCGCGCTTTCAGCAACGACCGCTTGCCAAATCCCGCGCCCGTCGCCTCCAGCCGCACGGTCTCCCGTTCGGCGTTGGCCAGCAACGCGCCCATCACCGTCTGATCGCTTGGCAGACGCCAGGCCAGCAGATGGATAAGGCTGATCACATCGTTAAGGGCGCGGTGTCCGTCGTTGAAGAATCCGATCTGCATCAGCAGATGCCCCAAGGCCCGCCCATCAAGACCGGCATCCTTGAGCCAGTCGAAATCACGCAGACTGCAGGCCCAGGCGGCGTCCTTGGTGGAGGGCAGAAGCTGCCGCAGGAAGCCCGCGTCGAAGGAGCAATTTTGGGCAATGAACACGTCTACGGTCGCGAAAATCTGCTGGAGCGCATCCAGATCGATCGCTGTTCCTTTGACATGCTCATCGGTAAGGCCCGTCAGCATAGTGATGCGAGGCGGGATCGGCATGCCGGGGTCGCAGAGTGATTGGCCCCTACGCACAATGTCCACGATCTCACCGCGGGCATCGACCGCCAGCACGACATAGGCGATGTCGATGACCTGATGGAGCAGCGGATCGATACCGGTGGTCTCAACGTCCACCACCGCAACCTGGCGGATCGGCGCGACTGGGTCCTTGGCCAAAGGGAAATCCTCAAGCCTCCCGACACGGCGCACGATCCTGATGTCCCAGTCCCCGCCTGGTGGCGAAGGTTCAGGTCCAGCAGCACTGCCGCCTGCAACATTCATTTTTGTCATGGTCGATATCTCCTGTTCGTATCGACCGAGCCGAAGAGAAACCTTTTCCTCTCCATCAACTCGATCACAGGAAGCGCCGAAGGTGCGATTTTCCATGCATGCTGCATGGCAAAGGACTTAAGGCTGACGAACGAAGCCAGCAGAGGCAGCGGATCATGCGCGGCGGCTGCCCGTGGGGCGCCATGTGCTCGCGGAGCCATCCTCCCCCTCGGCGCATTCGTCCTCGCCGATGTCAAAAAACCCTACGCAAACGCGCATCTCAGCTGTATCCACGGGCATTAAGCGAGGGTCGCCACTCCAACGGGGTGCCCACCGCCTCGAAGCGGACAGTTGGCGCTCAGCATTTACTAGCAAAATGCCCAGTATGGTGCTTCCATCCGGCAGCCGGTGCGAAAAAAGGTGCAGGAGCGTGATGACGTCAGCCATCGCGCGATGCGCGCTGTTGAAGGGGCCGATTTGCGTTAGAAGGTTTCCGAACTTCGCGCCTTCGAACCCGGCAGCGGACCGGTCGAAGTCGCGCATCGAACAGGTCCACGCTGTGCCCGCCAGCCGCATCAAGTTTTCGATAAACCTAACATCGAGTGCCGCCGAATGTGCGGCCCCGGACATTAGCCTCGGCGAGAGGCCTTCCAAGCCGGTCCGGATCGATCATCTTATCACGCACGTCCGCATTGGTGATGCCGGTGAGCCGAACGATCCGCGGCGTTGTCGATATGCCGAGGTCGCGTCATGAGTGTCCCGCGCTGATGATACCGACAATCTCGCCGGCCTCATCCACTTCGATCACGACGATCGCGATCTCGATCTCGTCATGGATGACGTCGATCCCGGTGGTCCCGGTGTCGGCGATGCGTCACAATCTTCCGGCCACGCGAGCCGCAAAAGAATGATCGCTCAACGACGATACAAGGTGTAGGACGCGCATATCCGGATCGGCTTTCGGCCGGCTCTCTCGCGCACCCCTGGTGTTCTCAATATGGTTCGTGGTCGATTTTCTTGTTTGTATCGACCGAGCTGCGGCGGGGCATTGCCCCTACTGTCTCGATCACAGGAACGACCGCCGGGTGGCATTCTACGCTAGCGTCAGCGGTCAGCGTCCAGATAGCGTGACAATTGCTAGGAAGCGGCAGAGCGATGACTGCTGTGTGCATAATTGTGCCTAGAATTGTGCTTTGTCGTGTGCCAGTAATGTCCAATCGCCGCGGTCCGCGCGGCGAGAGGCACAGTTTTCCGCCTCTCTCGGAGGGACGGCCGTTAATTGGTTGGGGATCCTCTCTCCCCGACCATTTACTTTTTTCTGTTTGTTATCAGGCAGTTACGGACACCCTCTTCTTGAGGACGTAGCACCAAAACGTAGCACACCGAACACAACGAGTTGCGGCGAAACGCCCTTAATTAGCGACAAAATAAGAGGCTTAGGCGACCGTACGCGCCCGCCGTGAGGGGCTTCATCAAAAGTCCTCCCAACGATTACTGATCGCATTGGCTCATAGCCGCCACTGACCTTTAAAGCGGGGCTTTCCACAGCATAAATTCTCTCGGCCATTGAAAGCGTTGCCGGGTCTGGCAACATGCCTGTCACTTCATAGGAGCAGCCAGTGGACTTAGACCATTACCACTATCATGACGGAAGGCCCGTTTCATTTGATAGGACCAAAGTGATCCAACTCGAACCGCACGAAAGCGGGACGGGAACGTTCGTACGGATCGCCTATGAGGGCGGTACAACCGCTATGCACCTAAGGGAAGATTATGAATATCTAAAAGAACGGCTTCCTGACAGTCAGATAACCCGCATCATGAGAGAACGCGCTGAGAAGCGCGGCGAGTCCTTCGACCGAAAAAGCGTGTTCGGCGATCTAGATGAAGCTCCCTTCTAACTGCTTCGCCTCCCAATTTAACTAGAGATTTGCGAGAGCCAGCTCAGACAAAGCGCTTGCGCTATCGTTACCAACCAATAATGGTTCGATATCAAAATGTTATGGAGCCAACTTTGAATCAGAACGATAGCAAAGCGCTTATCCAAAAGCCTGACCAATATCTAGCCGACCGCGCCAAGAACCTCGATGAACTTCTAGATCAGATCACTTTGCCGGATGGGACTGAGGAAGCTATTATTTCCGGTTCAGCAAAGAAGCTCATCCGAGACAAAGCTCTCGGCCTGTTCAAAGTCGGAGAGATAATCAAAGAGTTCCTAGATTGGAATGACAATGTAGATAAAGATATCAAAGAAGCTAAGAAGAATGTACTCCTAGCTCATTATTTCCAGAAGAACGAGTCTAACTCGCTTGCCGTTTCTGAATTGAAAAGCTTTATTTCGAGCGCTCAGGGCAATACCCTGTTCAACAAAATAGTTAGAATTCTTGATGATAGCCCACCCGATGAGCTACTCATGAAGCATCTATCGTCTGCTTTAAAGCATATGATAGACGGAGATTTCATAGGCCTGTTTGAGTCGCACAAGTACGCTCTGTCACAAATTGAACAGATTAGTCCACAAGCGCTGGCGATATTGGCTGACAAAAGCCGATGGCCTCATATGAAGTTGGGAGGTTATTCTGCCAACGGGACAAAATTATCTTCTGATTGGCTTATGGAATTCAATAACGCCTACAGCCAGTCGAAAGGGGTATTCGATGAAGAAACAAGAACTAGGATCAGGTATTCAATAAGTGAACTCATAAACCGCAGAATAGTGGAAGCTCATCTGGTTGGACAAAGCGTAGCGAAGTGTACGGTCACAGATATAGGCGCGCTCATTGAGCCTTACATAAGTAGCTAGAAACGTGCCCTAACCGGGGTAGCGCAACGAAGGGTTGCCCTACCCTGATTGATAGAAATGCCCGCTCGGCCGCACCATTGTATTGTAATCGACCGGTTCCGATACATTGGCGCGAACTGTATCTAAAGTTAGACTCCACATATCTTAGATACATTGCTAGTTTCGTTACACCGAATCGATACAGGAAGTGACGAGATGAGCCGTACCTTTGCCTACTGCCGGGTAAGCACCAGCGACCAGACCACCGAGAACCAGATTCAGGAAATCGCATCGGCGGGCTTCACGGTCGATCCCAAGCGGGTTGTTACAGAGACGGTTTCCGGTTCGGTCGCCGCGATGGAACGCAAGGGTTTTGCTAAACTGTTAGATCGGCTGGAAGCTGGCGACATACTCATTGTCACGAAGCTGGACCGCCTAGGCCGCAACGCTATGGACCTTCGTACCACGGTCGAACGGCTGGCAGCAGAAGGCGTGAAGGTTCATTGTCTTGCCCTTGGCGGCGTGGACCTTACCAGCGCGGCGGGTAAGATGACCATGGCAGTTATCGCCGCTGTAGCTGAGTTTGAGCGCGACTTGCTTATCGAACGTACACAGGCCGGGCTTGCTAGGGCGAAGGCATCGGGCAAAGCTTTAGGACGCCCACAGGCCCTTACCGGCGATCAGCAGCGCATTATTATAGAGAAACGGCGGCAGGGAATTTCGCTTGGCGCGCTGGCTAAGGAATTTGCCGTGTCGCGGGCTGCAATCCAGAGGGTGGAAAAGAGGCTAGCATAACCTCTTTTCTAATTCTGTAATGAATTGTCAAATTCCCTCGACAGAGTACTTCACATAATTGCTCGATACATCAATTATATTTATGATAAAATTCTCAAATTCTATCCGTGTTGGGCTATTAACAAAATTAATAATTTGCTTTTTGCTAACAACCTTCGGATCAACTTGTCCATCGATATGAATGTATTCTAATTCTATCGCCTGATCCTTAAACTTGTTAAATCTCAGTACTTTACGATCAATTTTGTTGAAAGTGTATTCCGGGAATACGTCCACCTTCTGGTACAATACAGGAGATTTTAGAGGCCCAGCCCTCTTAGCGCTGGCACTTGATCGAAAATCGAAAGTTCCGTTCCTGTCAGCGTCTTCCATACAATCTATCATTTTTATATTATGATAGGGCTGTTTTATCCCGTTTATATAATGATCGTATAGCTGCCTGTAGCAGGCTACACTATTATCTTTATCGATAAATTCGTATGGTATTGGCCCGCTCAATGCAAAGTCTTCGTTGGCCTTATCGACAAGAGCCACCGCCACTCTTTTTGCAACACTGCGGAATGCTATATTTTCTCCTCTTTGAGCATTTTGGACAATGTTCAACGGACTGGATTCCACCCGCGTTTCTCCATCGGAGCTAGCGATTGCGTCCATTGCCGCGATGAGAAGGAAAGCAATCAGCATTTACTAAACCTCGATTTTGGAGCGAACTGGCTCATATCAACTCAAGTCTCGATAATTTCGCTAAACAGCAATCCTACTGAGACGATGTAAAAACTGTACAGTTGCAGAAGGGGATTGCCCGACTCCCACTGTTTTGCCAAGAGGATCAGGCAGTTTGAGGTAAGCAAACTGTGGGGCGTGGAATCCCCTCGTTAGGTCAACCGGTCAAGCATTCTTGGCCGGGTGCCTGCGTGCTGTCCAAGGTTCTGCCTAAAAGCGCAGGGCCTTGTGACCTACAGGGATTCCAACACCCGGCTTCGGTCGGGTTGCGCCTCCAATTTTGAACGGGGGCATGATGATCCTAACAGCTATCGCGCTCATGCTGGCGGCGCAGGAACCAATCGTTCAACCCATGCTGGTCCCAGCGGACGGGAAGAAGCACAAGCTACAGCACAATGGCGAGACGTTCGAAGTTCGCAACTACGGCGACAAGATCACTGTTTATCATATTCCTACGTTTTTCGGTCGCAAGCGAGGATCAATCATCCGTGACTGGAATAGGGAAGTTGCTCGTTTAACCAGCGGTTGCGACATTGACGACGAATATGTGGACCCGTTCAGCCTACAGCTTCAAGCCAATCTGATCTGCCAGCCTGTAGCCAGCGGTGCTAAAGGATGACCGACCCCGTTATGGATATGCCGAGGACGGAAGCGGCGGTGAAATGGGGCTGTGTTGCTGCCCCCTTCGTCATCATCCTTCTTGTCGTCCTGTACGCCAATGACATGCTGACCTTCACCAACCCTGCTGATCCCAACCAGCAGTACGCCGACCGTGCGATGGCAAGCGCCAGAGACAGCATGTTGGACCCTACGGCGGTTAAGTTCAAAGACCTGACCGTCAGCGCGAAGGCCCGCTGTATGTACGGGCAGATTTTGGGTAAAAATGCGATGGGTGCGTACACCGGGTATCGTGATTTCGTTTGGACCAATGGTCAGACATTGGTTTCAACTGCCGATCAGACCAGCCCTTTATCGACGGCGGGTGACATTGATACGGTGACGAAATATTTTAAGGCTCGGACGGATTGCATAAGTGCCATGCCGACTGATCCCGGCAGCTTGCCGCTGACCATACCGGAAGCATGATGTAAGAGAGGGGGGAAGTCGTAGAAGATAGACCCCCACCCCCATTCCTATCGATTCACAGTGCCGTCCCCGGTTTATACCGTCCTCACACCCTCTTGGCGCTCATCGCAACCCGTTATCCTTTGATCTTCAACATGGGCACCGCGCCGGTATGCTTCTGAAAGCAACGGCTTAGAACCTCCATAGCCAATTCCTGATCCTTTGCCGGAACAATGATGCTGTCATGTACCGGCAAAGCTGGAACGTCATGTTTGTAGGCCAATATCTCCATAGTTTCCAATATGATGCAGCTTTCCACATATTGCAGATCATCCCAGCGGTAAGGGCTGGTATCCCATTCCCGTAATAGGGGCAGAACATCGAAGACGGCTTCTCGAACGTCATCGACGGCGTACTGGTTTAGGTCGATCTTCCCCTTTCTGAGAACCGCAGCTATCGTCTGTTCGGCCCAATCCCCAGCGGTTCGCGTCCGCCCCATCATCATCGCGACGTAAGCCTTGGCGACATCGCGCGGGAAACGGGTAAGAGTATAGGGATCGATAGCGGGGTCTAGGGGCTGACCCATAAGCCCATAATAAATGCGGGTATGGCAGGACGAGATATCAATCTCACAAGCCGGACCGCCATTTATAAGCATTCTCGAACGATTTTCGGGGCTCATCCCTTGGTAGCCGCCGCCTTCTGAAATGATGCGTCCGCCCTTGTTGAAATCGAAGCCTTCAACGTCCCCATTATGGAATATCCGATAGAAGGCATGGTGGTTGTCAGGGGTAATAACCTGCCCTGCCCAAAAGTGATTGAGCCGGTTCATTCTGATCCCTTCGCGTAATAATCGGGGATCGCGGGAATCGTACCGGATATACGCCTTCTGCTTCTTTTTACCGTTGGCCCATAGCCGCTTCTTCGTCACCCTTATTGGATTAAATATCGCCTTTGGCCGGGGCAGCTTGCCGAAATGCATCGACCTGTTTTTAGGGGTGATCCCATAGCCCAAAGCAAATTCCAGCAGCTTCGGCGTCATCTGCATGGTGGTGACCTTACCTATGCCGTCCTCAGCCCGCCGCCACCACACTCCCCTCTCCACCGTGATGAACCCCGCCTGTTCCATCTTGTCTTTGATGCCGGTGAACGATTTGAAGCCCACATGACAATGTTCGAAGGTATTGGGGGACATATACCGGCCACAGGGCTTAGGAGGGCTGTAGGAGTGCCCTTTTAGAAGATCGCGAACGACAGCAGCGGTCGCCTTGTACGCCTTCCTTGTTGGCCTTTTCTGTACATCTGCCTGCTCATATAATTCCTGAGCAAGGCTTTCGATCAATGCTCTAGAATTATCGGAAGAACATTTCCCATTCAACTTCATATTATAGAAACCTAAATCATCCCCATAAGTATAATCAATCGAATGATCTAACGAATCTTCTTCTAATTTAATACCATTTAACATCAGAATATCTATCTATTATATACAATAAAGGGAAGAGGGAGAGAGGAGCATTGGAGTAACTTTTTGTTACATTCCATTTTCCCAGACAAACAGGTACAAGCTTCCCTATCTTCATGAACAGGGCAGGGCTTTTTGCGTTGAAAGGATCATTAGGACATCAGACTCCCCTTGCCGGTCATCGGATGACCCTACATCAGCAGGCGGGTTGTTATTTGAGGTTGTAGGAATAGGGTCGCCCTCATCCATGAAATCGAAGCGCAGTTGTATAAAGTCCATGAGCATTCCTCGCGTTAAAACTGAGTACAAACGCGGGATAGACCAATCTTATTGGGACACAACAGCTAGAACCTTGCTTGTTATGTGATGACCTTCTTGCCTTATCAGCTATTTTATGTCCGATCTTAGATGGGCCACTTTGTCATTATGTTTAATTAACTTATAGGATTATTTACGAAATACGGCGATTTCGTGTTAAATCACGCCCGATACACGTTAAGGCGTGTCAATCCTTTAACACACTAGCAGTTTGCCAATGCCGGAAATGCTGGGTTTGAAATATCTTCTGTATGGTTGGTACGGCTGTTGGATCAGGGATTGCGGTACGAATGCCGATCCTCACCCAAGCCGCGCGATGGTGGACGCCGCCGCCGCTGACATCGCACCATACATCATTCCCTCTTTCGGGCCTTCTGCTATGCAGCCCTATTGACGCCATGGGGGGTGGCATTGTGACAAAGCAAACTAGAACAAAGACCAGCCGCAAGAAGCTTGGCATTCCGCCAAAAAGAAAAGTATCGGCCATTAGGATCGATCGCAAAAACAACTTCGTAATGGTCGCTACAAATAACATTATACAGAATATGCTACATCGGGACGGGCCGAAAGTGAGAAGGTCTTTCGACATTATTACTCGTACGCACGTAGCTGAGTGCAGCGCGCTATTGGGTGATACGGTGGGTATGATGATGTTGCATCTGCCCAAGATCGATGATGACGGTTACAAGGCTACCGTCTCTCGCCTGCTTAACACAGCCGTAAACACCTACCTTGCAAGCATAGAGACTGCTCGTCATGGTTTCAGACGTCAGTACGGCGTTCTAGCTCGCACATTGATTGAGCTTATCGCGACGGTCATTGTGATAGGAACGGACCCCGATGCCCTTGAGCGGTTCCATGCGGGTGGATTACCCTCGACGAAGTGCGTCGGCTGGGCAAAGGCAGTTCTTGAACCGATTGGCATGTACTATGGAATGCTAAGCAGTCAGTTTGCACATATTGGTCCAGTTCATGCCATACTAGAATCTCCGAAGACTTACAGTCGTGATGATGAAGCACTTAAGTTCATTATCGCCACAATGCGAAGTAACATTTGGTTGCTATATCTAGCTACTGAGCTTTCATACCATGATGAATTAAGCGAATGCCGATATTGGAAGGCGATAGGACGCGGTGTTGCTTATAACCCCGACAAAAAGGAGCGCGCTTGGATGAACAGCTTTCTGATAAATCCGTACGAGGATGAACAACTGTAACCACAAATATCTGCAATCATGCGCCGAGGCGTCAGCCCCATGCGCAAACATGCTCTATTTTGCCCTCAGAATGCCCGTAGAGCGCGATCTAGAAGAATTGGCTACCCTGGGTAGCCCAACGAAACAATCGCGCCAGAAACGCCCTAAATGGCGGAACTATCATCTGGCGCTTTGATCTCACTGTACAAGAGTGCTGACCATGTTAATTGATCGCTTCTCTCGCGATTGTGAGCTTATGTACAATTTCCCGGAGAGTTTCATGAATATCACAATCAAGATCATGGTCAAAGAACATGTGAACTATTTCATCAATGGCTTGATTGATAAGGGTTGATGGTACTATCGGATTATCGTTCATTATATTCTCTCTTTTTTGATGCTTGTAATTATTCAATGCAATTCGTTTTCGGACTTAGTAGTGAAGTCCCTCAATCTCGCTTCACCTGCCTCTAACTAAGGTGAGAGTCAGCTTTAAAGCCAGCCTCCGCCGGTGTGCGGACGCTGTGCTAGCCAATCCCGTATCTCGGTGTAGCGCCACCGCACAGCCTGTTTTCCAATGCGGTAGGGACGAACAAACCTACCTTCCGCCATCATCCGATAAATCGAGGCCGTGGACAGAGATGTGAGCGCCTGGACCTCAGCGCGCCGCAAATATCTTTCGTCTTCCATTGTGCGACTCCTTTGCTTGGGAGGCGGCATATGGGATCGCTTGAACTGCCGTTCAAGTGAAAAATCGGCCCTTATTAAAGTTTTACTATCGCAATTACTATAATGATTCTTAAACACTTGATACGGTTGTTAGAACATCGTCAAACAATCCTAAATTATATATTCTGCCCAATCCGTCATAAGCGCCCGTCTCTTCTCAAATAGGTCCGACCGCGCATAGGCAGCTTCGGCTTTATCTTTAATTACGTGCGAGAGCGCGAACTCTATGACTTCGCGGGGATGGTGCGTCTGCTCGCCTGCCCAATCCCTGAATGACGACCGGAAGCCGTGCGGCACGGCTGGGATCGCCAATTCCTTCATCAGCTTGGAGAGCGTCATATCCGACAGTGGTTTATCGGCGCGTGTACCGGGGAACACCAAGTCGGAATCATTCTGCTTAAGGGCCTTGGCTCGCTCCAAGATCGCAAGGCATCGATCCGACAACGGCACTCTATGAGGCTTCTTCGCCTTCATGCGGTCGGCGGGGATCGTCCAGACCTTTTTATCCAGATCAAATTCGCTCCATACAGCTTCGCGGGTTTCTCCTGACCGGGTGGCAGTCAGTACCAAAAACTCAAACGCTAGCTTGGTTGCTATGCCTGCCTCGCTGCCGTGAACCTTGCGGATGGCATCGGCGACCTTGTCATAGTGAAGGGCTTTCCTGTGTTTGACCTTTGACCTATCATGTTTGGGCAGCGCCTGCCCAATAGCGTCGGGGGTATAGTGATACGGGTTCATGCTTATCTCAGTCGTCATGGTTATTGGACTGAGGCCGGTACACCGGGGCGTTTTCGACCTCGGTTTCCCATTGAGCGAAGAAATCTGCGACTGGCAATAGCGCAATAATCTTGCTTCAAGTAGGGCAGCACTAGAAAGTGAATTTAGAAATAATTGTTATTTATCAACGTTATGGATTGAAATACGCGCCAACATGAGGGGTAATTTATTTTTCTGCTACTGATGATGATACGTACGGCGAAAGGGTTGCGCCCACCGAGCCCGTCCGCTCCCTTGCCTCAGAACTGGGGGCTGAACCCGACCAGAAATTGCCGTTAGGCTTGCCTTCGCGACCACTCCAAAAGAGACATTCTAAAATCCGATTGTCGCGCCATATAAGCCGAACAGCGCGAAACCGCCGAAGAATGCCACGTTGCCCCAATATGCGAATGGCTTGACGATACGTCCCGGTATGACGGCGTTTCCAGGCAAATTATAATCGGCAGCAAAAACGAGAACGAGAAGGCCGCAGCAGACGAAAAGACCTGTCCCTGTCCACTGCGCGTTCGTCATAACGTAAAGCTCCCAGCCAGCTTATGCCTCGCAATCGCCTGCTTTCCAACGTCATTTGGAAAGCTGCCCGCATAAAATCGACCAAAGGTGGCCGCTTAAATCGCCAAGCCTCCGTACAGAAAGCGGACGTCAATCATCTTTTGAACCCGGCGAGACGGCAGCAGATCGCTAGGAAAGTCACCGTTTCTCCAAGCCCGTTACAGTGGATAAATCGCGCGATGTAGCTGGCATCATCATGGCCCACGTTGCACAGCATATTAAGCCAAAGATCGGCGCGGCATATCCATCAGGATCGTAAGGAACCGAGGGCGCTCCATCCCTCAGCCATTGGACGGAAATCCCTTTACCTAGCAGCCAACCGGCAATGCCCAACAAGACCATCGAGGCATAGCGATGTCGAACGAGCAAACGGCGTATTGGCCAAGTGAGGGGTGCAACGACAAGGCCCATTACTGTCATGGTTATCGGCACTCCCAACAAGAAAGCCGGTGGACCAAAAAGGAATAGGGCGACTGGAAGCCATGCGACGCTGCCTCTTGCCTGTCCAAAAAGCAGCAGGAAAGTGGCGTATGCAATGGCGCCAATTGCACTGCCCAATACGGCCGACAAAAGGGCGCGTTTGAGAAATAGCTGTGCGTCTCGGCTCATATCGGACGTAATAAGGTGATCGAAGGCAAAGCGCTACCTCATCACGGCTGCTTCCTGCCATTCCCGCCCAATAGCGGTCAGTCTCCAATCCACCCATACCAGACATACCGCCCCGAGAAGCAACGCAGTTCGTCCCGTTTAAAGGCCCCACAGCAGACATGCTCTATTTTACACGTAGAAGGCTCGTAGAGCGCGATTTAGGGGTTTTGGCTACCTGAGTAGCCAAATTCAAAGATAGGTCTTCCTGAGGCTTTAAATCTATGATCAGAGATTTTGTTTGTAAAGGTGAGTAAAATCCACTCCTTCGAAGCGTACGGCCTCAATAATTTCAGCTATTCGTCCGATAGTTCCTTGCCGTAGCTTACCATAACCAGACGTAACTGTCTTTTGACTATGACCAAGCACCACAGCTATATCCTGATCAAAATACCCTGCCAGACGTAGTTGGTCTGCCAATCCATGGCGGAATGAGTGCGAACCAAAGCCGTCCCCCGCCTCCTTGAGGCCGATGCGTTCCAAGTACACCCGCCAAAACCGTGACGCTTTACCGCTTTGGTCCCGTTCGTTTTTTTGAAGTTCGGGAAATAAACGATGATCGCCATCTTTGGCAGCCCGCTCCCTTTGGCAACGTACATGATCGATGAAGCCCATGGCGATCAGGGTGGAGTGCAGGGGAGCGATGCGGTTCTTGCCTGATTTGGTCGCCTGCCCCTTTGCCGGTTCGTTCTTAATTTCGATGTAGTGAACGTCCCCCTCTTGCCGGATGTCCTCAAGCCGTAGCTGAGCTATTTCTCCTAACCTAGCACCGGTGAACAAGCAGACCAATGGAAGCCAGAAGCGCCAATCCCTTGTCTGGACATTTCCTTTTTTAAACTCCTTCCCATCCCGAAGGAATCCGGTGAACAGGGGAGACCGGAGGATTATATTCAACTGCTCCACCGTGAAGGGCGGGCGCGCATTCTTCTGTTTATCAACCTGATAGAACAGCCCATTTACGGGATTGTCTTCAACGTACCCTTCACGCTTAGCCCAAGCGAATAGCGCCGAAACAGCGGACAGCTTCCTGTTGACGGTAACAAGGTCGAGGGTCTGCATTCCCCGCTCCTTGGCGACGGCGGCGATCTGCCGGACGGGCATCCCTTTGAACTCGTTTCGTTTACCGTACGTAATAGGAAGAGAGGTTTGAAGGTTGCGCCATTCTCGCACATCGGACGGCTGGATTGATCGCAAGCTACGATCTACCCCAACAAAGGAGGCGAACTCATCAATGGGCTTTCGATCCTGCCGTAAGGTATCGGGCCGCTTCCTGCCTTCTGCTAGACGCTGGGCCTGATAGCTATCATATAGCTCAGCAATGCGCTCGCCTTCTCGCGCCCTCTCATTCTTCCTTTTCAATGCCGCTTGGACTGGCACCGATGGCATGAACGCGTGTTCTGTATCATCAATGATCGCCACCGCCCGCGCAAACGTGTCTGTCCCCGCCCGCGCTAGCTGCTGAACAAACTCAGCGAATTCGGGGCTTCCCTCCAACAAGTCCCACCCGCGCTTGTGGACCTGCCGGACAGCATGACCGCGCCAGTACGTATAATCTTCGCCTTTCAGCAGACGGATCGAGTCAGCATGACGGCGTTCAAACTCAGACCGCAGCGCTCGGTAATGAGCATCGCCAAGCTGGGCCTTGACCTTTATTAGCTGCCCTACGCGCTCGCTGGCCCGCTCATACCCAACCACAAGTGCCGCTTCTTCCAATTCCGTCTCTGTAGGACGAACAAGGCAGCCCTGAGCCTTCGTACCCCGGTCTGACGACGACAGGGCAGCTTCCACCCTAGACTTCCATGCCATGAGGACCGGCAGCGCAGTTTCCTCAGCGCGCCGACGATCAGTGACGCCTAGGGACTTGGTAAATTCCCGCTTCCCGATGACAGGGCGGGCAGCAGCAGGGACCATCATCCGAAGCTGCCAATGTTGGGATCGGGGACGTTTGCGAAGGTAACTGTTCAACATCAAAAATTCGTTCCGAATGTGGAATAACGTAGCACTCGCACGTAGCACTGCCACAATCGGAACCCGCAGAAAACCGCGACTCCTAGGACTTCTAAGGGGTTTCTTACCTCACTTAACCGGCAACTTAGACCTCCTCTCTCCCCGACCAATTTCTGCGCATCAATGTGAATATAAGGCGTCGCGCCGGGCCGTGGCGCGGGCCTTCATGCTTGGCTTTACATCCTCGAACCCGTTCGGGCTGAGCGAAGTCGAAGCCCCCAGCCGAGCGGAGCGAGGCAAGACCGCCCTTCGTTTTCCTCAAGGCGAACGGAAACATAAGGGGATGATCCCCGCCCCTGCATGCCCGCAGGAGCGTTTCAGCAGCCCGTCAGCACCGCCAAAGCAGGACACAAGGCCCGGCACACCCGCACCGGGCCCTCCTCCAGCATCTCCGCGTCAGGCTTCGCCGAAGACGCGGCGGAAGATCGTGTCGACCTGGCGGAAGTGATAGTCGAGGTCGAACTTCTCCTCGATCTGTCCGGGGGTCAGCGCGGCCGTGACATCGGGATCGGCTTTCAGAAGCTCCAGCAGCGATAGCTGCCCATCCGACTCCCACACCTTCATCGCGTTGCGCTGTACATAATGGTAGCTATCCTCGCGCGAGACGCCAGCCTGCGTCAGCGCCAGCAGCACGCGCTGCGAGTGAACGAGGCCGCCCATCTTGTCGAGATTCTTCATCATCCGCTCAGGATAGACGAGCAGCTTGTCGATCACGCCCGTCAGGCGGCCCAGCGCGAAATCGAGCGTGATGGTGGCGTCCGGGCCGATATAGCGTTCGACCGACGAGTGGCTGATGTCGCGCTCGTGCCACAGGGCGACATTTTCCATCGCGGGCATGGCGTAGCTGCGCACCATGCGGGCAAGGCCGGTCAGATTTTCGGTCAGCACCGGGTTGCGCTTGTGCGGCATGGCCGAACTGCCTTTCTGTCCTGGCGAGAAATACTCCTCCGCCTCCAGCACCTCGGTGCGTTGCAGATGGCGCACTTCCACCGCCAGGCGTTCGATCGAACTGGCGATGACGCCCAGCGTCGCGAAGAACATGGCGTGGCGGTCGCGCGGGATGACCTGCGTGGAAACCGGCTCGATGGCGAGGCCCAGCTTGGCCGCGACATGCTCCTCCACGCGCGGGTCGATATTGGCGAAGGTGCCGACCGCGCCCGAAATGGCGCAGGTGGCGACTTCCTCCCGCGCGGCGACCAGGCGGGCGCGGCAGCGGGAAAATTCGGCATAGGCCTCCGCCATTTTCAGGCCGAAAGTGACCGGCTCGGCGTGGATGCCGTGGCTGCGGCCGATGGTAGGCGTCAGCTTATGTTCGAAAGCGCGGCGCTTGATGACGTCCAGCAGCTTGTCGAGATCTTCGATCAATATATCGGCGGCGCGGGAAAGCTGAACGGCAAGGCAGGTGTCGAGCACATCGCTGGAGGTCATGCCCTGGTGCATGAAGCGGGCTTCGTCGCCCACCTGCTCCGCCACCCAGGTCAGGAAGGCGATGACGTCATGCTTGGTCACGGCCTCGATCGCGTCGATGGCGGGCACGTCGATCGCGGGATTGGTGGCCCACCAGTCCCACAGCGCCTTGGCCGCCGATTTGGGCACGACGCCCAGTTCGCCCAGCGCCTCGGTCGCATGCGCCTCGATCTCGAACCAGATGCGGAAACGCGCCTCCGGCTCCCAGAGGGCAGTCATTTGCGGGCGGGCGTAGCGCGGGACCATCGGGTCGAATCCTGATTGCTGATGAAGGGTCGCCGCGCGACTAGCAGCCTCGTTCCCGAAGGGCAAATGGGCGGAAAAAGGCTCTCCTGTCCTGCCTTCCTACAGTCCTTTCATCGTGAATATCGCAGCCGGTACAGACGAGTTGAACCATATGCGAGGGCGAATGGAGGAAGATGAACAAATGTTCAGGAAATCTGCCGGACAGTCATGTATTCAGATGAATAATTCATCGTGCCGCGTGTCTTGCAACGATGGGAATTAATTAAGGAGTTCGCGATGATCCGCGTTCTGACATTGTCGATGGCGATGCTGATCAGCCTGCCCGCTGCCGCACAGCAAGCCTCTTCTCCGCAGACAGACGCCACTGCGCCCTCTGCTCCTTCCGCCACCCCCGCAAGCCCTGCCGACTCCATCGCGTCGATCGTCGACACCGAGTTTCCGGCCTATGACGCCAACAGCGACAACCAGCTCGACAAGAGCGAGTTCTCCCGCTGGATGGTCGCGCTCAAGGGGCAGGAGATGAAGACGACCGGCAAGACGCTGGCCCCTGCCGAGATTACCGCCTGGGCGGACGGCGCGTTCGCCACCGCTGATGCTGACAAGAGCACTTCTGTCAGCAAGGCCGAACTGATCAGCTATTTGAGCGGCGGCGCCTGACGAAGAACCTCCCGCGCCAAAGCGGGAAGACCAGCCTGAACAAGGGCCGCACATGAGGCGGCGTGGAGCGAAGGCCACGCCGCCTCCTTTTTTTTAAGCCGTATAGATCAGCCGCGCTTTTTGTTCGCGTACAGCAGCGCGGCGACGATGGCGGCCGAACCGATTCCCACGGCCGTGCCCATCCACACGCCCTTGCTGGCGGACTTGCGCGCGGCGGATGCCAGATCGGCCTTGTCTTCGGGGGTATCGGCGGTTTGGGCGCCTTCCGAGGGCGCATCATGGCTGGGCTTGGTCATAATGGTCCGAAACTATGCACTAAAGCCGCGGCAGGGAAGCCGCTTTCAATAATCGGGCAGCGTCTGGCGCGCTTCGCCCCATCCGCGCAGGTCGCGGCTATTGGCGCGCTCGATCAGCTGATCGACGTCGGCGATGGTGAATGCGCCCGCACTCTCTATGTCTTCCAGTTCCTCCCAGGTCACCGGCACGGCAACAGGCGCATTTTCGCGAGCGCGCACGACATAGGGCAGGACAGCGGTCGCGCCCCGCTGATTGCGCAGCCAGTCGATGAAGATGCGGCCCTTGCGTTTGGCCTTGCTCATGGTGGCGGTAAAGCGGTCCGGCTCCGCTGCCGCCAAGGCGCGGGAAAAGCGATCGGCGAAATCCTTCACCTGCGGCCATTGCGCCTGCGGCGTCAGCGGCACGACGACATGAACGCCCTTACCGCCCGACAGCATGGGAAAGCTGGTGAGGCCGATATCTTCCAGCGTCCAGCGGATATCCCCCGCCGCCTTCTTCACATCCTCAAAATCCAGCCCCTCATCAGGGTCGAGATCGAAGATCAGCCGGTCGGGCCGCTCCACATCCTCCACTCGCGAACCCCAGCCGTGGAATTCGATCGTTCCCATCTGAACGCAGGCCAGCAGCCCGTCTATATCGTCGATGTAGAGATAATCCTCCTCATCCCCATCTTTCTCGCGGATGGGAATATGCTTCACATGATCGCCGAAGCTGCCGCTGTCATGCTTCTGGAAAAAGCATTTCTTCGCCCGTCCCTGCGGGCATCGCACCAGGCTGATCGGCCGGTGCGCGATCCAGGGGAGCATGATCGCGCCTGCCGCCGCATAATAATCGGCCAGTTGCCCCTTGGTCACCTTAGCCTCGGGGAAGATCAGCCGATCACGGTTGCTGATAGTGATGTCGCTCTCAATCTCCGGCGCTGCCATGGGCTTCTCCCGCCTGACCTCTTTTGCCGCCTTGTCTTCGCGCAATCCAAGGAAGCTCCCGTGCCGAACGACATTGTCGCCGGTGAATTCGGCAAAGGCGATTTCGGCGACCAGATCCGGCCGCACCCATTGAGCGCCCCGCGATTCACTGCGGGGGACAGCGACGGCAGGCGCTTTGCGCGCGCGGGCCTTGAGCAATTGGAGCAGGCTTTCGCTATTACGCGCATTGAAGCCGGTGCCCACCTTGCCCGCATAGACAAGGCCGTCCTCACCATGTTGCGCAAGCAGGATATTACGCAGGGCGCGGCCGCTCGCGCCGCTGGGGGTCCAGCCGGCGATGACGAATTCCTGCCGCCTGGTGCATTTCACCTTGAGCCAGTTCCTGGTTCTGGCGCCGCGATAGGGAGCGTCGGCCCGCTTGGAGATGATGCCCTCCTGCCCCGCACCGCACATGGCGTTGTACAGCTTTTCCCCGGCGCCCACTACATGATCGGCAAAGTGGATATGCGCCGCGCCATCGCCGATCAGCGTGGACAGCCTTTCTTTCCTGGCGACGGTGGGAAGCGCGGTCAGGTCCTCCCCGGCAAGCTCCAGCAGGTCAAAGGCGAAGAGATGGAGAGCGCCGCGATCCTCCCCCTTCAGCACGCGCTGGAGTGTCGAGAAGTCGGGGTTGCCGTCCGGTCCCATGGCCACGACCTCGCCATCGATCAGGGCAGGCGGGAGATCGAGCGCGGCCACCTCGGCCGCAAGGGAGGAGAAACGATTGGTCCAGTCGAGCCCGGTGCGAGTGAAAATCTGCACGCGCTTTCCCGCGACGCTGACCAGGCAGCGATAGCCGTCATATTTGATTTCATGAATCCAGCCATTGCCAGTGGGCACGGTGTCCACGAGCGTCGCCAGTTGAGGCGCGCGGAAGGCAGGCGGCTTGCCGGATGCGCGCTTCCGCGGCGGTGTGCGGGACGGAGTGGCCTTTACCGCTTCCATCATGGCGGCATCGAAGGACTTGCCCCTCTTCCCCTTGAGCGAAATCGGCGGCGCATCAGCGGCGATCTGCCCCATGGTGCGGCCGCTGCGAATGCTGGTCAGTTCCCGCGAAACCAAATCATCGGCGGCCCCGGCATAGCCATCCTCGATCTTGCGCAGCAGCCAGTTTTCCCGTTTCTCACCCGGACGCGGTTTCAGTCGGATCAACAGCCATTCGCCCTTCATCCGCTGGCCATGCAGGATGAAGTGAAGATGGCCCTTTTCCAGATCCTTGGCGCTCTTGCCGGGGACAGGCTCCCATGTCCCTTCGTCCCACAGCATCACGGTGCCGCCACCATATTCGCCCTTGGGGATCGTCCCTTCGAAGCTGGCATAGGAGAGCGGATGATCCTCCGTCCGCACGGCGAGCCGCTTGTCGGCGGGGTCAAGGCTCGGGCCTTTCGTCACCGCCCAGCTTTTCAGAACGCCGTCCATTTCCAGCCGGAAGTCGAAATGAAGACGGGTGGCATCATGCTTCTGCACGATGAAGCCGTTACCCCCACTGCGCCCCAGCTTGCCCGCTGGCTCCTTGGTGCGCGTGAAATCGCGCTTATTGTTATAGAGCTTTAGCGGATCGGCTTCGGCCATGGATCATGCCCGCCTTCGCGCGGGGGCCTTGGCCGTGCCAGTCCGCCGCGCGGCGGGCTTTCGGGTAGTGCCTGACTTGGCTGTCGCGCCAGCCGGGGGTTTCTTGCCGCCCGTGTCGACGGATTTTTTGAGCGCGGCCATCAGGTCAATGACATTACCGCTCCGCTTGGCCGGTCCGGTGTCCTCTTCCTCGATGATCCGGCGGCCCTTCGCCTTTTTCTTCTTCTCGATCAACCGCTCTAGCGCGTCGACATAGCGGTCATGGAAGCTGTCGGGCTTAAAGGGCGCGGTCTTCTTTTCGATCAGCGCCTCGGCCAGGTCGAGCAGTTCAGCGTCGGGTTTGACATCCTCTATCTCGCGAAAATAGCTCTGGGCGCGGTTGACCTCATCGGCGTAGCGCAGCGTTTCCAATATCATGCCGCGTCCGCACGGCTTGAGCGACACGATATATTCGCGGCCGCGCATCGCCAGCTGTCCCAGGCCGACCTTCTTCGCCCGGCGCAGCGCTTCGCGCAGGACGACGAACGCCTCTTCGGCAAGGTCATCGGCGGGTACGACATAATAAGGCCGCTCATAGTAGAGAACGTCGATCTCGTCGGCGTTCACGAACTGGGTCAACTCTAGCGTCTTCTTGCTCTCCAGCTTGACGGCCTCAATCTCTTCGGGTTGCAGCAGGACATAATCGCCCTTGCTCACCTCATAGCCTTTGACGATGTCCTCCGGCTTTACCGGCCCGATGCCCGGCACCGTCTTTTCGTAGCGGACGCGCTTGCCGCTGGGCTCATGAATCTGGTGGAAGGCGATCTGCGCGCCCGATTTGGTGGCAGCGTAAATCTCGACAGGAATGGACACCAGCGCCAGCCTGATCTGACCCTGCCAATATGCTCGCGCCGCCATGATCCGATGCCTCCTTGCGACGGTGAAAAATGCGCGAGGGAGGGCCAGAGTTCCGCGTTGACCGCAGCAAAGCCGCAACGCCCAGTGACTCGCATTCGCCCGCCGGACGGCAGGAAATCGGGACGAACCGCTTTCGAAGACCGCCGAAATGCCCTAAGCTGATGGAAATCAGCAGCTAGGACGACATGCCGATGCAATTTTTGCGGACTGCCTTCTGGGTCGTCATCGCCGTGGCCCTCGCCTTTTTCTGCATGGCGAACTACGTGCCTGTGACCGTCCGCCTGTGGGGTGACCTGGTGATGGAAACCAAGCTGCCGGTCCTGCTGATCGGCGCTTTCCTGCTGGGGGCGCTGCCTTTCTGGATCATGGCCCGGGCGACGCGGTGGCGGATGAAGCGCAAGCTGGAAAGCGCCGAGCGCGCGCTGGTGGTCGCCAGCACCCAGCCTGCGCCAACATCCCCCGCGCCTTCCGAAAGCGCGGTTTCCCCGGCACCATCCCTTTCTGCAACAGGAACAGCATGAGCAGCCCTATTTACGTCGCGATCGACACGCCCGACCTGACCAAGGCCCAGCATCTGGCGCAACAGGTGCACAATCATGTCGGCGGGCTGAAACTGGGGCTCGAATTCTTCTGCGCCAACGGACATCATGGCGTGCGGGAGATGATGAAGTTCGGCCTTCCCATCTTCCTGGACCTGAAACTGCATGACATACCTAACACCGTCGCCAAGGCGGTGCAGGCGCTGCATGGGCTGGAACCTGCGGTGCTGACCGTCCATGCCGCGGGCGGACGCGCGATGCTGGAAGATGCGAAGGCGGCTGCTGGCGTCAACACGAAGGTAATCGCCGTCACCGTGCTTACCAGCCTGGACAATGAAGACCTCACCGACATCGGCGTCGGCGGCAAGGCGGAGGATCAGGTCGCGCGTCTCGCTGACCTTGCCCGCAGCGCCGGGCTGGACGGCATCGTCTGTTCGGGCGAGGAGGTGGCGATGGCCAAGCGAGCATGGCCCGACGGCTTTTTCGTCGTGCCCGGCGTGCGTCCCGCTGGCGGCACGATGGGCGACCAGAAGCGCGCCGTCACCCCGCGGGAGGCACTGGATCGCGGCGCGTCCATCCTGGTGGTGGGACGTCCGATCAGCCTGGCGGAAAATCCCGATCTGGCCGCGCGGGAAATCGAAGCGACCCTCTAACCCTTGATTTGGCGCGACCTGCTCCTGCGCGCCAGTTCGAACATTGGTCATGTTTCCAGGAGCGCAGGAACATGAGAGGCTTCGGTCCGCTACAGCTCCGTGGCGGGATCAATAGTCCTTCGAAATGCGAACGTTCGCGCTTTCCCGTCCCAGTGTGGATATGGCGGCCAGCAGGGATAGCCAGCGGGTCACCTGATATTCGATACGAGTGGCGGAATAGCCCTGCCCATCGGTGATCAGCTCCACATAGGTCTTGCGCGTCAGATATTTGCCTGCCGCCAGCGACGTGCCCTGCCCTTGCGCTGGATCGGCCGCGATGATGCGCAGCCGGTCCAGCCCCGCTGCCTTGCGCACCGCGTTGATCGGGTCCAGCCCGCCCCCGCCCTGGAGCGATCCCACCGCCGACGCCAGCTGCAACGCCTCTGGCGCGGACAGGTTGGTGATCGACGTGCCGAAGAGGATGCGGGACAACAACTCATCCTGCGGCAATGCGGGAACGCTGGTGAAGCTGATGTCGGGTTTAAGGCCCGTGCCGCCCACATGGATGGTCGCTGTAAGATCATTGACGTCAGCTTCGGCATCGATGTCCAGTGACGGATTGACCGGCGTGCGCCCGTCGAACTGGATCTTGCCCTCGCGCAGTTCAAACCGCCTGCCCGCGAAGGTATAGCCGCCGCGCACCAGTTCCGCCCGGCCGGAAATGGCGGGGCTGGTCACTGTGCCGCCAATGTCCAGATTCGCGCGCCACTCGCTGTCGAGGCCAAGGCCGGTGACGGTCAGGCGATCACGCGCCCGTGCCTTGATCGCCAGTGCCCAAGGCTGCCGCGTGCGCGGCCGCTCTATCTCATCGCCGTTACGGCTCGTTTCGGTGACGCGCAGTTCGGGGATCTGCGCCACCGCCGCAGCTCTGCCCAGGGTGAAACGGCTGCGGTTGAGGATCAGGTCGCCGCCGATAGCGCCGCCAGTACCGTCGGACCGCAGCGTTATCGGCCCGCTCACCGTAGCGGCGATATCGTCGCGTTCCAGCAAGGCGGCATCGTCCGCCTGCAACCGCAGGTCCATGGCCACGCCGCCAATGCCCGCGAAGGTGAAGCTACCGGTGCCAGTCACCTTGCCGCCGTTGCGGGCCGTGGCCGAGAAATCCGAAATGACGAGCTGCGCGCCGGAAAAGCGCCCGCGCGCGCTGACGCCGCTGAGGCGCATGCCGGTGACCGCGCTGTTGATCGCCGCCTTGTCCGTCGCCAGCGATCCGGCGATGACGGGATTGCCCAAGGTGCCGCGCGCATCGGCGGTAACGCTGACCGGGCCGGAGATATCGACGATCTCCACCCCTGTCAGCCGCCAGAGCGTATCGGCCGTCCCCTTGAAGCGAAGCTGCGCGAATAGAGGCGCGCGGTTCAGCCGCTCTACCAGACTGCCTTCACTGCCCAGCGGCGTCAGCAGAGCCTGGGCGCGGCCGATCGTCTGCCCATCAGCGGCGAAGACCATGCGGGTCGCCAGCCGGTCCTGCGAAAGGATAGCGTTGACCCCGGCATCGACGGGACGTGAACTGAGCGACAGGCCGGAGCGGGAAAGGCCGCGCACCCGCAATTCCGCCGTGCCGCTGGGCAGTCCCCCGCGTGTATGAATGTAGCTGAGCGCGCCGGTCGCGGTGCCGCCAAGCCCCAGATCGTCATAGGCGATGTCGAGCAGCGACAGCGGCAGCTTGTTGAGCCGCGCCTCCACCCGCGTGGTCGCGCCGCTCAATTCCCCGCCCAGTTGCACCGAGCCGCCCGCATAGCTGATCGTCGCGGGGGAAAGCCGCCATCCTCCTTCCGTACGCGTGAAGACCGCTATGCGCGTCAGGCGAACCGGACGGGCATCCACCGTGCCCTTGGCAGTCAGCCGAATGCGGTCAGGTTCGACATTGGCCTCTCCCTGAATGTCGAACAGCCGTCCACGCTGGCCCGACAGGCTGCCCCGAACGACGCCCCGGCCACCCACCAGTTCAGCATTGGCCGTCATGCGCCCGACAAGCAGGCCGCCCACGCGCAAGCCCCGCGCCTGCACGGCGGCGTTGACCGACGTACCAGCCGGATCGAGCAGGATCGTCGCGTTCAGCTTGCCGCGCCGGATCGAGATCGCCGCCGGGCCTGCAAAGCTCGCATCCGTGGCATCGAGCTTCATGACCAATTGCTGCACGCCATTCACTGGCGCAAAGCCGATGAAGCCCGCGACAGGCCCGGTTACCGCCAGCCGGCCATCAAGCCCGCCTGTCACCGGAAGAAGATCGCCGCTCGCGATGACGCCGGATACGGCAAGGCGCGCCACCCGCACCACGGCCTGCCCATCGCGCGGCAAGAGGATCATGCCATCACCAGTGAACGGCCCCAGCGTCGAACCTCCTTCGGCAGTGAAGCCATATCCGGCATCGACCGGCGTCAGCCGTGCATGCAGATCGGTGACGCCCAGCGCATCCAACGGGCGCTGGAGCAGCAGGTCGACCGCAGGCCGCTCGATCCGGCCGTCCAGCGTCAGGCGCAAGGGGCCATAGCGGTCATGGGTGCCGCTGCCTTCGAAATGGAATGTGCGGTCGCGCCGCCGGTAGCCCTCCGCGGAGAGCCTGAGCAAGGGGGCCTCAAGCCGCAGACCGGAGAAGATCAGCCGTCCGTCAGGTCCCAGCGACAGGCCGCTGCGCAGCGTTGGCAGGCCCCCGCCCAGCGACCGCAGGAAGCTGTTGTCCAGCCGCCGCATCTTCGCCAACGCATTGCCGCTGAGGCTGAACGCGCCTTTGGGACCGGGCACTGCGCGCAGGCGGGATACAAGATCCACTATGCCAAGTCCCCGGATCGCCAGGCCCCTGATCTGACCATCAAGGCCGAAATCATAGCGGCCGGTCTTAAGGTCCGCGAGCATCAGCAGCCTGCCGCTCAGCTTGTCCGAACGGATCGTCATCGGATTGCTGACGATTTGCTGGCCCTTGATCTGAAGCACGCCATCCAGCGAAAAATTGCGCAATATGCCCTCTACCAGCTCCCCTTGGCCATCGAGCCGCCGCGCCTTGAGCTGAATCGGGATCAGTGCCGGGCCATTCTTCGCCTTGCGGCCCTTTCCCTGGGCGCGCACGTCGCTGATCATCGTGCGGTCGAACGCCAGTTGGCGGGCGCGCAACAGATATTCATAGCCGAAGGCCGCGAACGGTCCATCCAGGCGGATGCGCGCGGTCACGTCCCGTCCGCGCATTGATTTAAGCAAGGCTTGCGGGCGAGCCAGCTTCACATCGACCAGCACATTGTCGAGCGCATTGTTGCGCAGGTCGAGCGCCCCGTCGGCGTTCAGCTCCAGCGCGGCGGAGGTCAGCGACAGGAAGCCATCGATCCGCCGGTCCTTCATCGCACCCTTGGCATTCACCGCCAGCCGGGGCGCGGAAAGGCGCTGGATCAGCCCCTGCCTCACTATCGCCGATCCTTCGATCGAGCCGGTCGCCGAATAGGTCCCGCCCCTTGCGCCAAGCTGAAGATCGACTACCGGGTCACCATCCAGCGTGCCGGAAAGGCGGCCATCCCACCGGGTCCAGCTTCCTTCCCCGCGTACCCGCAAATTGGCGTCCTGCCGCAGGCCAGCCATCGCCGCCAACACGCCGCCCTTGGGCGCGTTGAGCGTCACGTCCAGATCGAAGCGGTCGTCATCGGGGCGGCTGTCGAGCGCGATGTTCAGCGCATCGTCACCGTCCAGTGACCGCGCGGAAAGGTCTATCACCGCCCGCCGGTCCCGAATGTCGGCGTCCCCGCTGATCGTCGCCTGCTGCACACGCCCGGTGATGTTCCTGCCGATCGTCAGCCGCTGAATGGAAAATTGCATCAGGCGGATATCGAAGCCGGGAAGGATCGGCCCTTCCCTCTGGCTCGGATTAAGCTTGGGCAGCTTGTGCAAGGTGGCGGCGGGGATCACCAGCCGGTCGATGTCGAGCCGGTTGGAAAGCCATGCGAAAGGCCACCAGTCCAGCTCCACGCGCGGCGCATCCAGAAAGGGCCCCTTCGGATCGGACAAGGTCAGGCCGTGCAGCACCGCCCGGCGGTAGATGCTGCCCTCGATGCGGTCGACATGGATGCGCAGCCCTGACGGCGGCGCGATCCGTGCGATCCGCGATATGAGGAAGCGGTGGCCCGAAGGCGTGTCCAGCCAGGCCAGCGCGCCCACACCGGTGAACAGCAGCAGGGCCAGCATTCCCGCAAACCAGCGCTGCCACCTGCCGTCCCAGGCACGTTGGCGTTTGGCCTGAGGATCGCCGTCCGCCATCAGAAGGCCTGTCCCAGCGAGACATAGACGGCGATCTTCGGATCATCCTTCTGCGGATTGAGTGGGGTGCCCACATCGACACGGATCGGGCCGAAGCTGCTATAATAGCGCACCCCGATGCCAGCGCCGATCCGCAGGTCCCGGAAGCGCGGCAGGAAGCTGGTTGAGATATTGCCTGCGTCCACGAACGGAACCACGCCGAAATTGCCGAAGCGTATGCGCGATTCCAGCGAAAATTCGGCAAGGCTCTTGCCACCGATCGGATCATTGCTGGAATCGCGCGGGCCGATCGCCTGATAGCCATAGCCGCGCACCGACGCGCCGCCGCCCGCATAGAAGCGCCGCGACGGGGCAATGCGGTCGACCGTCGATCCCAATATGGTGCCGAAACGCGCGCGCGCGGCCACCACCACCCGATCGGTCACCGGCTGGTAGACGCTCCCGTCCAGCTGCACGCGCGCATAGCCGAAGGTGCTGTTCTGGAAGGACAGTTCCGGGCTGACGCGTCCGCCCAAGCGGAAACCCGTGCTGGGATTGAGCAGGTCGTCACTGCCGTCATAGGTCAGGCTGAGCGGCACGGCGCCGATCAGGAAAGTGCGCCGGTCCCCGCCGCTGAAAGCGTCCTTTTCGTCGGACGCGATGACCTCAGCGCCGATCCGCCATACCCATTTCTTCTGGAAAAGGATGTTGGTCTGCCGCTCCAGCGCGCCGGACAAGGTTATGGTGCGCGCGTCATAGGCATCGCGCTTGATATTGCTGACCGACACCAGCCCGGTCAGCACATGGTCACGGCGGCGGAAATTGTTGCGCCGGTAGGTGAAGGAAGCGGTCTGCTCCTGCGTCCCCAGAACCCCGCGCACCGTCACGGCCCCTTCGGGCGGGAAGAGGTTGCGGTGCTGCCAGCTGACCTCCGCGCGATAACCTTCGCCCGTGCCGTACCCCAGTTCTCCGGCGACCGTCCGCATCGGCGCGGGCCGCACATCCACGGCCAGATTCACATGCTCGCCATCGCCCGCATCCCTGGGCGTCAGTGTGACGGCAGAGGCAAGGCCGGTCGCGATGATGGCGTTGCGCAGGTCTTCCACATCGGACGCCATATAGGGGTCGCCCGGCCGGAACCGGGCGATGCGCTGCACATGGCGGGCGCTGAATATATCGTCGTTCGACAGCAGGATCGTGCCGAAGGTGCGATAGACGCCGGGAGAGACCACGATGTCTAAGTCGCCCCTGCGTTCCTCATGATCGATATGCACTTCCGGCTCACCCACCTTGGCGAAGGGAAAGCCGTTTTCCGCGAGTGCAAGCGACAGCGCTGTCTGCCCCGACAGGATCGCATCGGCGTCGATCGGGTCGCCAACCTTCAGCGGAAAGGCGCTGCGCAGTTTGGCTTCCCGCTCGCCTGCGGCCGATAGTCCCTCCAGATCGACTGAGGACAGCAGATAGAGCGTGCCGGGCACTATGCGGAAGGAAACGGCCAACCGGTCCTCACCCGCCGGGGCGACGGAGGAGCGGATGCGGGCGGCGTAATAGCCCTTGGCCCGCAGCAGCCGGTCCAGAAGCTCAGTATCCTCCGCAATGCGCCGGTTGATCTGGGCCAGATTGGCGGGCTTGTCCTCCCCCAGCCGCAGCGCCGACAATTCGCGAAAGCGCGCGTCGAACTGCGCGTCGGCGATCTCCTCCACGCCCTTCAACTGTACCGTATAGCGATGTTCCTGGGCAGGATCGGCGAACGCACCAGCCAGATCGGTTTCGGCTGCCGCTGCCTCATCCTTGCTTTCAGTAGCAAGTTCCGGCTCATCGGCCACGGGCATGTCCGCCGTCTCTTCAGCGGGAAGGGACTCTACGCTATCAGGCTGCTCCAGATCGGGCCAGGCAATGCCAATATCGGGCATGGGATCGAGCGGGGTCTGCTCCTCCCCGTTTGCTGGGGGCGGGGCAGCACTCTGCGCATGCGCGGGATGCGCCAACAGCAGCAGCGGCGCGAAGATAAGTCGAGCAGCTTGCGGCATGCCTGAAATGCGGCAGTTGGTCCGCAAACCGGTGTTCATATCAATGGTCTAGACCATATGGACGGGCAAGCGCCAGAGCGTATCGGCACATGGATGGTCAACCGGCCGGGTTCAAAAAGCCGTGTTCAGCCGGTCCATCAATGCGCGGGCGGGACTGGTCAGTTGCTGCGGCCGGGGGCGCGCCATCTTGTCCATGCTGTCCTGCAATCTGGAGACGCGCTCATATAGTTCCTGGCTCGCCTCGATCAGCGCCCTTGCCGCGAAGGGGAAGGCCGCCGCCACCTCCGGGTCGGTGCCGGTGGCGCGGCCCAGGCGGTATTTTTCGTCGGTCAGATCCGCATCCCCAATCTCCCCCCGCTGCCAGGCCCGCTGGCTGAGAAGCCAGGCGATGATGTGCATCAGCCGGGTAGTCACCTTGAGCGATTCGCAGGCGAAAGATACACGGCGCAGTGGATCGTCGATCCCCTCCTCTTCCGCTTCGCGCATATCGAAATAGGACCGCGCCTCATCCGCCATGACCATGGCTTCCAGATACAGGCCGTCGACAAGACGCCGGTGCAGACCGCGATCAAGGAACGGAGTGGGAGACATGCTGCATTCCTGACATAAAAGATATGGCTTGTCAGGCCCAGGCGCACCCTGTTGCGCGGCCTGTCCCATTCGGGGCCGTTCTGGCGCGGAATTAACCACGATCTCCCGGCAACCGAGCCGTCAGGCGATGATGTCGGGGATTAGCGAGTCTTCCAGCAGCGCGATTTCGTCGCGCAGCCGCAGCTTGCGCTTCTTGAGTCGCGCGACCTGCATCTGGTCGCCCGCTCCGCTGCCCACCAGCGCGCCAATCGCGCCATCGAGATCCCTGTGCTCGACCCGCAGCAGTTCCAGCCGACGCATGATGTCTTCCCGGCTCAACCCGCCCTCGCTTTCCACGCCCTTTTCCGGCTGTCCCTGATAGCTTGGCTCCGCCCATCGAACCATCGCAAAATTTGGGGCGGCCCGCCGCAAAGCACAGTTCGCATGGGGACAAAGCCGAAGATTCATGATTTACTCATCCATCCATCACCCTCGCAAGGAGAATGTCATGGAAAATAGCCACATTTCAGCTCTTTCGGCCAAGCATGCAGGGCTTGAGGCACGCATCAAGGCGGAGACGAGTCGGCCCATGCCTGACGCGATCCTGGTAGCCTCGCTCAAAAAGCAGAAGCTGCGGCTGAAGGAGGAAATGTCGGCGCGAAATTGAGCCCGGCATAGGCGAAGGGACTGGGCGGCATCATCGCCGGTCAGTCCTCCGCCGCCCGCCCATTGCATTCCTTCGACAGGCGCTGTTCCACTGCTCATGTGTAGAGGCGGCCGCAGGCGGCGATTGCTAACGACTGGTCCTCGATGGGCGGAAATGGATGGGCGCTTGGCGCTGCGTATCGCGGGACACAGGCTTGCGCGCCATGTGCGGGTCGATCTCATGGGCGAACTCAACGCCTATTTTGTCGTCGCGTGACCAGACGACCTTGCCGCGAATCCAGCCGATGCCGCGCAATTCCATCAGCAGGTCGATGCCCGCAGGCACCGGCCGTTCGCAATCGGCCATCATGCCCGTGGCGGACAGGTTGCGCACCCGCGCGCGTCCAAGGGGAGCGCCTTCGGTGGACTCCAGGCTGGTGAGCAGGAACAGGCTGTCCCTGGGACCGGTCCGCGCCGGACCCCGCTCACCCAAATCTTGTTCGCTGTCCATCATCAACCCTTGGGATGCCCGCTGTTTCTAACGGACTTGCCATGAGCCGGTGGACAAAGGGTTAATCGTCGCGGGAAACCTTTTCCTGCCGCTCGTGCCGTTCCTGGGCCTCAACGGTCATGGTCGCGATCGGACGGGCTTCCAGACGGCCCAGCGAAATGGGTTCGCCGGTCACTTCGCAATAGCCATATTCGCCCTCGTCAATGCGGCGGAGCGCGGCGTCGATCTTGGAAATGAGCTTGCGCTGGCGATCGCGGGTGCGCAGTTCGATCGACCAGTCGGTCTCGCTCGACGCGCGGTCGTTGAGGTCAGGCTCCCGCAGCGGCTCGTTCTGGAGAACCGCCAGCGTGCCTTCCGCCTCCGTCAATATCTGCTTTTTCCAGTCCAGCAGCCGCTGGCGGAAATATTCGAGTTGCAGGGGGTTCATGAACTCTTCGTCAGGCGACGGACGATAGTCGGCGGGAAGTAGTACAGCCGATTTTGGCGGATTTTGGCCGTCATTATCGGAATTCAGGACCGATGCCATCTGGCTCTCCGACTCGATAGGCCCCCTCATGTTTGATTTGCGGAGCCGTGACTTATGGTTGAGCGCGCCTAATAGCCAGCAGCGCCGGGCGACACAAGCGCCCATTCCGAAAGCGACTCAGCCGCCGCACACGCCAGTGAGAGACCGGTGGCGGCCCGGCACCTTCACGACATGGAGGCGCCATGACCCCGTTAAGAGACGATTGTTCGCCCAAAGCCGTTCCACAATGGGACGTTAACCATCTTGATTGAACGCCATTAAGAATTTCTCTCGACTTAACCCCGGCATTCAGAGTTAACGCCATTGAAGTTAATGCGCTCTTTTGCATTTTTGCATGAAGGGGATTGTTCTACGGCCATTACCGGCATGCGGTGACTGGACGGAAGAACAAGAAGACAAAGAAGAGTGGATCACTATGTCGGTACGGATGGCATTGGCTAAATTATGCGCATGCACCTGCGGCGGAGCCTTGATCGGCGGCGGTGCGGTTCATGTCGCGGAAAGCGCTCGTCCCGCGGGGGTCCACAGCAACAAGAGCGCGAAGGCCGCTCCGCGGCGCCATGTCACCCGGCCAGTGAAGCGCAAGGTGGTGAAGACCGTCACCTCCTGCGCCCCGCAGACCATCACCGTAACGACCCAGGCCCCGCCGGTGCCGCTGCCTCCCCCCATGGTGGCAAGCGAGATGCCGGTGATGTCGGGGGGCGGCGGCGGCGCTCCGGTGGTGATGGCGGGAGGACCTGCCTTCGGCGGCGGCGGCTTCATCGGCGGCTTCTTCGGGGGTAGCGGCGGCGGAGGCGGCGGATCGATCGTGATCTCCTCTACCAGCAGTTCGACCGGCGGCATCAGCAGTTCCACAAGCTCGACCACGGGGGGCGTTTCCACCTCGACGGGCGGCGTGTCCACGTCCACCGGCGGCGTTTCGACATCGACCGGCGGCGTGTCCACCTCCAGCGGAAATGTCTCTACGTCCAGCGGCAATGTCTCTACGTCGAGTGGTAACGTTTCCACGTCCAGCGGTAATGTGTCGACGTCGAGCGGCAATGTGACGAGCAGTTCTTCCTCGTCCACTTCCAGCTCGACCTCTTCGTCCACCTCGTCCAGCTCCTCCACCAGCAGCTCGACGTCCAGTTCATCGAGCACCTCAGGCGGTACATCGACCAGCACGGGCGGGACGGATGTTCCCGCGCCGCCGATGGTTCTGCTGTTCGGCGCGGCGGCCGTGGCATTGGTGGCCCGGCGGCGCTTTGCCGAGCGGAAGGCGCAAGCCGCCTGACACGGCGAGACGCATGAACAAAAGGGGCGGCCCCAGCGGAGCCGCCCCTTTGTCATTTTCGACCCGCGCCGGTTCAGCTTTGGGCGATGATCCGTTCAATCTCCGGCACGGGATGGTTGGCAAGGTCCTTGGCGATCTCTCCCACCAGACGGCTTTGCACTTCCTTGTGATAATGTTTGCGCATCTCGCCAAGCGCTGCTGGCGGAGCCACCACGATCAGCTTTTCAAACTCGTTCGCCAGAGCGCGTTGCTTCAACAGGTCGGTCGCTTCGGCGGCGAAGCGCGCTTCTTCCTGGGCATGATAGTCGGTCTTGCCCATCGTCGCCTGCCCCCCGATGGTCGAGGGCGCCTGGCCCGACAGGTCTGATGACTGGTCCCGGTCGGCGGGATTATCCTGCAACTTGACGGTCTCCGCTTCGAGATTGGGAGCAAAGCGGTCGCCCTTGTTCCGAAAGAACAGCATCTTGCGTCCGTCCGCAACCAGTACCATCGCATCATGATCGATCCACATCGAAGGCTCCTTTCTCTGTCTGCCGCCCTGTCAACGGACATCGGCGCGCAGGGTTGCGCGGTTCAACGCGGAACGGCATAGGGCTGACCCATGCACGACATCCGCTTCATCCGTGAAAATCCCGCTGCTTTCGACGCTGGCCTCGCCCGGCGCGGCATGGCTCCGCAGAGCGCGGAAATCCTGCCGCTCGACGAACGCAGCCGCGCGATCAAGACGGAGTTGCAGCAGGGCCAGGCGCGCCGCAACGAATTGAGCAAGGCGATCGGTCAGGCGATGGCGGCCAAGGATGTTGCCAAGGCAGAGGCGCTGAAGGCGGAAGTCGCGTCGCTCAAGGAGCGCATGCCCGCGCTGGAAAATGAAGACCGCGCGCTGGACGATCAGTTGCAAGCGCTTCTGGCCGCCCTGCCCAACATCCCGGCCGCCGATGTGCCCGGCGGCCAGGACGAGGCGGATAATGTCGAGATCGCCCGCTGGGGCACGCCACGCGATTTCGGTTTCGCGCCGCAGGACCATGCGGATTTCGGCCCGGCGTTAGGACTGGACTTTGAAGGCGCGGCCGCTTTGTCGGGTGCGCGTTTCGCCGCATTGCGCGGACCGATGGCGCGGCTGCATCGCGCGCTCGCCCAATATATGCTGGACCGGCAAACGGGCGAAAATGGCTATGAGGAAGTCAATCCGCCCTTGCTGGTGCGCGACGAAGCACTGTTCGGCACCGGGCAGTTGCCGAAATTCGCCGAGGATCTTTTCCGCACGACCGATGGCCGCTGGCTGATCCCGACGGCGGAGGTCAGCCTGACCAACCTTGTCCGAGAGCAGATCGTCCCGGTGGACCATCTGCCGCTGCGGCTGACGGCGCTGACCCCCTGTTTCCGGTCGGAAGCGGGGTCGGCGGGGCGCGACACGCGCGGCTTCATCCGCCAGCATCAGTTCGAGAAGGTGGAACTGGTCGCCATCTGCGCGCCCGATGAATCGGCGGCGGAGCATGAGCGGATGTGCGCGGCGGCCGAAGGCATATTGCAGGCGCTGGAACTGCCCTATCGCAAGATGCTGCTGTGCACCGGCGACATGGGCTTTTCCGCCGCCAAAACCTATGATCTGGAGGTCTGGCTGCCGAGCCAGCAGACCTACCGCGAAATCAGCTCCGTCTCGAACTGCGGCGATTTCCAGGCCCGGCGCATGAATGCGCGCTACCGGCCGGAGGGTGAGAAGCAGACGCGTTTCCTGCACACGCTGAACGGATCGGGACTGGCGGTCGGGCGGACGCTGGTCGCGGTGCTGGAAAATTACCAGCAGGAGGATGGCAGCGTCATCGTGCCCGCCGTGCTGGCGCCGTATATGGGCGGGATCACGAAGCTCAACCCCAACGGAGGTTAGGTTATCCATGCGCATCCTGCTCACCAATGATGATGGCGTGCATGCGCCTGGCCTCAAGGTGCTGGAGGATATTGCGCGCACCCTGTCGGACGATATCTGGATCGTCGCGCCGAGCGAGGAGCAATCAGGCGCCGGGCACAGCCTGACGCTGACCCGCCCCCTGCGCATTCGCAAGCATGGCGACAAGCATTATAGCGTCACCGGCACGCCGACCGATGCGGTGATGATGGCAGTCGGTCACCTGATGAAGGATTGCCGCCCCGACCTGATCCTGTCCGGCGTCAACCGGGGCGCCAACCTGGCGGAGGACGTAACCTATTCGGGCACCGTGTCGGCTGCGATGGAAGGCGCGATCTCCGGCATGAAGTCCATCGCGCTCAGCCAGGTTTATGCGCGGGAAGGCATGGCGGACAGCGTGCCTTTCGCCGCCGCCAGCGCCTGGGGCGAAAAGGTGCTGCGCCCGCTGATCGCGATGCCCGCCAGTCCGCGCATGCTGTTCAACGTCAACTTCCCCGCGATCGACCCGGATGAGGTCAAGGGCATCCGCGTCGCCCGGCAGGGCTTCCATGATGTGGGCCGCACGCACATTGTGGAGGGAACGGACCCGCGCGGCTACCGCTATTACTGGTTCGGCCTTGGCAGCAGCGCCGCCGTGCCCGAAGGCAGCGACCTTGCCGCCATCGCCGATGGATATGTGACGGTGACCCCGCTGCATTACGACCTGACGCAGGACAGCGCGCTGGCCGCGACGGCGCAGGCCTTCGGCCTCTGACCCGCTGGCGGGGATGGAAAGCGTGGCCGGGCTGCATTAGGGTGGCGCGAATGCCCCGCCCCTTCCTTTCCGGCCTGCACATGGACGCGGCATCGGCGCGTTGCCGCCCATGAGGATCACGCCGATGCGCCCGCCGCTGGCCATGACCGGCTTCCTCAGGCGCAGGTCATCCATGCCGGTCTGGGCGGACCTTGCCTGGCGCGTGGCGCTGGTGTTCGGCCTGGTGGCGGTGGTGCTGGCGATCCACTGGGTGGGTCGCGACGGCCTCAAGGACAATCTGGACGGCCGGATCAGCTTCATCGACGTGCTCTACTTCACCACCGTGACGGTGACGACCGTGGGCTATGGCGACATCGTGCCGGTCAGCCCGGAAGCCCGGCTGTTCGAAGCATTGCTGGTCACGCCGATCCGGCTGTTCGTATGGCTGATATTCCTTGGCACGGCCTATAATCTGTTTTTCCGCAACATCCTCTACAGGTGGCGCATGGCTCGCATTCAGGCCGATCTGCACAATCACATCATCGTGACCGGCTTTGGCACCAGCGGCAGCGAAGCGGTGCATGAGCTGCTGGCGCGGGGCGTCGATCCGCGCGAGATCGTCGTCGTGGACCCGGATGAAAAGGCCCTGATCCAGGCGGAAGATCTGGGCTGTAACGTCATGTGCGGCGATTCCACGCGCGACCGGACGTTGAAGGACGTGGCGGTCCATCGCGCGCGGACGCTGATCGTTTCGGCGGGACGGGACGACACGTCGATCCTGATCACGCTGACCGCCCGCCATCTCGCGCCGCGCCTGCCGATCAGCATCGTGGTGCGCAACGAGGATAATGAACTGCCCGCGCGCCAGGCGGGGGCGACGACCGTGATCAATCCGGTCAGCTTTGCCGGGCTGCTGCTGGCGGGCAGCACCAGCGGGCCGCACATCGCCGACTATATGGCCGACCTTGCCGCTACGGGAGGACAGGTGCGTCTGCACGAGCGATGCGTCATGCCCGAAGAGGTCGGCGGGCCGCTGTCGGCGATACGAACGGGGCTGGGCGTGCGCATCTATCGCGGAACGCAGGTCATCGGCTTTTGGGAACCCGGTGCCGCGCAGTTGCAGAGCGGCGACATGATCATCGAGATCGTGGCGGGCGTGGAGCATGACGGACCGCACAATCCCGCCTGACTCCGCCGCAACAAAGGCTATTGGTGACATGGCCCCCGAAAATCACTATGTGCGCGCCGATCATGGCAACCAAAATTCCCGAAGCGCCGAAGGTCGGCATGGTGTCGCTGGGCTGTCCCAAGGCACTGGTCGACAGCGAGCGCATCCTGACCAAGCTGCGGTCCGACGGCTATCAGATGTCGGCCGACTATGCGGGCGCGGACGTCGTGCTCGTGAACACCTGCGGCTTCCTTGATTCGGCCAAGGAAGAATCGCTGGAGGCGATCGGGGAAGCCATCGCCGAAAATGGCCGCGTAATCGTCACGGGCTGCATGGGCAATGAGGCGGAACTGATCCGCCAGAAATTCCCACAGGTGCTGGCCGTGACCGGCGCGCATCAATATGAGGCGGTGGTGAATGCGGTGCATGAAGCATCGCCGCCGGTGCCCAACGCCTTTGTCGACCTGGTGCCCGAAGGCGGGCTGAAACTGACGCCGCGCCATTACAGCTATCTCAAGATTTCCGAGGGCTGCAACCACCGCTGCTCCTTCTGCATCATCCCGTCGATCCGGGGCGACCTCGTGTCGCGGCGCGTGGACGCGGTGCTGCGCGAGGCGGAAAAGCTGGTGCAGGCGGGGACGAAGGAACTGCTGGTCATCAGCCAGGACACCTCGGCCTATGGAGTCGATACACGGCATGAGAGCCGGTCGTGGAAGGGGCGTGATGTCCGCGCCCACATGACCGATCTGGCGCGGGAGCTTGGCCAGCTGCGCACCGCCGATGGCACGCCGCCATGGGTGCGGCTGCATTATGTCTATCCCTATCCGCATGTGGATCAGGTCATCCCGCTGATGGCGGAGGGGCTGCTGACGCCCTATCTGGACATACCGTTCCAGCACGCCTCGCCCAATGTGCTCAAGGCGATGAAGCGCCCGGCCAATGAAGCCAAGGTGCTGGACCGCATCCGCAACTGGCGGTCGATCTGCCCGGATATCGCCATCCGGTCGTCCTTCGTCGTCGGCTTCCCCGGCGAGACGGAGCAGGATTTCCAATATCTGCTCGAATGGCTGGACGAAGCGCAGCTTGACCGGGTCGGCGCTTTCCGGTTCGAGCCGGTCGAAGGCGCGGCCGCGAACGGCCTGCCCGGCGCGGTGCCCGAAGAGGTGAAGGAGGAACGCTACCAGCGGATCATGGAACGGACCGCCGCGATCAGCGCCGCGAAGCTCAGCGCAAAGGTTGGCTGCGTGATCCCCGTCATCCTGGATGAGGTCGGGGAAGCGGACGAGGATGGCGCGATCGGCGCGACGGGCCGCAGCCAGGCGGATGCGCCGGAGATCGACGGCAATGTCTTCCTGCGCGATGCCGGGGAAGGACGAAAGGCCGGGGACATTTTCGACGTCCTGATCGAAGATGCCGACGAGCACGACCTTTACGGCGTGCCCGCCACCCGTTGAGGCAGCTTACCCCGGCGCGGCGAAAGCGTCCTGATATTCCGTCTTGATCGCCTTGCGCATCGCGGCGTCCACCGGCAGGAACACTTCATAGCTTCCTTCCGCATAAGGACCGGCGCTGTAGGGGCTGATCATCACGGTGACCCCTTCGATCAGCTTGCCGCCCTTCGACGCGGGCGTCAGCACTTCCTTCATCGGATCGATGCAGTCGGAGAAGGGATCGTCCCCGCCTCGCGTGACAGGTTCGCCACGCTTCTCCGCCCGTGCCTTGTCCAATTCGTCACAAAAGCGGTCGCGAATCGCAGCGGCGAATGCGGCCTCTGATGTCATCAGCGCCGGAAAGCTGGTTTCCCGGCGGCGCGCCTTGTCCCATAACAGGGCCTTGTAAGCCGTCATCCCATGTGCGCCGCCCGTATAGCTATAGTTGGTCGATTGCAGCGCCAGAAAGCGCGGCGTGTCCGCCGTCACCGTCCAGCGGGTTTCCAGGCTATGCGCGTGAAAAGGAAAGCCCGACTGACGCGCCCCCTTCCGGTCCTGCTCCGCCATCTTCAATGCGTCGGCCTTCCCCTCCGTCATGTCCTTGCGCAGCTTGGCCGCAAGGTCAGGCACGGCAGACACCTGAGCGGGCCAGGCATAGAGGAATTCCAGCAATTCGGTCTTTTCCGACTGCTCGAACGGCTTGGCCGGTGCAGGGCGCGGCGCTTCCGCTCCCGCCATGCGGTTGAGGAAATTGGTGGTGGCGACATCCGCGGCACCATCCTGACCCTTGGCTTCATTCTGGCTGGAGGGAGAACAGGCGCACAGCAGCAGGGCCGCTCCAGCGAGCGGCCCCGTCAGCAACATCGATGCGGTGCTCAATGCGCTTTGGCCGCCGCCAGACAGCGCTCGCTGATCGCCTTGCGCGTATAGCTGCTTTGCAGCGCGGCGGCGGCGTTGGGCCAGCCTTCCGCCACCAGCGCCTGCTCCACGGCATGGGCGCCATCGAAGCGCCCGCTTTCGGCCAAGGCGTAAGCGCGGGCGCGCAGCGCCTGTAAACGGCTGTCTTCGCTATGCATCATCGCTTTTCTCCTTTTTTACCCGTGGTTCCAATTTAGACCCGGCGAGCGCAGTTGGCAAAGGCCCAGCCGTCATGATGAGCCTTCCCAGCGACGAAAATTCCGCTTCCCAACCTTGCCGCCATTGTTCAGAGTTCATGGCATGACGCAGTTTTCCGACCTGATCAAAGCCGATAACAACCAGCCAGCCCATATGATCCAGATTGTGGATGCTGGAAGCTTCGAAACATGGCTGGCGGCGCAGCCCGATCGCGTCTGGGCCGTCATCGCGGCGCAGAAGTTCAGCGGAAAAGGCTATGAACATGCGATCGTACCGGGCGAAAGCGCCGGAGATTGGTCGGTCGTCGCGGGCGTGGCCAATCATGCGGAACTGGGCGCATGGTGCCTGGCCAAGCTGGCGGAGGTGCTGCCTGAGGGGCACTATCGCCTTGCGGATGCGCAGGCAGGCCCGGCGATGCTTGGCTGGCTGACCGCCCAATATCGCTTCGACCGCTACCGCAAGGATGACGCCGCATCCGGCCCGCGCATATTGCTGACGGGGGAAGTGGCGAAGATCGACGCCGCCGTAAGGCTTGCGCAAGCCGTTGCGCTTGTCCGCGATCTGGTGAACACACCTGCCGCCGACATGGGCCCTCCCCAGCTTGAAGAGGCCGCCCGCAAGGTCGCGGACGAGTTCGGCGCTACCCTGACCGTGACAAAAGGCGATGCGCTGGAACAGGGCTTCCCCATGATCCACGCGGTCGGCCGCGCTGCGGACAAAGCCTTCGCGCCGCGCCTGATCGAGCTTCGCTGGGGCGATCCGTCGCACCCGCGCCTTGCGATCGTTGGCAAGGGCATATGCTTCGACAGCGGCGGGCTGGACATCAAGCCGTCTTCGGCGATGCGCCTGATGAAGAAGGACATGGGGGGCGCTGCCCACGCGCTGGCCCTGGCGCGCCTGATCATGGGTTCAGGCCTGGCCGTCCGGCTGCACATGCTGATCCCCGCCGCTGAAAATGCCGTGGGGGGCAGCGCCTTCCGCCCCGGCGACATATTGCGCAGCCGCAAGGGGCTGACTGTGGAGATCGGCAATACCGACGCGGAAGGCCGCCTGGTGCTGGGCGACGCGCTGGCGCTGGCGGGAGAGGACGAGCCGGAGTTGATCATCGACTATGCGACCTTGACCGGCGCGGCGCGGGTCGCGGTCGGGCCGGATCTGCCCGCCCTCTTCACCAACGACGATGCGCTGGCGGCGGAGATGGAGGAAGCGGGCAAGGCGGCCGATGACCCCTGCTGGCGCTTGCCGCTGTGGGACGGCTATGCCGAAATGCTGAAATCGGACATTGCCGACATCAACAATGCCGGTGAAGGCGGATTCGCAGGCGCGATCACCGCCGCGCTGTTCCTCAAGCGTTTCGTGCCGGAGAACGCGAAATGGATGCATCTGGACACGTTCGCATGGCGTCCCTCGCCGCGTCCGGGACGGCCCAAGGGCGGCGAAGCGCTGGGCCTGCGTTCCGTCTTCCACCTGCTGCAAAGACGCTACGGCGGAGCTGCGCAGAAATGATCATTTGCCACAATGCCGTTACGCAACCGCATTAGACATTGTGCGTTAGGGGGGCATGGACGCCGCATCTTCCCCAGACATGGCCACTGAGCTGAACCGCCCCGGCCTGAAACAGCTTGGGCAATGGATGCGAACGCTGGTCGATTATGTCCGATCGGGCAAGCCCGACCTGACCAACCGTCAGATGGCGCTGATGATGACGGTTTATATCAGTGCCGGCCCGCACACCGTGCGCGGTTTGGCCGAGGCGCTGAACGTTTCCAAGCCGGTGATCACCCGCGCGCTCAACAAGCTGTCGGCGCTGGGTTACCTTCGCCGCGAGCGCGATGCGGCGGACCGGCGCAATATTTTCATCACCCGCACCCCGAAGGGGGCGGAATTTCTTGACGCCTTTCACCATTTCATCGCAGGAACCGGCCGCGATGAAAGCCACGATTTCTCCTCAGCGTAAGGCACCGCCTGAACGTACCCGTTTCAAACTGGATGGCCGCTCCGTCACCCTGGACAGCCGCATCCATGCCGCGCGCGGGGACCTTGCCGATGTGTCGCTGGCGGGGGTGCTGTTTTCCGCCCATTATGCGCGCGCGGTCGAGCTGACCTGCGTCGCGGCGGGCGCAGCGATCCTGTCGGCCCCTTCGGCGACGGCAACGGCGGTCAGCGAACTTCTGCGGGGCGAAAGCTTCCATGCGCTGGACGTGACGACCGATTGGACATGGGGCTTTTGCGGCCATGACGGCTATGTCGGCTATGTCCGCCGCGAGGCCCTGGACACGCACGAGGAAACGAACCACCGCATCTTCGCTGGCACCGCACCGCTGTTCAGCGCGCCCGACATAAAGGCGCCGATTGCCGACTATTGGCCCGGCGGCGCATTGTTCAAGGGAGAGGCGCAGGGCGATTTCCTGATGTGCAGCGACGGCTATATCCACCGCAGGCACGCCGTCGCCTCCGATGCGCTGGAAAGCGACTGGGTTGCGGTGGCGACGCGCTATCTGGGCCAGCCCTATGTCTGGGGCGGGCGCGGCCATCGCGGCGTGGACTGTTCGGGACTGGTGCAGGTCGCGCTGGGACAATGCGGCGTCAACGCACCGCGCGATACGGATTTGCAGCGGGAAGGGATCGGTTCGCCCCTCCCCGAAGATGCTCCGTCGCAGCGCGGCGACCTGGTCTTCTTCCCAGGCCATGTCGGCATCATGGCCGATGAGCAAAATCTGTTGCATGCCAACGCATATTGGATGGCGGTGGTGATCGAGCCGCTGGCCGATGTGGTGGCACGGCTGGCGGACGACCATGCGCACCCCATCATCGCGCGGCGGAGGATCAGCGCATGACTCACAAGATATTCATCGACGGCGGCGTCGGCACCACGGGGCTGGAAATCGTGGAGCGGCTGGCGGGCCGCCCCGAACTGTCCGTCGTCACGCTTGACAAGGACCGGCGCAAGGATGCGGATGCGCGCAGGGATGCGCTGAACGCCGCCGACATCGTGATCCTCTGCCTGCCGGACGATGCGGCGCGGGAAGCTGTCGCGCTGATCGGGAACGAGAGCACGCGGGTCATCGATGCGTCGACCGCCCATCGTGTCGCGGACGGCTGGACCTATGGCTTTCCCGAACTGGAGCCGGGCCATCGCCAGAAGCTGGCGCAGGCGCGGTTCGTCGCCAATCCCGGCTGCTGGCCGACCGGCTTTCTGGCGCTGGTGCGGCCGCTGGTGCTGGCGGGGCTGCTGCCTGTGGACTGGCCCGTCACGGTTTCGGGCGCGTCCGGCTACTCAGGCGGCGGCAAGTCGATGATCGCGGAGTTCGAAGGGCCGGATGGCGCACCCACCGCCTTCCGCCCCTATGGCCTCGGCCTGTCGCACAAGCATGGCCCAGAAATGCTGCGCTATTCGGGCCTCCAGCACCCGCCCCTGTTCGCGCCTGCGGTGGCGAACGCCTATCGCGGGATGATCGTGGAAGTGCCGCTGCAACTTTGCGCGATGCCGGGCGCACCCAGGATCGCGGATATTCATGCGGCGCTCGCTGATGCCTATGCGGGGTCGGCGATCGTTCAGGTCGCTCCGCTGGAGGAAAGCGGCGCGATGACCCAGTTGCGGCTGGAGCATGTCGGCGCGACCGACAGGCTGGCGCTGTTCGTCTTCGGCAATGAGGGAACAGGGCAGGCCCGGCTGGTCGCGGCGCTGGACAATCTGGGCAAGGGCGCGGCTGGCGCTGCTGTCCAGAATCTCAACATCCTGGCCGGGCTCCCGGAAACTGCGGGCCTGCGGCTCTAACGCCGCAGCCCGTCAGTGGACCGTGCCGACCGGCTTGGCCTGCCTCAACAGCACGATCAGACGTTCGATCTGACGCCAGCGGCAGAAATGAATGTGGTTGCCAAGGTCGCGGCTTTTGTCCGCACGCGCCGACGCCTCATAGCCGGCATTGTCGCCAAAGGCCGCGATGAGTTCCGCCGCATCCTCAAAGCTCTTTCGATCCGAAAGATATGGCAGTTGCATGTGACCCCGCATTCCGTCCCGCTTGCCACATAAGCCATTCAATCGGCGTGCCATTTCGCCGCCACGCCCGTTCGCTGCGGGATTGAAGGGTGAACGCGCCGTTATCCACGTCCCTCTCTGGCACATCCATCCCGCAGAGGGACGGCCGCCTGTTTCGAAATGACGCGCAAGAAAGCCGCTGGCGCACGCGCCCTCCCCATGGCAATGCAGGCGCACGATGAGGAAAGACAGGAAGAATCCCACCGGCGCGGGCGCGATCATCGCGTTCCTGATCCTGGGCGGCACGATCGCGGGCGGCCTGATGGGACAGCCGAGCGCCGGGCTGCTTGCCGGGGCAGCGCTTGGCGCGCTGATCGCATTGCTGCTGTGGCTGCGGGAGCGCCGCCAATAGCTTAGGGGCGCCGCTCCGATCCTTGCGGGCCGATGGATCGCATCCTAAACAGGATGGCATGAAAAAACATCTGATCGCCATCACCCTGATCGTGCTGCTCATCATCGCGGGCGCCATCTTCTACTTCGCACGAGGAGACACGGCGAAGCTGGCGGCGGGAGCGGACACGGGACGGGAGCCGGTCTTCACTTCGCCCCGCAGCGAGATCTTCCCGACGATCAACGTGGCGAAGGCCGTTCGCTGGCAGGCCAATGAAAAGCCAGTCCCCGCCAAGGGCCTGACGGTGGCCCGCTTTGCCGAGGGGCTGGCGCATCCGCGATCGATGCTGGCGCTTCCCAATGGCGACATATTGGTGGCCGAGACGAACAGCCCGCCGCGCCCGGCCGAGGGCATTGTCGATCGCATCATGACCTACCTGATGGACAAGGCGGGCGCTGGCGTCCCGTCGGCCAACCGCATCACGCTGCTGCGGGATGCTGATGGCGACGGGCGGGCGGAAATGAGGACGGCCTTTCTGACAGGCCTGAATTCCCCCTATGGCATGGCGCTGGTGGGCGATACGCTGTATGTCGCCAATACCGATGCCCTGCTGGCTTTCCCTTACAAGGCGGGAGAGACGCGCATCACCGCGAAGGGGCGCAAGATATTGAACCTGCCCGCGCAGGCGCCCAATCAGCATTGGACCAAGAGCCTGGCCGCCGGGCCGTCCGGCCTTCTCTATGTCGGCGTGGGATCGAACAGCAATATCGCCGAAAACGGGATGGATAAGGAAGCGAACCGCGCCGCCGTTCTGGAGGTCAATCCGAAGACCGGCGACTATCGCATCTTCGCGTCGGGCCTGCGCAATCCGGTCGGATTGGCGTTCGAGCCCAATAGCGGCGCGCTCTGGGGCGTGGTGAATGAGCGCGATATGCTGGGCAGCGATTTGGTGCCGGATTATCTCACCCGCATCGAATTTGGCGGCTTCTATGGCTGGCCGTGGAATTATTGGGGCGGCTATGAGGATCGCCGGGTGCAGCCGCAGCGGCCGGAAGTGCGTGAATATACCAAGCGCCCGGATTATGCGCTTGGCAACCATGTCGCGCCGCTGGGCCTCACATTCGCCGCTAAGGTGAAGCTGGGCGCGCCCTTCCAGAATGGCGCGTTCGTGGGCCTGCACGGCAGCTGGAACCGCAAGCCCGCCGCAGGGTACAAGGTCGTCTTCGTCCCCTTCGCCAGCAATGGCGAGGCCAGTCGCGCCAAGCCGGTCGATGTGCTGACCGGCTTCCTTGATGCGGACGGAAATGCGCGCGGACGCCCCGTGGACGTCACAGCCGACGCCAAGGGTGCGCTGCTGGTGACAGATGACGTGGGGGGAATCGTGTGGCGGGTGGCGAGCGCCAGATAAGGCGCGCCCGCCTTCCCGTTTGCCGGAGAATGCCCGTCAGATGGCCACGCCGCTCCGGCCAGCCAGTTCGACCACATATTGCCAGGCGACGCGCCCGGACCGGCTGCCCCGCTGCGTCGCCCACTGGATTGCTTCCAGCGGATCGAAGCTCAAGCCAAGGCTTTGGGCATAGCCGGAAACGATATCGACATAAGCCTGCTGGTCGATCGCATGAAAGCCAAGGCTAAGGCCGAAGCGGTCCGAAAGCGCCATCTTGTCATCCACAACGTCGCGCGGGTTGACGGGATCGTCCTGCTCCGAAAGATGCCGGGGCACGATATGACGGCGGTTAGACGTCACATAGAGCCGCACATTGGCGGGCCGCGCCGCCGTGCCGCCCTGTAGCAGCGATCGCAGGGATCGCGCGTCACCCACGCCATTTTCATCAAAGCCCAGATCGTCAAGGAAGAGGATGAAGGGCCTCGCCGTATCCCTGAGGATGGAAAAGAGGCGCGGAAGGCTCGCCAGCTCGTCAATCGCGCATTGCAGCAGCGCGATATCCTGCCCTTCCTGCTGGAGCTTGCGGACCACCGCCGCGACCACGGCCGACTTGCCGGTCCCCCTCGCGCCCCACAGCAGCACGTCATGCGCGGCATGGCCAGCGGCATGACGGCGCGTATTTTCCAGCAGCGTCTGCTTTTGCGCGTCGATGCCGGTCAGTAGCGCATAATCGACCGGGTTGAACTCTTCCACGGCGCTGATCACTGCGCCGTTCCAGACATAGGCGGGGGCTGCGGCGAGATCGGCGCTGGACGATGGCGGCGGAGCGATCCGCTCCAGCGCCTCGGCAATGCGGGTCAGAAGGGCGTCATTCATGGCGTCGGCTTAGCGGCGGCGCAAGGACCGGGCAAGCGCGGCCGCGCTGTCATTCTTCTGTAGTAATGGACTTTTACTCGATGAAAGGGGGGCTTATATCGCGGGGGTCGTGACCATCCCAAATCCAGTCTTTTCCACCAGGATCTGCCGCTATGGCGCGGAAGCGCTGCGCGAGGCGGCATTACTGATCCGTGCCGGTGAGCCCGTCGCGGTCCCCACGGAAACGGTTTACGGACTGGCGGCCGATGCGACGGACTCCAATGCTGTCGCCGCCATTTATGGGGCCAAGGGACGGCCCAGCTTCAACCCGCTGATCGTCCATGTCGCTGATAAGGACATGGCGCAAAGCCTGGCCATATTTTCCCCGGCGGCTGAAAAACTCGCCAGCCGCTTCTGGCCCGGAGCGCTTACTCTCGTTCTGCCGGTTCGTGAAGATAGCGGGCTGTCCCCTCTGGTCATGGCCGGACTTCTGACTGTGGCGCTGCGCTTGCCTGCCCACCCCGCGATGCGGGCGCTGATCCGGGAGAGCGGGCGTCCGCTGGCCGCGCCGTCAGCCAATCGCAGCGGGTCGATCAGTCCCACGCGCGCCGAGCATGTGCTCGCCAGCCTGAATGGCAAGATCCGCCTGATCCTGGATGAAGGCCCGACGAGCGAGGGACTGGAATCGACCATCGCCGCGCCCGAACAGGACTGCGTCCGCCTCCTGCGTCCCGGTCCGGTCACCGCCGCCATGCTGGAGGAGGCAGCGGGACTGCCGGTGATCATCGGGACCGGCGCGAAGATCGAAGCGCCGGGCCAGCTGGAAAGCCATTATGCGCCGTCCAAGCCGGTACGGCTCAACGCCTTGAATGCCGAAAAGGACGAATATCTGATCGGCTTCGGCCTGATGCCCTGCCACATGAACCTCAGCGTGGACGCGGACATTCAGGAAGCGGCGGCGAACCTTTTCGCGATGCTGCATCTGGCCGATGCAAGCGCGGCGAAGAGGATCGCGGTTGCGCCTATTCCTGATGAAGGCATTGGGGCGGCGATCAATGACAGGCTGCGCAGGGCGGCTGCCTGACGTTTTTTTTGGGCGGTGGCTGAGATATACGCTCATCCTGAGCCCGAACGGCGGGAGTTTCGATGTAAGAAGATGCGAGCTGGAAACCAGCTCTGATTAACGTGAAAGCGGCAAGGCGTTCCTGCACGGGACCACGATTGAGCCTGTGGCAGGCGATTGAACCAAGGCTCGCCATCACTCTCGATCCATTCAGCAATTGTCATAACCAGCGCGGCGGCATTCGCGGCGGCGTTGTTCTTCCGCCTTCTTGCGTTCGCGCGCTTCCTGCGCTTCCTGCTTGCGCATGCGGCGGCCATAGTTGCGGTCCGACTCTTCCTGGCTGGTGGTCGCCCAGTCCGCCGCCTGCGCGCCAGCCCGGACCGGCAGGGTGGCGACATCCAGAGCAGTCTTGGCGATGCATCCCGGCAACAGCAGCATCGCCACCGGCGCGCTTATAAGGCAGATGTTCCGCATCGCTCATTCCCCCGTTTCAGGCACCGGCCCATAGCATGGGCGAGATGAACCGCAGCCTAAGCCGCTGGCGCCGATCGGCACATGATCAGCTTTCCACCCGATCGGCAAATCCCTTGCGCAATTTGGCGAGCTTGGGGGGAATGGTGGCCACGCAATAGGGATTGCGGTCGCCCACCCGCTCCCAATATTTCTGATGATAATCTTCGGCCGGATACCAGGGCGCGTCCGGCTCTATGGCCGTGACGATGGGCTGGGCATGACCGGCCTGCGCCCGGCCGATCGCCGCCCGTGCCTCAGCCTCCTGCGCGGCGGAATGCGGGAAGATGGCGGATCGATATTGCGTTCCCACATCATTCCCTTGCCGGTTCAACGTCGTCGGATCATGCGTGGCGAAGAAGATGTCGAGCAGATCGGCATAGCTTATAACCGCAGGATCATAGGTTATGCGGATCGCTTCGGCATGGCCGGTCGTGCCTGAACAGACCTGTTCATAGGTCGGATTGGGCTTCGCCCCACCGATATAGCCGCTTTCGACCGACTGAACGCCCTTGAGGTTCTGATACACGGCTTCCGTGCACCAGAAGCAGCCGCCCGCCAGGGTCGCGATTTCCGTCGCCATCACCATTCCTTTTCCTGATCGGCAGCCAAGATAGGAAGGGTCAGGCCACGCTTCCAGACCGGCTGAGCAGCGCGTCTGCCTTGGCCCGTTCCTCCGCGACGAGTTCCTTGCGCGACAATTTGCCGACAAGCGTCTTCGGCAGGGTCAGCCGCACTTCGACCTCGCTCACCTTTTCATGCTTGCCAAGCTGCGGGTTAAGCCATTGCTTGAGCGCTTCGCCGTCGATCTGCGCGCCGTCCTGCAAGGTGACGAAAGCCTTGGGACATTCGCCGCGATAGGCATCGGGAATGCCGATCACCAGCGCCTCCTTCACGGCGGGGTGATGATAGAGGATCGCTTCGACCTCGCTCGGAAACACCTTGAACCCGCCGACGGAGATCATGTCCTTTAGGCGATCGACGATCTTCACATAGCCTTCGTCATCGATGATCCCGACGTCGCCCGTGCGCAGCCAGCCGCCGTCCAGAAACACTTCCTTGTCGGCATCGGGCCGCCGCCAATAGCCCTTCATGATCTGCGGTCCGGCAAAGACCAGTTCCCCCGGCTCGCCCGGCGGCGGCGGCTTGGCGGGGTCTTCCCGATCCACCAGCTTCACGCGCGTGCCCGGAACGGGCTGGCCAACGGTGCCCGGCTTGTTCAACCCCTCATAGGGATTGGAGCAGACCACCGGGCTGCTTTCCGTCAGGCCATAGCCTTCGCACAGCTTCGCGCCCGTCACGGCCTCGAACCGCTGCTTCAGTTCCAACGGCAGGGGCGCGCCACCGGAGATGCACAGGCGGAGCGAGGAAAAGTCTATGTTCGGCGTGGCGGGATGGTCGAGCAGCGCCTGATACATGGTAGGCACGCCGGGCAGCGATGTCGCCTTCGTCCGTTGCAGCGCCGCCAGCACCTGCACCGCCTCGAACCGGGGCAGCATCACCATCTCGCCGCCATTCAGCACCGTGCGGTTAAGCACGCATGTGTTGGCGAAGACATGGAAGAAGGGCAGCACGGCCAATATGCGGTCGGGCGCTTCCGGGTGCGGATCGATCAGCCGGACCTGCCGCGCGTTGGCGGTCAGATTCTGATGGGTCAGCATCGCCCCCTTGGGCCGCCCGGTGGTGCCGCCGGTATATTGGAGAAGGGCGACATCCTCCATTGGATCGATCGTCACTGCCGCTGGATCATCGCCATGACGCAGCAGGTTCGCATAGCTGGTGATGCGCGGATCATGAGGGACCGCCGCCGTCTCGGACCGCTTAAAGATGCGGAACAGCACCGACTTGGCGGGCGGCAGCGCCTCCGCCACGCAGCCGACGACCAGGCGTTCAAGGCTGCTATTGTCCAGCACCTCCTGCGCGGTGGGCAGCAGCGCCTTGGCCGACAGGGTGAAGAGTATTTTGGTGCCGCTGTCCTCGACCTGATGCTCAAGCTCGGCAGCGGTATAGAGCGGGGAGAAATTGACAACCGTGGCACCGGCCATCGTCGCGCCGTAATAGGCAGCGACATAATGCGGGACGTTGGGCAGGAACAGGCCTACGCGATCGCCCTTCCCCACGCCCAGATGCTGCAAGCCCTTGGCCACGCGCCGGATGACGTCCAGCATTTCGCCATAGCTTGTCCTGCGGCCCAGGAAATCGATCATCACCCCATCGGGGTTGGCCGCGGCGCTGTTGACGACCATGTCCACCATCGACATCGGCGGAAACGACTGATCCCACGGCGCAGGATGATTATAATGGTCTCGCCAGACCTCTTCGCTGCTCTCCATGGAAACAGGAGTAAGTCACCTCCCTGCTTTACGCAAGCGTAAAGCAGGGAGGTGACTGGACTGGCAGCGCCATGTCAATCAGACATGGCCCTTGTTGTCGCTGAACGGGTCCAGGATTTTTGCGGCGCCGGAAATCAGTTCGGACTCGCTTTTCAACGCCTCTTCGGCGCGCTGGGCGGCATCTTCACGCTCCCGGCGCAGTTCGGCGATCAGCGCCTCGCGATCGCCGTCCAGACGCGAGTCCGCCGGTGCTTCGATGCCCGCCTTCTTCGCCGCCTTCGACACCAGGGCGTCAAGCTCACGCTGCGAACAGAGGCCCAGCGTCACAGGGTCCTTCGGCACGATGTTGGCGATGTTCCAATGCGTCCGGTCGCGGATCGCCGCGATCGTCGTGCGGGTGGTGCCGATCAGCTTGCCGATCGCGCCGTCCGAAATCTCCGGGTGGTTGCGCAGGATCCAGGCGATGCCATCGGGCTTGTCCTGCCGCTTCGACACCGGCGTGTAGCGCGGCCCCTTGGTACGGCGAACGGGTTCCGGGCCTTTCAGCATCTTGAGCCGGTAGTCCGGGTTCGCTTCGCCCTTGTGGATTTCCTCCATGGTGATTTCATGGGCGCGCACCGGATCGCGGCCGGTATATTTCGTACCGGCGGTATCGTCGGCGATCGCCTGCACTTCCAGGATGTGAAGCCCGCAAAATTCCGCGATCTGATCGAAGCTCAGCGCGGTGTTGTCGACCAGCCAGCTGGCTGTCGCATGGGGCATGAGAGGCTGGGACACGGGGACTTCTCCGGCACTAAAAATGACAAGGGCCGCCCAAGCAGGGCGGCCACGCCCGTGCAGAGATAATGCATGACGCGGCGGCGGGCAAGGAAAAGCGTCAGGCCGCCTTCCCCGCCATTGTGGAGCCGATGCAATGAAGGCCGGTCAGAAACTCCCGCGCGCTGCGCTCCCAACTGAAACTTTGCCCATAGGCGGCGCAGTCGTCCCTGTCGCACTGCAAGGCTGCCGCGATCGCCTGTTCCAGCGTTTCGGACAGGGCGCCGCTTTCAGGGGTCACTATGTCCAGAGGGCCCGGCACTGGGTAGGCGGCCACCGGAGTGCCGCAGGCCAGCGCCTCGATCATCACCAGCCCGAACGTGTCGGTCCGGCTGGGAAAGACGAACAGGTCCGCGCCCGCATAGGCCCCCGCCAGTTCAGCGCCGAACAGGGGACCAAGGAAATGCGCATCGGGATAGGCCCGCTCCAGCGCCGCGCGCGCGGGGCCGTCGCCCACCACGACCTTGCTGCCCGGATGATCGCAGGCAAGGAAGGCTTCCAGATTCTTCTCGATCGCGACGCGGCCGACGGACAGCATGATCGGCCGGGGCAGATCGGCGAACAAAGGCGGCGGCGCGGCATCGGGCGAAAAGGCGTTCAGGTCCACGCCCCGCCCCCATCTGCGGACCTGGGCAATGCCGTGCGCCCGCAACTGCTGCCGCACCGACCGGGTGGATACGAGCACCGCGCGCGCGGGCCCGTGGAACCATCGGATATAGCGCCAGAACCATGCGGCAGGCAGGCCGGTGCGGCGCGACACATAGTCGGGAAAATGCGTGTGATAGGCCGTGGTGAACGGCACGCCCGACCGCAGGCACCAGCGCCGCGCGGCAAGGCATAGCGGCCCTTCCGTCGCCAGGTGCACCGCGTCGGGCCGGAACTGCGCTATCGCCTTGCCGATCACGCTTGAGCGGACGAACGCCAGCCGGATTTCCGGGTATGTGGGACAGGGAAAGGAGGCATAGAGGTCGGGTGAGACCACCTCGACAACATGCCCCATGCTTTCCAGCACGCCCCTGATCGTCAACAAGGTTCGCACGACGCCATTGACCTGCGGGGACCATGCGTCGGTCACGATGACAATGCGCATCAGCCGGTCCGTCACGCGGCGATGCGGGCGGGCTGGCCCGTGTCGCGCGCAGCTATTTCATCGGCCCAGTGCAATATCTCCATCCGCCCGTCGAAATGCTCCACCAGCGCGGTGCATCCTTCCACCCAATCACCGTCATTATAATATTCGACGCCGGCAATCTCGCGCATCTCGGCATTGTGGATATGCCCGCACACGACCCCATCGACCCCGCGCGTTCCGGCCTCATGCGCCACCACTTCCTCGAAGCGGGAGATGAACTCGACCGCATTCTTGACCTTGTGCTTGGCGATCTTGGACAGCGACCAATAGGGCAGCCCCATGCGCTGGCGCACGGCATTGACCACCACATTGAGACGCATCAGCATCGAATAGGCGGCGTCCCCCACAAAGGCGAGCCAGCGATGGGCGAGCATGATCGTGTCGAACTCGTCCCCATGCAGCACCAGCAGCTTGCGGCCGTCAGCGGTCTCATGGATCGCCTTGCGCCGGATTTCCACCCCGCCGAAGCTGAGTCCGGTGAACTGCCGGAACATCTCGTCATGATTGCCGGGGATATAGATGACCCGCGTGCCCCGCTTGGCGCGCTTCATCACGCGCCAGACGACATCATTGTGGGCGGCAGGCCAGTAGAAGCGCCGCTTCAGCCGCCAGCCATCTATGATATCGCCGACCAGATACATGATATCGCTGTCCACGCTGTCGAGGAAGTCGATCAGCATCTTCGCATTGCACCCGCGGGTGCCAAGATGGATGTCGGAAATCCAGATGGTGCGGTAGCGCCGCCGCTGCCCCTCCCGCTCGGGGATGACCGGGCGATCGGCCCCGTCCTCCATGTCGGCAAGGAAGGGCAAGCGCGTGATGGCATTCATGATGCGGCCTTCGGAGCTGTTGTCCTCAGGACGGATTTCTAGCTAGCCAATGTTACAATCTCGCACTGATTATGACGCTATGACTACAGCCCGGATCAGGAGACCGTCAGCACGATCTTGCCGAAATGCTCGCCCGCATCCATGCGCGCATGCGCCCTGGCGGCATCCGCCAAAGGAAAGCGCATGTCCATCGCCGGGCGCAGCTTGCCCTCTTCCACGAAATGCCAGACGACCTGCCTCAACTCATCCGCGACCAGGCTCTTGAACGCAGCCGATCGGGGCCGCAGGGTCGATCCGGTCAGCGTCAGGCGTTTCGTCATGACTTCGGGGATGAAGATGCTGGCCTTCGCGCCGCCCAGCACGGCAATGGACACATGCCGCCCATCTTCGGCCAGGCATTGCAGGTTGCGCGGCACATAGTCGCCGCCGACCATGTCCAGCACGGCCTGAACGCCCTGACCACCAGTGATGCGGCTGACCTCCGCCACGAAATCCTGCGTCCGGTAATTGACGGCATGATGCGCGCCCCAGCTCAAAGCCTGTTCGCACTTGGCATCGCTGCCGCAGGTCACGATGATGCTGATGTCGAACAGGCGGCAGAGCGAAATGGCCATGGTGCCGATGCCGCTCGTGCCGCCATGGACCAGCACGGTGTCGCCGTTCACCACATAGGCCCGCTCGAACAGGTTGGTCCACACGGTAAAGAGGGTTTCGGGGAGGGCGGCAGCCTCCGCGATGTCGTATCCTTCCGGCACCGGCAGGCACTGCCCGGCTGGCGCGACGGCATATTCCGCATAGCCGCCGCCCGGCAGGAGGGCGCAGACCCGCTGGCCAAGCGCAAGGCCGGTATCATCTCCGGCGGCGGCGATGATGCCAGCGACCTCCAGCCCGGGGATGTCGGTCACGCCGGGCGGCGGCGGATATTTGCCCAGCCGCTGTAACACGTCCGGCCGGTTGACGCCCGCCGCTGCGACCCGGATCAGCACTTCGCCGGGACCAGGGCGCGGAACAGGCCGCCGCTCCATCACCAGCGCTTCGGGGCCGCCGGGCTTGGGCACCGCAATGGCGTTCATCTCTCCGGGAAGTCCGTCTTCAACCGCCATCCTGGCCCGCCCCCAAGCATTATTGCGCTGCCGCTTTCGATAAACGGCGTCAGCGCCTTATTGACAGACTGGATTGGGCGGTCAACATTGGTGTCATGGACGTGGATGACGATCTTGCCCGCCGGGCTGATGATCCGCTGGCCCAACTGCTCCGACAGGATCTGGGCCCGATGTCCGTTGCCGATCTGGAAGCGCGCATAAAGGCGCTTGAGGGTGAGATAGTTCGAACCCGATCAAAGATTGAAAGCGCCGTTAACCATAAGGCAAGTGCCGAGGCGTTATTCAAGCGATGAACCCGCGCCCCGCCCCCTGCGGCCCTGACAAGGGTTTCACCGGGCACGGGCAGTCTGGCAATTCCGGCGATCAGGGACCCCTCCTTGATCCGCCGTCGAGCAATGCCGACATATGGTTCAAGACAGCCCCTCTTGCGGGCTCAGGAGTAGAATAGAAATGCCATCTTTCGCACCCGCCCTTGAAACCACCCTGCACAATGCGCTGACGCATGCGTCGGAGCGCCGCCATGAATATGCGACGCTCGAACATCTGCTGCTCGCCTTGATCGACGACGAGCATGCGTCGAAGGTGATGCAGGCATGCGGCGTGGAGCTTGGCGAACTGGGCGACGCCGTCACCCAATATCTCGACAGCGAGCTGGACAGCCTGAAAGTTGAGGGCGCGAGCGACCCTTCGCCCACCAGCGGCTTCCAGCGCGTCGTCCAGCGCGCGATCCTGCACGTTCAATCCTCTGGAAAGGATGAAGTGACGGGAGCCAATGTGCTCGTCGCGCTTTTCTCCGAGAGGGAAAGCTACGCCGTCTACTTCCTCCAGCAACAGGACATGAGCCGCCTGGATGCCGTGAGCTACATCAGCCACGGCGTGGGCAAGGGCACCTCCGCGCCCGAAACCCGCGAGACCAAGGGCGCTCAGGAAGAGGAAAAGAAGGCGCAGGACAGCAAGGGCAAAAAGGACAGTGCCTTGGAGCAGTTCACGGTCAACCTCAATGAGAAGGCGATGCGGGGCAAGGTTGACCCGCTGATCGGCCGCGCGGCCGAAGTCGACCGGACGATCCAGATCCTGTGCCGCAGGTCCAAGAACAACCCGCTCTATGTGGGCGATCCGGGCGTGGGCAAGACCGCGATTGCGGAGGGGCTGGCGCGCAAGATCGTCGAGGGCGAAGTCCCTGACGTGCTCAAGGAAGCGGTGATCTACTCGCTCGACATGGGCGCGCTGCTGGCGGGCACCCGTTATCGCGGCGACTTCGAGGAGCGCCTGAAGGCGGTTGTCACCGAGCTTGAAAAGATGCCGCACGCGGTTCTCTTCATCGACGAGATCCACACCGTCATCGGCGCGGGCGCGACCTCAGGTGGCGCAATGGATGCGTCGAACCTCCTGAAACCCGCTTTGTCGGGCGGCACGATCCGTTGCATCGGTTCGACCACCTACAAGGAATTCCGCAACCATTTCGAGAAGGACCGCGCCCTGCTGCGCCGGTTCCAGAAGATCGACGTGAACGAACCCACGGTCGAGGACACGATCAAGATTCTCGCCGGGCTGCGCAGCGCCTTTGAGGAGCATCACAACGTCAAATACACCCCCGACGCGATCAAGGCGGCGGTGGAGCTTTCGGCGCGCTACATCAACGACCGCAAGCTGCCGGACAAGGCGATCGATGTGATCGACGAGGTCGGCGCGATGCAGATGCTGGTGGTGCCTTCGAAGCGCAAGAAAACGATCACCCCCAGGGAGATCGAAGCGGTGATCGCCACCATGGCGCGCATCCCTCCCAAGACCGTCTCGGCCGACGACAAGTCGGTCCTCGAAACGCTCGACACGGATTTGAAGCGCGTCGTCTTCGGCCAGAACCGGGCCATCGAGGTGCTGTCCTCCGCGATCAAGCTGTCGCGGGCGGGGCTGCGCGACCCCGACAAGCCGATCGGCAACTATCTCTTTTCCGGCCCCACCGGCGTCGGCAAGACGGAGGTTGCACGGCAACTGGCGAACCTGCTCGGCATTCCGCTCCAGCGGTTCGATATGTCGGAATATATGGAACGCCACTCGGTCAGCCGCCTGATCGGCGCGCCTCCGGGCTATGTCGGCTATGATCAGGGCGGGCTGCTGACCGATGCGGTGGACCAGAATCCGCACAGCGTCCTGCTGCTGGACGAGATCGAAAAGGCGCATCCGGACCTGTTCAACATCCTGCTCCAGGTGATGGACAATGGCCGCCTGACCGATCACCACGGCAAGACGGTGGATTTCCGCAACACCATCCTCATCATGACCACCAATGCCGGTGCGTCGGACATGGCAAAGGAAAGCATCGGCTTTGGCGAATTGACCCGCGACGATGTGCAGGAGGATGCGGTGAAGAAACTCTTCACCCCGGAATTCCGCAACCGTCTCGATGCCATTGTGCCCTTCGGCTATCTGCCGCCGGAAATCGTGGCGCGGGTCATCGACAAGTTCGTGCTTCAGCTTGAACTTCAGCTCGCCGATCGCGACGTTCACATCACGCTGGATGACGAGGCCAAGGCATGGCTGACCAAGAAGGGCTATGACAAGCTCTATGGCGCCCGCCCGATGGGCCGTCTGATGCAGGAGAAGATCAAGCAGCCGCTGGCCGAGGAACTGCTGTTCGGCAAGCTCGTCCACGGCGGCGAGGTCCATGTCCGCTTCAAGGACGACGCCCTCGCCTTCGAGATCACCCCCGCCGCCCCCAAAAAGGGCAAAAAGGGTGGCCGGGCCAAGCCTGCCGAACCGGCGAAGTAAGTCCTTCCGCCATGTGAAAGATTGAGGGCGGCCTGCTTGGGCCGCCCTTTTTCATGAGCGCGATCATCGTCGCAACCCATGCGAAGGTCAGAAGCCGTCCCAGACCAAAGCCGTGCTCCTGCGATGGCTGGAGCAAGTCTCGACCACATTGGATTGCCCGCGCCCTGCTGATAGGATGACGGCCCGATCCCACACCACAACAGGGAGTACCCCGATGGCGGCCGACATCACCTTCTACACCAACCCCATGTCGCGCGGACAGATTGCCCGCTGGATGCTGGAAGAGGTTGGCCAGCCTTATGAAATGATCATCCTGGACTATGGTCCCGCGATGAAGGCGGCGGATTATCTCGCCATCAACCCGATGGGCAAGGTCCCCGCCATCGTGCATAAAGGCAAAGTAGTGACCGAGGCCGCCGCCATCTGCGCCTATCTGGCCGATGCCTTCCCGAACGCGGGACTGGCTCCGCCTCTCGCCGAACGTGCCGACTATTATCGCTGGATGTTCTTCGCCGCTGGTCCGGTGGAGGCCGCCGTGTCCAACAAGGCGTTGGGACTGTCCGTACCCGAAGGGCGCGAACGCACCATCGGCTATGGCAGCTTCGATCACATGATCAATGCGCTGGAGCAGGCGGTTTCGGGCGAGCAATGGATTTGCGGCGATCAGTTCACCGCCGCTGACGTCTATGCCGGTTCACAGGTGGATTGGGGCCTGACCTTCGGCACCATGCCTTCGCGGCCAGCCTTCGAGGCCTATGCAGCGCGGCTGCGGGAGCGCCCGGCTTACAAACGGCAAAAGGAACTCGACAACGCCCTGATCGCCCAGATGCAAAGGCCCGCATAAGAAAAGGCCCGGCGGAACACCCGCCGGGCCTCACCATATGGTTCCGCTGTCAGGCGATCATTCGCGATTGCCCATGAAGCGCAGCAGGAACAGGAACATATTGATGAAGTCGAGGTAAAGGCTGAGCGCCCCCATCACCACCGACTTGCCCATCATGTCCGTGCCCGCGACATGCGCGTAGATGCTCTTGATCTTCTGCGTGTCATAAGCGGTCAGCCCGGCAAACAGCAGCACGCCGATAAAGCTGATCACCATGTCCATCGCGCTGGACCGCATGAACAGGTTGATGAGCGAAGCGACCAGCAGGCCGACGACACCCATGATCAGGAAAGTGCCAAACCCCGAAAGGTCTTTCTTCGTCGTATAGCCCCACAGGCTGAGACCCGCGAACGCCGCGGCGGTCGCGAAGAAGGTCTGTGCGATCGACGTCTGCGTATACATCAGGAAGATGGACGACAGCGAAAGCCCCATTACCCCCGCATAGGCCCAGTAAATGGCCTGGGCCGCAGGCGTCGACAGCTTGTTGATGCCAAAGCTCAACACCATCACGAACAGCAGGGGCGAAAACATGATGACATATTTCAGGATGCCCGGCTGCAACAGGATCTGCGCCGCGGGCGAGCTCATCCCGCCCCAGGAAAACAGCAGCGCGACGATGCCGGTCAGCAGCACGCCGCTCGCCATATAATTATAGACGGACAGCATGTAGCTGCGCAGGCCAGCGTCGAACGCCTCCCCTCGCGCAACCGTCGTGCCGCCAAGGCCCGCAATGTTCGAGCGGGGATCAGACCAATTGGCCATGGGTTAATCTCCTTTGCCGGGCGATCTTCCGCCGGTCATTCCATTATCGGCGCATATGGCTCGCAGTTCAAGCATGGAGCGAAGTTCTGGCGTAGCGCCGCACCCATCCTATATGATCGGCATGCACCGGCTGTTCATTGCCATCCGCCCGCCCGCCGAAATTCGGGCGCGGCTGCTGTCCCTTCCCGGCAATGTGCCCGGCGCGCGCTGGCAGGATGACGATCAGCTCCATCTGACGCTGCGATTTGCCGGAGAAGTTGGCCCGCATCAGGCTCAGGACCTGGCCGATGCGCTTGATTCAGTGCGCTTTGGTTCCTTTTCCATTGCCCTTGCCGGTCTGGGCCAATTTGAACGAAAAGGCAGGGTGAACACGATCTGGGCGGCGGTGCAGCCACGAGAACCGCTCGCTCAGTTGCAGCGCAAGGTCGACCGGGCATGCGTTCGCGCGGGTCTTCCTCCGGAGGAGCGCGCCTTTCTGCCGCACATCACGCTCGCGCGTTTGGGCCGGGACGCGGGTTCCACCCAATCCTTCATGGAACTGAACGCCGGACTTACCAGCCCGCCTTTTTCGGTCGACAGTTTCGCACTGTTCGAAAGCCACCTGGGCCAATCGGGCGCGATCTATCATCAGGCGGCCATCTACCGCGCCACACCGGCGGAGATATAGCGCAAGTCCAGCCGCGCGTTGATCGATGCCATGTTCCTGCGCAGGCAGAAACCCAGTTCCCATCTCTCTCACGGACCCCTTGTCTCGTGCGCGAAAACACTCGTGCGGGATCTGGATCAGATACATTTCTGGGTAGCACCCTCCCCGCACGAATGGGCCGGGCTGCTCTGCCGGAAAGCAGCGCCCGGCCATCCCGGCGAAAAGAGATCAGGCCAGCTCAGCCCGCGGAAACGACGCCGCACGCCACCCGGCCGCCAGCATTGCCCGCAGGATCGCTCTTATTATCATCGGCCTGAGCGTGGATCACGATCGCCGCGCCGTCCGCGTCCAGCAATGGCGTCGAACCGCTGCGAAGCATTGCGCCAGGAATGACATATTCCATCTGCCCGGAACCGTCAGCGCCCGCGAGCATGTTGGGCATGTCTCCCATATGCATGCCTGCCGGATTGTCCTTGCCATGCTGGCGGCCCGTCGGGTTCCAATGCCCGCCTGCACTGGTGAAGTCGGGCGGCGTGCAAACGCCGGTTCCATGGACATGGACTGCATGTATGCCGGGGGTCAGGCCTGTGGCATTGATCGTCACATGCAGGCCGTCAGCGGCCTCCGTCACGCTCGCCTCACCGCGCGGCGATCCGTCACCCGCCAGCAGAACAGCCGTGGCAGATGCGGCGGGCGAGGCCCCTTGCGCACTCTCGCTCTGCGGCGTCGCACAGGCGTTCAAGGCGCAAGCTGAGGACAAGACTAAGGCTAGGAGGGATTTTTGCATGAGGGATTGCACTCCAAATTGATCTTCTCAGGCTAAAGCGGCCAGATCCGCTTTTGTTGCGCAGGCGGCCGTGGCCGGGCTTCCGCGTCACCACCGCCTCGGCGCTGGCATGCATGCAATGCGAGAACGGAACCCTGGCATCGGTTCAGCACCTGCCGCGCCATGAAGAAAAAAGGGGCCAGTCTTTCGACCGGCCCCCATTTCTCTTTCCATCTCGAAAGATGGAAAATCCTTACTGACCCGAACCCGGACCGTAGGTGATTTCCACGCGACGGTTCTGAAGTTCGCGCACACCGTCGGCGGTTTCGACGCGGGGGTTCGATTCACCGAACGCCTGGGTCGTCATCACGCCATCGGGGATGCCCTTCGAAGCCATGTAGGCCTTGACCGCGTCAGCACGGCGCTGCGACAGGCCGACGTTGTACGAGGCCGAACCCGAACGGTCCGCATAGCCCGCCAGCATGACTTGGGCGCTGCCGCAGTTGCTGTAGGCCGAAACCGCGTTGTCCAGAATGGTGGCGGCGTCAGGCGTGATGTCCGACTTGTCCCATTCGAAGAAGACGATGTACGGCCCAGGGCTGCACTCAGCGACCGGCGGGGGC
>NZ_ATHO01000080.1 GCF_000445065.1 Sphingobium quisquiliarum P25 | reverse complement strand
CGGGATCGTGGCGGGCGACCGCATCGTCGCGCTCAACGGACGCGAGATGGCGACCTTCGACGACATCCGCCTTTATGCGCAGATCCGTCCGGGCGAGCCCGTGGTGATCCAGGTCGAGCGGGGCGGCAAGCGGTTCGACCGGCAGGGGCGGATCGGCGCAGTCGAGGAAAGCGACGGCTTTGGCAACAGGTTCAGGATCGGGCGGCTGGGCATCGCGCCGGGCGATCCGGTGATCGAGCCGGTCAGCCTGTGGCGCGCGCCGGTGGTGGCGATCGAGCGCACGGGCCAGATCGTCCGCACCATGGTGGAAACGCTGGGGCAGATTCTGGGCGGCGGCCGGTCGGTGAAGGAGCTTGGCGGGCCGCTCAAGATCGCGGAGGTTTCGGGGCAGGCGGCGACGCTGGGGGTGGAAAGCTTCATCTTCTTCATGGCGCTCATCTCGATTAACTTGGGGTTCATCAACCTCTTGCCAATTCCGATGCTGGATGGCGGCCACCTGCTGTTCTACGGATTGGAAGCGGTCCAGCGCAGGCCGGTCAGCCCCAGGGTGCAGGAATGGGCCTACCGGTCTGGTCTGGCGCTGCTTCTGACCATGATGATGCTGGTTACATTCAACGATCTAACGTCTTTCGGTATCTGGGAGCGCCTGTCCGGCTTGATCGGCTGATCCGTATCGGGCAGGGAGGCGCGGCTTGTGCGGCGTCTTTCCGGGCGTGAACGAGCATTGCTTATTTGTAAAAGGGTGAAGCGGGTGACAGCGATAATGAGCAGCAAGAGGCAGCGCCCGATTGTCGCGGCCCTTTTGGCGACGACGATGATCGGCGG
>NZ_ATHO01000079.1 GCF_000445065.1 Sphingobium quisquiliarum P25 | reverse complement strand
AAGCGCGTCGAGGCCAACCGGCTGTCGGGCGAACGGTTCGAATGCCCGCCGCCGCTGCTGCCCGAAAGGCTGGGCTTCGCAAGCGCGGAGGTGCGGATCGCGCAGACGGAACAGGCCGATCATGACCGGCTGTCGGCGGAGCGCGAGCGCATCGGCCCCGTCAATCTCGTGGCGGCACAGGAACTGGAGGAACTGGAGACGACCCAGGCCAGCAGCCGCGCCGAAAGCGAGGAACTGACCCAGGCCATCAACCGGCTGCGCGGATCGATCGGCAGCCTCAACCGCGAAGGGCGGCAAAGGCTGCTCGCCGCGTTCGAGGCGGTGGACGGCCATTTCCGGCGGCTGTTCACCACCCTGTTCAACGGCGGACAGGCGCATCTGGAACTGATCGACAGCGACGATCCGCTGGAAGCCGGGCTGGAGATCATGGCGCAGCCGCCGGGCAAGAAGCTGGCGGCGCTGACCCTGCTATCGGGCGGCGAACAGGCGCTGACGGCGGTCGCGCTGATATTCGGCCTGTTCCTGACCAACCCCGCGCCGATCTGCGTGCTGGACGAGGTCGACGCCCCGCTGGACGACGCCAATGTCGAGCGCTTCTGCGACCTGCTGGACGCTATGGTGGGACAGACCGACACGCGCTACCTGATCGTCAGCCACAATGCGGTCACCATGGCGCGCATGCACCGGCTGTTCGGCGTCACCATGGTGGAACGCGGGGTCAGCCGGCTGGTGTCGGTCAATCTGGGCGGAGCGGAGGCCCTGCTGGCGGCGGAATGACGCAGAGCATCCCGCGCGAACGGGGTGGAGCCTGGCGCAATGCTCTTACGATCGGGACTTCAAGCGGCGGAACAGGCTCCGCTGCGCCGCCGGTTCCAGCATCTCGGCCGGACCTTCGGGATCGAGCACCTCATTGTCGGCGAGCCATGTCTGCACATCGTTGAGGTTGGGCGTGACATAGGGCCGCAAGGTGCGCCCCGGCTTGTCCCGCAGTTCCTCTATCGCAGCGATCAGCCCCCGTTCGGCGATGACTGCCGCGACGCGTTCCGGGGGAAGGTCGAGATGTTCGGCGATCAGGTCATCGCGGATCGATCGGATCGTTGCCTCCTGCCCGGCATTGGCAGGCAGGCTCGCGTCGATCGTCATGTCGCATTCCGTATCGAGCCGCATCGAACGGTTGTTCATGTTGGAGGACCCCACGCGGATCACCCGGTCATCGACGATCAGTATCTTGGCATGCACATAGATCGGCTCCCCCCGTACGGTGAAGGGATGATAGACGCGCAGCCGTCCGTGAACGTCGCGGGCGCGCAACGCTTCGACCAGGCGCGCGCGGGCGGTGTCCATCGCCTGCTGTTCCAGCCAGCCATCGGCCTGTTCCGGGTTGATGATGACGATGTCCGGCCCGTCATCCTCTCCCAGCCGGGCGGCCAGCGCCTCGGCAATGCGGCGGGACGCGAAATACTGGCTTTCGGCGTAGATGGTCCGCTTCGCCGATGCGATCTGGTTGATGTAGAGCCGTTCGATCTCCAGCACCGGCTGCTGGCCGTCCATTTCCGGGGCCGACCGGGAAATCGCCACATCCACCTGTTCGAACCCGACAGGCAGCGCGTCGGGCCAGCAATCATGCTCGCCCCTGATCGGCTCCAGATCCCCGCCCCCTGCCACTTTCCACCGGGCGCGGGCATGGTCGCCCAGCACCATGGCGACATCGCCCTGCAACGCCGTGGTCGCGTCATGCCATGGGCCATAGGCGGTGCCATCGGGATGCTTGCGATTGGGGTCGCTGTCGCGATGATGGCGCGTGTCCCACCGGTCCGCCGTCATGTCGATGCCGCCGCAAAAGGCGAAGCAATCGTCGATCACCACGATCTTCTGATGGTGCGAGGCGGCGGGCGGATGGTGGCTGTCCAGCTTCACATGAATGCGCTTGTGCGTCATCCACTTGACGGTGGTGAAGAGGTTGGACGGCTGCACCATCGACTTCATGGCGCCGATGTCCCAGCGCAGCAGGAATATGTCGAGTTCGGGCTTCTGTTCGACCAGCCAGCTGATGAAGTCGCCGATGATGACGGGCGCGCCGTCCTTCGCCTCATCCTCGCGGATCAGGCTGATGGCGGCGTCGAAGTCCCAGCCGATCAGCATGATCCGCCGCTTGGCCTTCAGCATCGCGGCGCGGGCGTGGCGGAAATAGGCTTCGGCGTCGATGATGACGCTGGCCCTGGCGGCGCGGGCGATGCGCCAGCAATCCTCGCCCTCACGCGGGGCGCTCATGCGCTGCCCACGACGAGACAGCCAAGGAACATCAGCAGCCCGGCAAAGCGGTTCGAGCGGAATTTGAGCAGCGGATCGGCGCCATCCTCCTTCAACGCCGCCACCTGCCAGAGGAGGTGCGCCGCCATCGGCAGCAGCGCCGCGAGCGCCAGAAGCTGCGGCCTTACCTGCCACAGCGCGGCCGCCCAGAGCGAGAGGGCCGCAACATAGCATAAGGCCACGCCCGCGCGGACGTGCCGGCCCATCGACAGAGCGCTCGACCCGATGCCGATCAATGCGTCATCCTCCCGGTCCTGTAGCGCATAGATGGTGTCATAACCGACGACCCAGAAAATGGTGCCGCCATAGAGCAGCAGCCCCGGCGCGGTGAGCGCGCCCGTGACTTCGCTCCAGCCCACGAGCGCCGCCCAGGAAAAGACGAGGCCAAGCCAGACCTGCGGCCATCCGGTGATCCGCTTCATGAAGGGATAGGCGGCGACCAGCGCGAGGCTGGCCAGCGCCACGACCTGCGCTGACAGGCGCAACTGCAACAGGACGACAAGGCCGATCAGGCACAGCAGGATCAGCCAGACCCACGCCATGGTGAGGGAAATCGCCCCGCTGGCGAGGGGGCGTGCCGCCGTGCGGGCCACCTGGCGGTCGAGGTCGCGATCGACGATATCGTTGAAGACGCAGCCAGCGCCGCGCATCGCGATGCTGCCGAGCAGGAGCCAGAGGATCAGAGGCCATCGTTCCCCCGCCCCGCCCGCCAGCACCACGGCCCAGGCGCCGGGCCAGAACAGCAGCCACCAGCCGATCGGCCGGTCGAACCGGGCCAGCAGGGCAAGGGCGCGGGGCGTTTCCGGCAGGCGGGCGAGCAGGCCGCGGGCCTGCGTGTCTGGGACGATCGTCTGACTCACCTTATCTCCGTTCGGGCCAAGCTTGTCGAAGCCCCTTTCTTCTCTAAAGAGCAAAGACGGCCCTTCGACAAGCTCAGGGCGAACGGAAGAGGCGAAATGACCGCAACCCCTGCATGGCCGCCACAAAGCGCGCCGCGCCTGCATGTCGAAACGCAACTGGGCGACGGCGTCGCCGTGCCGGTGGACGGCAACCCGGCGCATTATCTGATCAGCGTCATGCGGGTGAAGCCGGACGACATCGTGCTGCTGTTCGACGGGCGGTCGGGCGAATGGGCGGCGCGGGTGCGCGACATGCGCAAGCGCGACCTGGTGCTGGAATGCGTGCGACAGACCAAGGCGATCGAGCATGTGCCCGATTTCTGGCTGTGCTGCGCGCCCATCCGCAAGGGGCGCATCGACCTGATCGCGGAAAAGGCATGCGAGCTGGGGGTCGCGAAATTACAGCCGGTGCTGACCCGCCGCGCCGTGGTGGACAAGCTGAACCTCGACCGGCTGCACGCGCATCTGGTGGAGGCGGCGGAGCAATGCGGTCGCACGGCGCTGCCCGAACTTGGCGGCCTCATCAAGCTGGAGGCGCTGCTGCGGGACTGGCCGGAGGACCGCTGGCTGTTCTTCGCCGATGAAACGGGCGGTGCGCCGCTGGCCGAAGCGCTGCCCGCGCATCAAGGGGGCGCAGCGTTCCTGATCGGGCCGGAGGGCGGCTTCGACCCGGCGGAGCGGGATGCGATTCGGGCGGTGGCAAGGGCGGTGCCCGTGTCGCTGGGCCCGCGCATCCTGCGAGCCGAAACGGCGGCGATCGCGGCGGCTTCGGCCTGGATGACGCTGAACGGCGACTGGGGCTGATAGCCCGCTACAGCCTAGGCAGGAGTATTACCCTCTGCGATAGCCGCCTCAAGTTGCATTCCGAAATGGGATTGCGGCTACGCCAAGCGCAACCTATTTGTCGCGGGCGCAGCGATGTTGACGCGCAAGGGGGACAGGCTAAGCCGTGGCATGAGCACCAGAACCGACTCAGGGGAGAATGATCCCGTCATAGAGAGCCGCGACCAGCTGCTCGCCGCCTTTTCCAAGGGGGAAAAGCCGCAGGAACGCTGGCGGATCGGCACCGAACATGAAAAGTTCGTCTATGACAAGGGCGATCGCCACGCCCCCTCCTATGACGAGACGGGCGGCATCCATACGCTGCTGATCGGCCTGACCCGCTATGGCTGGAGCCCGGTGTTCGAGGGCGAGAATATCATCGCCCTGTCCGGTCCCGACGGCACCGTCAGCCTGGAGCCGGCGGGCCAGCTGGAGCTTTCCGGCGCGCCGCTGGAAAATCTGCACCAGACCTTCGCCGAAACGCAGCGGCATCTGGAACAGGTCAAATATGTGGGCGACATGCTGGGGCTGGGCTTCCTCAGCCTTGGCATGTGGCCCGACAAGACGCGCGGCGAACTGCCCATCATGCCCAAGGGCCGCTACGACATCATGCTGCGCCACATGCCGCGCGTCGGATCGCTGGGGCTGGACATGATGCTGCGCACCTGCACCATCCAGACCAATCTGGACTATGGCAGCGAAGCCGACATGGTGCAGAAATTCCGCGTCAGCCTGGCGCTCCAGCCGCTGGCCACCGCGCTGTTCGCCAATTCGCCCTTTACCGAGGGCAAGCCAAACGGCTTCCTGTCCTATCGCAGCCATATCTGGTCCGACACCGATCCGGCGCGCACCGGCATGCTGCCCTTCGTGTTCGAGGACGGCTTTGGCTATGAACGCTATGCCGACTATGCGCTCAATGTGCCGATGTACTTCGTCTACCGCAATGGCCGCTATATCGACGCGGCGGGCCTCAGCTTCCGCGATTTCCTGGACGGGCGGCTATCCGTCCTGCCGGGCGAGAAGCCGACCGAGAAGGATTGGGAGGACCATCTTTCCACCGCCTTCCCCGAAGTGCGGCTGAAAAGCTTTCTGGAAATGCGCGGCGCTGACGGGGGCGCGACGGATCGCATCACGGCCCTGCCCGCCTTCTGGGTCGGGCTGCTCTATGATCAGGGCGCGCTGGATGCGGCGTGGGATCTGGTCAAGGACTGGTCGATGGACGACCGGCAGGCGCTGCGCGACGCAGCCCCGCGCCTTGCCCTGGGCGCGCCGCTGCCGGGCGGGCGCGTGTTGCGCGACATAGCGGGCGAAGTGCTGGCGATCGCGCGCGGCGGCCTTAAGGCGCGGGCGCGGCTGGATGAAGCGGGCAAGGACGAGTCGGACTATCTCGCGCCGCTGGATGACATCGCGGCGTCCGGGATCACCCATGCCGAACGGCTGCTGGAGCGCTATCATGGCGCATGGGCTGGCGATGTGAGCCGCGTCTATGACGAGGAAAGCTATTAGGCGCCAGGCTATTCGGCAGGCTGTAGCGCGGGCTGCTTGCGGCCCGTCACCCAGGCGAAGAAGCGCGGCACGGGTCCGTTGCGGTCCATCCACGCGCTATAGGCGCGATAATCGGGATCGGCGGACAGATGCGCTTCCTCGGTGCGGGCGCGCCAGTAATAGACGGCGTTGGTCACCGCCAGCATCGCGCAGTTGCGCACCATGTCGGTAAGGCTGCCCGACACCGCCAGGAAGGGCAGCGCCGAAAACCACCAGAAGAGGTTCTTCGACAGATAGGCCGGGTGACGGGTCCAGCGATAGGGTCCGTGCGTCAGTATGCCGCGATGGGTGAGGTTGGAAAAGCGGATGCCGAACGCCACCGTCGCCCAGGCATAGATGGCCGTCAGCAGCACCAGCCAGCCGCCCAGCAGCCACTGGAGCGCGGGATAGCCCTGCGTCCACACGTCCCATTCCGCGCCGCCCGCATGATAATCGAGCGGCCCCCCGGAGCCCATCAGCACGAAGGGCGGATAGCAGATCAGCGCCGCCACCCATCCCGCCAGCGCCGGATTGGCGGAGCGGATGTGCGAATCCAGCGGCTTGCACGTCAGCAGATAGCCGACCGTCGCCATGCAGACATCGATCATGAACATGATGGCGATCAGGAAGGCGGTCAGCTTCACCGGGTCGGCGAAGGCATGATCGATGCGCCAATCGACGACGCTGGCGAAATTGCCTGGCACGATGGACAGCATGAAGGCGAGGAAAAAGCCCTTCACCGCCCATGCGCGCGCATGATTGGCGACCTGCGCCATGTCGGGCTTGCCCGCGGCGCCGCCGATCACCCACTGGCCAAAGGCATAGGACGCATCCCTGGCATCGGTCAGCCGCCGGTCGATCCACAGAACATAAGGGATAGAAAAGGCAAGCAGCCACGGCGCGGCGGCCATGAAAAGTTTCATGGAGAAACGGTAATTGCCGCTCCAGTACCAGCGCGCCACGCAATAGAAGATGGCGATGGCGAGCCAGGTCGCCCACAGCCCCGCAATCTTGACGAGGCTGACATCCAGCACCTCTCGCAGCGGCCGGGCCGGTGCATCCCAGTTCATCCCGGTAGACGGGTTGCGATGCACCTTGTCCGCCAGCAGGGACCAGAGCACCATCGGCAGGCCGCAGGCGAAGACGGCGGCAAGACCCGCATAGGGTCCGTTCATCCCATAATGGCGCGCTACCAGGGTCCAGGCGGCAAGCCCGGCAAGGCCCGCAATCCCGACGCCATGGCTGACGGCGGAAGGTGGGCAGGGATCGGCGGTCTTGTCCATGGCCGCCGCTTATGCGGGAAATTGGTAAGCAAGCCGTGAAGGACCGGGACCGCCCTTTACAGAACCGCCGTGATCAGCCCCAGCGCGGCGGCCTCGTTCGCTTCCAGATACCAGTTTTCCGGCGCGCGCCTGAGCACTTCGTCCAGCGTCACCTGCGAACCCGTGATCAGGTTCGCAAAGCCTTCATTCTGGATGGCGATGGACGCTTCGATCTCATTGAGCGCGGCCTTGAGCGGCGCGATGCAGGTGGACAGCGGCCCTTGAAGGGGAATGTCCTTCGTGATGATGCGTTCATGGATCATCAGGCGGGTGCCGCGCGTCAGATAACGGTTCTCCGTCGCGAAGAAGCCCATGAAGGTCGCCCCTGCCGAATAGACGGCCGTCTTGCCCAGGAAGACAAGCCGCCGTCCGGGCTGCATTTCGGAATGGAAGCGGATATCCTCTCCCATCATCCGGGCGATTTCCGGGTCCCCGCCCAGCGTGGATATTTCAACCACGACGAGGCCGTCCTGCGGCGCGGCGGCCAGCCTTTCCTTGAAATGAATATACATGCCATGGTCGACATATCCGGCAAGGCGGATGGCGGGTTCGGCAAAATCCCTGGGCGACAGCATCGGTGCTTGTATCGGCATCGCGCGGTTCATCCTTGATCGAAGAGGAAACAGGGCAGCATTACGCACGGCGCGGCAAATGGTGCCACGGCCACGCGCTTTTAGCTGGCGCAGCGGGGAAGAGGCTGTAAAGAACAGATCATGACCAAAGGGCGCGGGGCATGATAGCGAAACTGAAAGGGCGGCTGGACAGCACCGGCATCGACCACGCCATCATCGATGTGGGTGGCGTCGGCTATCTGGTCGGCGCGTCATCGCGCACGCTCGCGGCGCTGGGACCGGCCGGGGAAGCGGTGACCGTGCATACCGAAATGCTGGTGTCGGAGGATTCGGTCCGGCTGGTGGGTTTCGCGCGGGCGGAGGAGCGTGACTGGTTCCGCCTGCTCACCGGCGTTCAGGGCGTGGGATCGCGCGTGGCGCTGGCCATATTGTCCGCGCTGGAACCCGTGGAACTGCACCGCGCCGTGGCCACGGGCGACAAGGCGATGATCGCGCGCGCGAACGGCGTCGGCCCCAAGCTGGCCCAGCGTATCGTCAATGAATTGAAGGACAAGATCGGCGCGGCCCCCGGCGCTGGCGGAGCGCTGCCCGGCGGCGCTGCCGTACCGGTCATGGCCGGAGGTCACGGTGCGGACGCCCTGTCCGCGCTTCAGAATCTGGGCTTCCGACCGGCCGAGGCCAGCATCGCCGTCGCCGCCGCCGAGGAGGAACTGGGCGAAGGCGCGACGCTTGACGCGCTGGTCCGCCTCGCGCTGCGGAAGGCGGCGAAATGACGGCCCGCCTTCTTCCCTGCCATGCTGAACTTGTTTCAGCATCCATTGCGCCTTGGGCGCCGAGGGGGAACGATGAAGGAGCCTTGCGTCTATATCCTCGCCAGTCAGCCTTGTGGGGCTTTGTATATCGGGGTGACTTCGAACCTGCCGGGGCGGCTGGCGCAGCATCGCGCGGGGGCGATTCCGGGTTCCACGGAGCGTTATGGCGTGCACCGGCTCGTGCGGGTCGAAGCGTGCGATGCCATGGAGCGGGCGATCTTGCGGGAGAAGCAGCTGAAGAATTGGCGGCGGCAAGGGAAGATCAATTTGGTCGAGCGCGAGAATCCGGCGTGGGTGGACCTGGCGGTTGGGCTGGGGTTGCCGCCGTTGGACCGGAGCGTGGGGCGCCATGGATGCTGAAACAAGTTCGGCATGACGTTGTGAGTGGGGCGGAGCGCGCATGAGCGAGGAAAGGCTGATCGCCTCTACCCGCCGCGCGGAAGATGCCGACGCGGCGCTGCGGCCCAAATCGCTGGACGAATTCATCGGCCAGGAAGCGGCGCGGGGCAATCTGCGCGTGTTCATCGAGGCCGCGAAGGCGCGCGGCGAGGCGCTGGACCATGTGCTGTTCTTCGGCCCGCCCGGCCTGGGCAAGACGACGCTGGCGCAGATCGTCGCCAAGGAGATGGGCGTGGGATTTCGCGCCACGTCCGGCCCGGTGATCGCCAAGTCCGGCGATCTGGCGGCGCTGCTTACCAATCTGGACGAAGGCGACGTGTTGTTCGTCGACGAGATCCACCGCCTCAACCCGGCGGTCGAGGAAGTGCTTTATCCGGCGATGGAGGACCGTGCGCTCGACCTGATGATCGGCGAAGGTCCCTCTGCCCGGTCGGTGCGCATAGACCTGCCGCATTTCACCCTGGTCGGCGCGACGACGCGGCAGGGGCTGCTGACGACGCCGCTGCGCGACCGCTTCGGCATTCCGGTGCGGCTGCAATTCTATACGGTCGATGAGCTGGAGCTGGTGGTCCGCCGCGCAGCGCGGCTGCTTGACCTTGCGATCACATCCGACGGCGCGATAGAGATTGCGCGCCGTTCGCGGGGCACGCCGCGCATCGCCGGGCGGCTGCTGCGGCGCGTCCGCGACTTCGCCAACGTCGCCGGGGCGGAAGCGGTGGACGCCAGGGTGGCCGATGCGTCGCTCAGCCGGCTGGAGGTCGATCAGCTTGGCCTCGACCTGATGGACCGGCGTTACCTGATGATGATCGCCGACATCTATCGCGGCGGCCCCGTGGGCGTGGAAACGCTGGCCGCCGGTCTTTCCGAACCGCGCGACACGATCGAGGAAGTGATCGAACCCTATCTGATCCAGCTTGGCCTGATCGCCCGCACCGCGCGCGGGCGCTGCCTGAACGGTCCGGGGTGGAAGCATCTGGGGCTCAACCCGCCCGCCACGGCGCAGGACGGCCTATTCGACTGAACGGGCGTGGAAAAAGCGTGGCCGTTACGGCAAGGCCCCGTTATAGGCGGGCAACGAGAGGCGCGGTGCGTACGCGCCCGGTGCAGGAGGCAGGCTTGCAGGCGATCGAACGGTTCCCCAATCTGGTGACGATGTTCTTCGCCCGGGCGAAGAACAAGGGCGATCTTCCCTTCCTGTGGCGCAAGGTGAACGGCCGATGGCAATCGCTCAGCTGGACCGAGGTCGCGCATCAGGTCGCGTCGCTGGCCACCGCATTGAAGGCGCAGGGCCTGAAACCCGGCGACCCGGTCATGCTGGTGAGCGAGAACCGCCCGGAATTCTGCATCGCGGACCTGGCGATCATGGCGGCGGGCTGCATCACCGTGCCGACCTACACCACCAACACGACGCGCGATCACCAGCATATCCTGACCGACAGCGGCGCGCGGGCGGTGATCGTGTCGACGGCAAAGCTCGCCCAGGCGCTGATGCCCGCCGTGCTGCGGTCGCGGGCCAGCTTCGTCGTCGGCATAGAACCGCTGAGGGGCGGACAGGGCGACATATCCTGCCACCTGTGGAGCGACCTGATCAACGGGCACATCGCCGACCCCGACGCCTGCGCAGCCGAACAGACGGCGGGGCGCGAGGACCTGGCCTGCATCATCTATACTAGCGGCACCGGCGGCGCGCCGCGCGGGGTGATGCAGCATCATGGCGCGATCCTGTGCAATATCGAAGGCGCGGGAAAGCTGGTCGTCGAGGATTTCGGCTGGGACAACGAAGTGTTCCTGTCGTTCCTGCCCCTGTCCCACGCCTATGAGCATAGCGGCGGCCAGTTCCTGCCGATCATGCTGGGCGGGCAGATCTATTATGCCGAAGGGCTGGAAAAGCTCGCCAGCAATATCGAGGAGACGCGCCCGACCATCATGGTGGTCGTGCCCCGCCTGTTCGAGGTGCTGCGCACCCGGATCATGAAGTCGATCGAAAAGCAGGGCAAGTTTCCAACCTGGCTCATGGAACAGGCGCTCAGGATCGCGGCGAAGGAGCAGCAGGGCCGCAAATCCATCATCGACCTGCCGGTTAAGGCGCTGCTGGCGCGCACGCTCAAGCCCAGGATCGCAGCGCGCTTCGGCGGACGGATGAAGGCGCTGGTATCGGGCGGTGCGCCGCTGAACCCCGATGTCGGGCTGTTCTTCGACGCGATGGGGCTGACGCTGCTCCAGGGCTATGGCCAGACCGAAGCCGGCCCGGTGATCAGCTGCAACCGGCCAAGCGCTGGCATCGCCATGGATACGGTCGGCCCGCCGCTGGACGGGGTGGAGGTGCGCATCGCCGAGGATGGCGAGATATTGGTGCGCGGCGAACTGGTCATGCACGGCTATTGGCGCAACGAAGCCGACACCGAACGCGCGTTGAAGGACGGCTGGCTCTATACCGGCGACATTGGCGAGATTGACGAGCGCGGGCGCATCCGTATCACCGATCGCAAGAAGGATCTGATCGTCAATGACAAGGGCGACAATGTGTCGCCGCAGAAGGTCGAGGGCATGCTGACGCTACAGCCGGAAATCGGCCAGGCCATGGTCCATGGCGACCGGCGGCCGCATCTGGTGGGGCTGATCGTTCCCGATGCGGAATGGACGCGGGAATGGGCGGCCGCCAAGGGTCAGGCGGTGGAGGATGCGGAAAGCGATCCCGCTTATCAGGCCGCCCTGCGCGCCGCCGTCGAGCGGGTGAATCACGACCTGTCCGTGACGGAGCGGGTGCGGCGCTTCATCCTGGCGGACGAGCCCTTCACCGTCGCCAATGGCGAGATGACCCCATCGATGAAGATCCGCCGCCACGTCATCCGGGCGCGCTATCAGGACCGGCTGGACGCGCTTTACAAGGCTTAGCACCGATCAACATTCAGGAGCGATGGTGGTTTTTCGTGGCCCGGCGCGCAGCGTAGTTAAGGTATGTGAGCACCGAAGCGCGAAGAACCGCCATTTGCAGGCCGCCACAACTGAATGTTGATCGCTTCTGGCCCGGTCTCAACGCGCCGGAGTGCGATAGGGCGTGAAGGACCCCAGCGCGCATGCGCCGGTCACCATGCCGTTCGTCAGGTCAGCGCTGCGGGCCAGATCGCCCCGGCAATATTGCGATCCGAACGGCCTGACCACCAGAGTATCGCCGCGCGACAGGCCGGGGCAACTGCCGATCAGATCGTTGCGATAGACCAGCTTTCCGCTCACCCGGTAAAGGAGCACGCTGTCGCTGATCGCGGTCAGGCTGGCCTGGGGATAGCGCGAGATGCAGTCCACAGGCTCGCCCGCGACCTTCCCCGCCAGCGCCGCCTCCAGCCGGGCGGCCTGCTTTTCGGTGAGGCGCGGCGGCTCGCTGCTGCCGCCCGCACAGGCCGCCAGCATCAAAGAGGACAACATCATCCATCCACGCATGGCCATTCTCCCGCATCTCTGTTCAGGAAGGATGCCGCGACAACGCATGAGCATCAGGCGATATCCTTTGCTTCCCGCCGCCGGGCGAGTTCTTCCACATTGGCGGCGCGCAGGAAGACGTTGGTGGCGCGCTCCTGCCCGATGGTGGTCGGCACCGTCGCCTCCCCCCGGCTGCGGGCTGCGTCGACATCGGCCATGCGCGCGGCGATCGCCTGATTGTCCGGCTCCACCGTCAGGCCGAAGCGCCCGTTCGACTGGGTATATTCATGCGCGCAATAGACCTGCGTGTCGTCGGGCAGGCCAGCGAAACGCTGCATATTGGCGAACATCTGCGCCGCCGTGCCTTCGAACAGGCGGCCGCAGCCCATGGCGAACAGCGTGTCCCCGGCGAACAGCAGCCGGTCGGCCGCCAGATGATAGGCGATGTGCCCGGCGGTGTGCGCTGGCACCTCCATCACCGTGGCGGCGTGGCTGCCGATGGAGACGCTGTCCCCCTCCCCCACCAGCCGGTCGAGCGTGCCGATCTTCTCCGCTTCGGCCGCGGGACCCGTTATCGCGCATCCAGTCGCCGCTTTGATCGCCGCATTGCCCCCCACATGGTCGGGATGCCAGTGGGTGTTCCAGATCTGCCCGATCGTCCAGCCCCGCTCCTCCGCTTCCTTCAGCACGGGATCGGCGACGGCGGGGTCGATGACCACCGTGTCCCCGCCAGCATGATCATGCATCATCCAGACATAATTGTCCTTGAGGACGGGGATGCGAACGACCTCCAGCACGGCTTACCAGACCCCGCTATTGGGCATGGACAGCCAGGGTTCGGCAGGCTCCAGATAGCCGTCCTGCAACAGTTCGATGGAGATATTGTCCGGCGTGCGCACGAAGGCCATGTGCCCGTCGCGCGGCGGCCGGTTGATCGTGACGCCCGCATCCATCAGCCGCTGGCAAACCTCATAGATATTGTCGACGCGATAAGCGAGATGGCCGAAATTGCGCCCGCCCTCATAGCGTTCCGGCGCGCTGCCGTCCTGCGGCGGCCAATTGTAGGTCAGTTCGACCTGCGCGTCCTCATCGCCGGGCGCGGCCAGGAAGACGAGCGTGAAGCGGCCCTGCTCATTGTCGATGCGGCGCTGCTCCTCCAGTCCCAGCAGGTTGAAGAAGGCGACCGTGCGATCGACATCGGTCACACGGATCATGGTGTGGAGATATTTGGTCATTCAGGCTCCGTTCGTCGCCGTCCAGCAACGGTTCATCTCTAAGGGTGCAGGAACATGCTCAAGATAGGGTGGCATGGGCGGTGACGGAAGAGGAGATGGCTATGGGCGTGGACATGCGTGACAAGGTGCTGCTGGGATGCGCCGGACTGCTGGCGATCGGGATCGTGAGCGGCGGCTATCTGCTGGGCGACGGATTGAAGCGCGCCAGGGCCGCCGACCGCTCCGTCACGGTTCGCGGCCTGGCGGAGCGCAACGTCACCGCCGACCTCGCCACCTGGACCATCAGCTATTCGGCGACGGGGTTCGACCTGCCCGCGGTGCGCGCGGAGATCGACAATAACACCAGGGAGTTGAAGGCCTATTTCGCCGAGCTTGGCTTTCCCGCCAATGCGCTGACGCCGACCGGCGCGGGCGTGAACCAATATATCAACAACGGCGTCAACACGATCACCATTTCCCAGCGCATGCTGTTGCGCACCAACGACATAGCCCGGGCGCAGCGCGCCGTCGCGCAGCAGTTCGACCTCGTGCGGCGCGGCGTCACTTTGCAGGAGGGGTCGGGCATGCGCTACAGCTTCACCAAGCTGAACGACATCAAGCCTCCGATGGTCGCCGCCGCCACTAAGGACGCCCGCGCCGCCGCCGAGCAATTCGCGCGCGACAGCGGGGCCAGCGTCGGCGGGATCAAGAGCGCCACCCAGGGCTATTTCTCGATCGACCCGCGCGACGGCGAAGCCGATGGCCAGAGCGATACGCCCTATAAGAAGGTGCGTGTCGTCACGACCGTGGATTTCTACCTGGATTAGGGATCGCTGCTCCGGGGCGAGCGCGATCCCGCTCCTGCCGTCAGTCGTCGCCGATGATCGCGCCAGCGGTGCCGCCGATCACCGCGCCTTCGACCGTGCCGAGCCCGGTGGCCGCTCCAACGGCCGCGCCG
>NZ_ATHO01000078.1 GCF_000445065.1 Sphingobium quisquiliarum P25 | reverse complement strand
GCGGGAGGGGAGATTGTCATCAATCCGCCCGCTTCACATATTCCCGCTCATACACATCCACGACGATGCGGGTTCCGGTGACGATGTGCGGCGGCACCATGACGCGCACGCCATTGTCCAGGATTGCGGGCTTGTAGCTGGCCGAAGCGGTCTGCCCCTTCACCACGGCGTCGGCCTCGACCACGGTCGCCTCGACCGTTTCGGGCAGCTGCACGGAGATCGGGCGTTCCTCATACATTTCCAGCATGACCATCATGCCGTCCTGCAAGAAAGCCGACGCTTCGCCCACCAGGTCCTGCGGCAGGTTGATCTGCTCATAGGTTTCCGTGTCCATGAAGACGAGCATGTCGCCCTCTGCATAGAGATATTGGAAATCCTTGGTGTCGAGGCGGATGCGCTCGACCGTCTCGGCGGAGCGGAAGCGCACGTTGTTCTTGCGCCCGTCGATCAGGTTCTTGAGTTCCACCTGCATATAGGCGCCACCCTTGCCGGGCTGGGTGTGCTGGATCTTGACGGCACGCCACAGGCTTCCGTCATATTCGATATTGTTGCCGGGACGAATCTCGACGCCGCTGATCTTCATGGGAAGAGCCTGCCTATATGCTTGAAGGTGAAAAGAGCCGGCCTCTTTAAGGCTTGGGGGCCTCTACATCGTGCCGCCGCCAAGGGCAAGTGGGGTCATCGGGCCGGGTGGACCAGCAGCGGATAGGGATTGATGGCGCGCCCGCCATGCCATGGCTCGTCCGGCAGCATCTCATGCACGGCGAAGTGGAGGTGCGGGGCGGCCGGGTCGGCATTGCCGCTGCTTCCCACCGTGGCGATCTTCTGCCCGCGCCGCACCGTCTGCCCTTCGGCCAGCCCCGGCGCATAGCCGTCCAGATGCGCATAATAATAGATGCGGCGCCCGTCGCCCGACCGCTCATAGATGGTAAGCCCGCCGTCCGCGCTGGAGAACAGCTTCTCGACCCGTCCGTCAGCGGCCGCCAGCACCGCCGTTCCGCGCGCCGCCATGATGTCGATCGCGTCATGCGGCCGCGCGCCGCCCGCCCGCGACTGGGTGAATGTGTCGGTCAGCGCCGCCGGGGGCACGCCCTCCACCGGGATCA
>NZ_ATHO01000077.1 GCF_000445065.1 Sphingobium quisquiliarum P25 | reverse complement strand
CTTGCGCGATATCCTCCATCGCGTCAGGCTGCCTCCGGCGCCTGCCTTTGCGCCCACCACTCCTCCAGATAGCGGACGATGTCGCGCGTGTCGGCGCCCATGGTGAAGATCTTGTGCACCCCGGCTTCCTCAAGCAGCGGCTGGTCTTCCTGGGGGATGACGCCGCCCGCCAGCAACAGCTTGTCCCCCGCGCCCTGCTCGCGCAGCAGCCGCGCCAGCTTGGGCAGGCTGCGCGTGTGCCCGGCCGACAAAGTGGAAATGCCGACCACGTCCACATCCTCCTGGATGGCGGCGGCGGCCACCATTTCGGGGGTTTGCTTGAGGCCGGTGAAGATCACCTCCATCCCCGCCTCGCGCAGGGCATGGCCGATGATGGTGATGCCGACCGTATGCGTATCCATGCCCAGCTTCGCGAGCAGCACGCGCAGGCGGCGGTTTGGCTGTTCCTGCATGCGGTCACACTCCTGCAAGCTGGCTGTCGGGGGTATGGACGCCGAATACGTCCCGCATCGCGTTGCACAATTCCCCGTGGGTGGCGTAGAGCTTCACCGCTTCCAGGCAGGCGGGGACCAGATTATCGCCGTTGCGCGCCGCTTCCCGCACCTTCTCCAGCGCGGCATCGACCGCTGCCTGATCCCGCCGGGCACGCAGGGCGCGGACCTTCTCCACCTGCTGCTCCTCCATGTCATCGTCCAGGCGGAAGATTTCGATTTCCCGCTTTTCCTCCGGCAGGACAAGGTGATTGACGCCGATCCATTTGCGGCGGCCTTCCTCCAGATCCTTGTTCCGCTCATATTGCTCCCGCCCCAGCGCGCGCTGGAAATAGCCGGTCTCGATCGCCTTCACCGCGCCGCCCATGGCGAAGATGCGCTCCATCTCGGCAAAGGCCGCATCCTCCATCTGCTTGGTCAGCGTTTCGACATAATAGGACCCGGCGAGCGGATCGATCGTCTCCGCCACCCCCGTTTCATGCGCGACGATATGCTGGAGCGCCGCGCCGACGCGGATCGCCTCCTCGGCGGGCAGCGAATGGGCCTCGTCATGCAGCGGCGTCGTCATATTCTCGCCCGCGCCGCCCAGAGCGCAGGCCGTCGCCATGATGGCGAGCCGCCCGATATTGTTGAGCGGCTGCTGGAGCGTCAGCGCAATCGTCGTGGGCGACGTCATCAGGCGGATCTTCATCGCTTCCGCTCGCGTCGCGCCATAACGTTCCTTCATCAGCCGCGCCCAGCATTTGCGGAAGGCGCGCAGCTTGCAGATGCCTTCGAAGAAATCCATGTCGACGTTGACGACGAAATGGTTGAGGTAGGGCGCGACCGTGTCGATATCCAGCCCGCGCTCCAGCGTCGCGTCGATATAGGCGCAGGCGATCGCCAGGCTGAACGCGATTTCCTGCACCGGGTTCGCCTTGGCGGGCTGAAGCTGGGCGGAAATGATCGACAGCGGCGCCCAGTTCGGATGGTTGCGGATGATATATTCGATCGCGTCGGTCGCGATGCGCAGGCCATGTTCGGGCGGATAGATGTAGCGGCCGACGCAGATATATTCGATCAATATGCCGTTGACGATGTGCAGGACGAAATCCTGCGGATCGATGCCTTTCTTCTCCAGCGCGGCGATGATCATGGCGAGGTTCACCGGCTGCGGCGCGTTGCACACGCTCATCAGATATTTGAGCTTGTCGAACGGCAGGTCGAACGCCTTCTCCAGGTCCTCCAGACTGTCGAGCGCCATGCCCGCGCGCCCGACCTCGCCTTCCACCATCGGATCGTCGCTGTCATAGCCGTTGGTGGTGGCAAGGTCATATTCCAGGATCAGGCCGGACAGGCCCTGATCCAGCATGAAACGGGCGCGCTTCGCCCAATCCTCGCCCTTGCCGAAGCCAGTGACCTGCGTCATCGTCCAGAAGCTGGATCGGTGGCCATTGGGCCGGGTCGAACGGGTATAGGGATATTCGCCGGGAAACCCCAGGTCGCGCAGATAGTCAAAGCCCACCGCGTCCAGATCGGCGGGCGTGTAGAGCGGCTTGACCGGCCATTTCAGCGCCTGCGTGACGAAGGGGTCGCGCCGTTCGGGGTTGGCGGCGACAAACGGGCCGCGCGTTTCCGCCTGCCATCGCTCGGTTTCCGCGATGATATTGTCATTGGCGGGGGCGAACCCGCTGACAGGCCGGTTCATGCGCATCTCTCCAGGATCAGGGGTTCGGCAACATCCCAGAGCCGCCGCGCGGCATCCGGGTCGAGCGAGGCGGCGCTGACGCCCCAGCCCGGCGGCATGGGCGGGGACCAGAGCGGCGCGATCGCGCAATCCTCCAGATAGAGCCCGCCCTTGCCCTCCAGCTCCGGCGCTGTCGCGGCCCAGACGGGCGTCGCCGCGCCTTCTTCCGCCGTCTTCATCCGGCCTTGCGGCAGCGTTCCGTCCTCATTCACCCAGCCCAGCCGCACCGCGTCCTCGAACGTCGCGTGGCGGCCTAGGTTGGTGGCGACGCCGCCGGGCGTGCAGGCGTTCATGGTCACGCCATCGGCCGCATGGCGGCGGCTATATTCGACCGCCAGCAGATTGGCGCAGAGCTTGGCATGGCCATAGCCCTCGAACCTGTCATAGGCGCGCCGCTCATAGTTCAGGTCGTCGATCCGAAGTTCGGCAAGGTGGTGCGAGCCGGAAGACAGGATGACGACGCGCCCCTTGCGTGCCGCCAGATGGGGCAGCAGCAGTTCGGACAACAGGAAAGGCGCGAAATAATTGACCGCCATCTGGCTTTCGAACCCGTCCGCCGTGCGGGTGAGGGGCGGCGCCATCAGGCCCGCATTGTTGATCAGCAGGTCGACCGGCCGATCGCCCCAGCGGGCAACAAAGCCGCGCACGGACGCCATGGAAAGCAGGTCGATGGCTTCCACGTCCGGCGCCTGGGCAAGGCCGCGTCCGGCGGCGATCG
>NZ_ATHO01000076.1 GCF_000445065.1 Sphingobium quisquiliarum P25 | reverse complement strand
GCCGCGATCGCCGCCATAGAAATTGTCGTCGCCGAAACCGTCGCGCTTGTCCTTGCCGCGCCCGCCGCGGCGACCTCTATCAAAACTCATGCCCTGTTGGTCACTTTCGCTTCGCCCAAGACTAAATCGGACAAACATGCCGGGCGAAATGACATGCAGAATCCACCGCAAGGATGCGGGTTTGAGAATCACTATATCAACTTTTCTCCGGGGCGCGAATGATTTTAGCCCGATTGCCGCCACAATTGCGTGGGCGGCGGGCGCGTTACAGTTTCACTCGCGATCAAAAGGGTTGATTGAGTTGCAGCGGCTTTGGCCATAGAGGGGGTCCATGACCGTTCACTTTCATGAAGAGGACCTGCCCGAAGGCGTCCTCGCCCCCGGCCCCGTCGCCGTCGATACCGAAACCATGGGCCTTATCACCCCGCGCGACCGGCTATGCCTGGTGCAGATCAGCGACGGGCACGGTGACGAGCATCTGGTGCGCTTTGGCCCCGGCAGCGATTATGCCGCCCCCAATCTGCGCGCCGTGCTTGGCGATCCCAACAGGCTGAAACTCTATCATTTCGGCCGCTTCGACATCGCTGCCATCCGCCATTATCTGGGCGTGGTGGCGGCGCCCGTCTATTGCACGAAGATCGCATCGCGCCTGATCCGCACCTATACCGACCGCCATGGCCTTAAGGAGCTGGTGCGCGAACTGCTGGGGCAGGAAATCAGCAAGCAGCAGCAGTCGAGCGATTGGGGCGCACCCGCCTTGTCGGACGCGCAGAAGGATTATGCGGCGTCGGACGTGCGCTACCTTCACCAGTTGAAGGCGGAACTGGACAAGCGGCTGATCCGCGAGGGCCGCATGGAACTGGCGCAGGCCTGTTTCGATTTCCTCCCTCACAGGGCCGAACTGGACCTGGCGGGCTGGCCGGAGATCGATATCTTCGCCCATATGTAAAAGGCAGGAAGCAAGCGCTCCATGTCCATCCAGGCGGAAAAGCAACGTCATGCGCGGCGGCATTGGGCCCTGCCGGGGGGTAGCCATGACCGGCTGGTGGGCATGCTCAAGAACTGGCTGCCGATCGCGGTCGGGGTGCTGGCCGCGCTGCTGGCGACCGCGCCGTTCCTGGGCGGCGACAAGGTGAGCTTCGTGCTCGACAAGAACAAGGTGGAGGTGGCGCAGGAACGCATGCGCGTCACCGAAGCGCTCTACCGGGGCGAGGACAGCAAGGGCCAGCCCTTCTCGCTGCGCGCCGGATCGGCGGTGCAGAAAAGCTCGCGCGAGCCTGTGGTCGACCTGAACGATATGTCCGCGCGCATCCTCCTGCCGGAAGGCCCCGCCGTGCTGAACGCGCGCAAGGGCCGGTACGACATGGACAGCGAACGCGTGGCGGTGGACGGCCCGGTTCAGTTCCAGGCGGCGGGCGGATACCGGCTGACGACGCGGGACGTCGGGATAGACCTCAAGACGCGGAAGATGCGCAGCGCGGGACGCGTCGATGGCCGCATTCCCATCGGCACGTTCAGCGGCGACCATCTGGAGGCCGACCTCAATGCGCGCACCGTGACGCTCCAGGGCAGGGCGAGCTTGCGCATCGAACAAAATGGCCTCAAAGGGCGGTAGTGATGAAGAGATCGCTGATCCTGCTGTCGGCTGGCGCGCTGGGTGCGGCCGTTTTCTATGCTGGCGCGGGCGCGCAGGTGCTCAAGAATCACGACAGCAACGCCCCGGTAAACTTCACCGCCGACCGGATCGAGGTGCAGGATCGCGCCGATCGCGTCGTGGTTTCGGGCAATGTCGAAGTCACGCAGGCGGGCATGCGGCTCAATGCGGCGCGCATGACGGTGGCGTACCGGAACAATGGATCGAACGGCAGCGGGGTGGAGGTCGACCGGATCGACGCGACGGGCAATGTCGTCGTGACGAAGGGCAATGAAACTGCGCGCGGCAATGTCGCCATTTACGACCTCAACCGGCGGCTGATCACCATGATCGGCAATGTGAGCCTGACGCAGGGAGCGAACCGGCTGACCGGCGGGCGGCTGGTGATCGACCTGACCAGCGGGCGTTCGACCGTGGACGGACGCTCATCGGGCGGCGTGCCGGGCGTGTCGAGCGGATCGGGCGGGCGGGTGTCGGGCACCTTCACCGTGCCTCAGCGTAGCAACTAAGCGCGATCACTTACCATTACCGCTTCTCGCGATGCGACGTTAGGGGCGCTCGTCCCAGCGAATCAGCCGCACCTTGCCATCCGGCTCCGCCGCAAGCTCGCCAAAGGCCCCGGTGCGCAGCTTGAGCGAGGCGGAAGGCAAGCCAAGGGCGAGCAGGGCGAAGCGCGCCGCGCCGTTGCTGGTCACCAGCAGTTCCATGCCGTCGCCGCCCTTCTCAAACCACCTCTTCCAGGCGGCAATCCGGGCAGGAGCATCCACAACCCAGCCATCAGGCGCGATGCCGCGCTCGTCCCAATCGGCGAGCGCCTGCCGCCCAATCCGGGCAAGCACCTGCGCTTCGGACAGCCCTTCGTCGGGACCATGGTCGATTTCGTTGAGCCATGGCAGCGCGCCGTCCAGCGCATGGCCTGTCGCCGACGCGATCCGGGCGGCCGTTTCCGTTGCCCGTTGAAGCGGGCCGCTATGGATGCAGCGGATGGGCAACTGCCGGGCCGCGAACCAGGACCCAAGACGATCCGCCTGCGCGCGTCCGCTTTCGACCAGCGGAATGTCCGTAAGCGCGCCGATCCGGCGGGCTTCGGCGCTGCTGCCGAACGTGTTGCCATGGCGGATGATGAAGATGCGCCGCGTCATGGCAGCGGCGGGGTGGGGTCGCCATGGATGGCGATCAGCGCCTCTACCCGGTCGATATCGGCGGGCGTATCGATCCCGGAACTGTCGAACAGCGGCGGGTCGACGGGTACGGTCGTGATGGGAATGCCAAGTTCCAGCAGGCGAAGCTGCTCCAGCCCTTCCAGTGTTTCCAGCGCGGTCGGTGGAGCATTTTCAAAGCGCGTCAGGGCGTCAAGCGTGTAGCCATAAAGGCCGACATGCCGCCAGACCGGCGACATGGTATCGCTGGCGCGCAGGGCCTCCTCCCCCCGAATAGCAGGGATGATGGCCTTGGAAAACCACAGCGCACGGCCATCAGCGGCGCGGGCGCAGGTCGTCCCGCTGAAGGGCGAGCGGCGCTTGTGGTCGCGCAAGGCGTCGAGCGCTGCCCAATCCAGCGCGATCACCGGCGTTGCCACTTCCGCGCCGGATTTCAGGGCCGCGATGACCGATCGCAGGGCGGCTTGCGGCTGAAAGGGGGAATCGCCCTGAAGGTTTACGACGAAGCGCGGCGGAACGGGCCTTTGCAGCGCCGCCGCCAGCGCCCGCCCGGAGCCAGTGGCGATGGCGCTTTCCGTCATCACCGCATCGCAGCCAGCGGCGCGTGCATGGTCCGCAATCTCCCGGTCGTCCGTTGCGACCAGCAATTCCGCATCTTGCAGACCGCCGATCGCGGCGCGCGCCATGGCGATGGTCCGGTGCAGCAGCGTGCGGCCCGCGATCAGTCGCAGGGGCTTGCGGGGAAGACGCGAGGAGCCTGCCCGCGCCGGAATGACGACGATGATGCTCAGGCGACCCCGGCGTTCAGCAGGTCGTGCATGTGAATCGCGCCGACCAATTGCCCGCCTTCGCAGACGAACAGCAGGGTGATGTTGTGCAAATGCATGAGCCGCAGCGCTTCGGACGCGAGTTCTTCCGGCCCGACGCTCAAGGGCGTGGGCGTCATATAGCGGCCCACCGCCTCGGTCAGATGCTGCGTGCCGGTAACGGTGCGGCGCAGGTCGCCGTCAGTAAACGCGCCGATCAGTTCGCCGCTCTGATCAACCACAGCCGTGCCGCCCAGCCGCCCACGCGTCATTTCGATTGTGGCGTCCAGCAGCGACGCGTCTTCGCGCACACGAGGCACGCCCTCGCCCTTCGTCATCAGTTCCCGCACCTTGAGGAGCTGCGCGCCAAGGCTGCCATTGGGGTGGAATTTATAGAAGTCGTCCGCCGAAAAGCCCCGCATCTCCATGAGAGCAATCGCCAGGGCATCGCCAAAGGCCATCTGCACCGTCGTTGACGTGGTCGGCGCCAGTTCATTGGGGCAGGCTTCGCGCACGGCGGGAAGGAGCACGCACACATCAGACGCCGTAGCCACCGTGCTTCCCGCCCGCGCCGTCAGGCCGAGCAGCGGAATGCCGAAGCGCTTGCAATAGTGAATGATGGGTCCAAGCTCGTTCGACTCGCCCGAATGGGACAGCATCAGCACAACATCATCCGGCGTCACCATGCCCAGATCGCCATGTCCCGCATCGGCCGGATGCATGAAGATGGCGGGCGTCCCGGTCGACGTCAATGTCGCCGTCATCTTGCGGGCGACGATGCCGCTCTTGCCCATGCCGGTCACGATCACGCGGCCGCGCACATTCATGATCACGCCGACCAGCCGAAGGAAGATCGCCGCAAAATCGCGATCGGAAAATTTCGCTTCCAGCGCGTTGATGCCCTGGGACGCAGTGGACAAGGTCCGGCTGGCGGTTTCAACGATCCGGCTGCCGGAGCCAAAAGGCACGATCTTAGATACTGTAGACACGCAAACGCCCTTTTTTCCCCGCAACGCCGCCGGTTATCCTGCTGACGCTACGTGGCGGCGGATCGCCCATCGGCAAACCGCCCTTACCTCATATTCCGCGACCGTCCCGGCTCTAAGCCGGCACCTTGAAGCGGGAATAGGACTGTTCGGACGGTGATGGCAATTCAATTTGTAAACAGGGCGAAAAATTGCGCGGCTAAACTGTCACACATTTAACAAAGAAGCAGATAGCGGGCCGTCGCCGGAACTTTCTGGAATGAACGGCGTAGTGCCGCGCTTTTGGCAGTCACTCGCGATGATAATCGCGATACCACGCCACGAAGCGGGGCACGCCTGTTTCAATTGCGGTGGCGGGTGCGAAGCCGATGTCCTGAGCAATGGCGCTGATGTCGGCGAAGGTCGCCGGGACATCGCCCGGCTGCATCGGCTGGAAATCAATTTCCGCCTTGCGGCCGCACGCATCCTCCAGGACGGAGATGAGGTGCATCAACTCTTCCGGGCGATTATTGCCGATATTGTAGAGCCGATGGGGTGAACGGCTGCCGCCCGCCTTGATCGATCCGTCATCGGCCGGGGCATGATCGAGACAGCCGATCACGCCGCTGACGATATCGTCGATATAGGTGAAGTCGCGCTGCATCCGGCCATGGTTGAAAACCGGAATGGGATCACCCGCCAATATCTTCCTGGTGAAGATCCACATCGCCATGTCGGGCCGCCCCCATGGGCCGTAGACGGTGAAGAAGCGCAGGCCCGTCATCGGGATTCGGAAAAGATGCGCATAGGTTTCGCTCATCAGCTCGTCGGACCGCTTGGTCGCGGCATAGAGCGAGACGGGATGGTCGGCACGGTCCTCCACCCGGAAAGGCAGGCTGTCATTGCCGCCATAGACCGAGGAGGATGAGGCGTAGACGAGGTGGCGCACCCGCCGCTCCCGCGCCAGTTCCAGCATGTTGACGTGCCCGGCCAAATTTGACCGCACATAGGCGTGGGGATTGATGAGCGAATAGCGGACGCCCGCCTGCGCGCCCAGATGGATGATGGCCTCCACCGTCTGGCCCGCCAGCGCCGCCTGTAGCGCATCCATATCGGCAAAGTCAGCCTCGGCGAAGGTAAAGAGCTTTCCATGCCGCTCGGCCAGCGTGGCGATGCGGTCGCGCTTGAGCGAGACGGCATAATAGTCGTTCATATTGTCGATGCCGGTCACCGCCCGCCCCGCCGCGAGCAGCCGGTCAGCAACCGCCATGCCGATGAACCCGGCCGCGCCTGTCACAAGGATAGTCATGCGGCAGCCCGCTTGAAGGGCAGGATGGAAGTCTTCACCGTCAAAATCCCCTTTCCATCAGGCGTCATGGCCGTTCACAAACAATCCTGCGGCCGATGTAAAGGCCTTTCCCCAAAAGCGCTGCGCGATTGGCCGATTTAGACAATTTAGTCTTTCCCTAAGCATTGCCGCCTAAGGGAGGAGCCATGGATATGGCTTCGCATCCGGTTCCGATCAGCGGCCGCGCTCACGGCCCGGCCCAACGCGCGCGCTGGGCGTCGCTGGCCAATGACGCGGCGGAGGCGAACGCTTTCTATGCGCCGGACATGCTGTGCGCGGCGCTTGATCATCTGGCGCAGGTCCCGGCCGTGCGCCTGATCGAATCGTGCAACGGCAGCGACCTTATCGGGCTGCTTCCGGTGGTCGTTCTGCCGAGTCATGGCCGCCTGCCCCTGCCCTGCGCCGCCAACTGGATGCACGATCATTGCTTCTTCGGCGCGCCGCTGATTCGCAAGGGACAGGAGATGGCGGCGTGGCGCGGCCTTCTGGCGCAACTGGACGCGGCGGAATGGGCTCCGGGCTTCCTGCATCTGCAAGGGCTGGACGCAGCGGGAGCCAATGCCGCCGCGCTCGAAGCGCTGTGCGTGGAGCAGCGGCGCGGCCGGCGGGAAGTGCACCGCTATGACCGGGCGATGCTGCGATCCGAACTGGATGCAGAGCGCTATTGGGAAACCCATGTGCGCGCGAAGAAGCGCAAGGAAGTCCGCCGCCTGCAAAAGCGGCTGGCAGACATGGGCGCGGTCGAGCAACGGATGCTGACGGATCGGGCCGAACTGCCGCACTGGTGCGCGGACTTTCTGGCGCTGGAAGCGTCGGGCTGGAAAGGACGCGAGGGCACCGCTCTGGCATGCCGGGCGGGCGACGCCGCCTTCTTTCGCGCCGCCTGCGCCGCCGCCTTCGACGCAGGGCGGCTGCACATGCTGCGCATCGACCTTGACGGACGGGCGATCGCCATGCTGGCCAATTTCCGCCACGGCAGCGGGGCGTTTTCTTTCAAGATCGCCTTTGATGAAGAGTTGGGCCGCTTTTCGCCCGGCGTCCTCATCGAACTCGCCAACCTCCACGCCGTTCAGGGCGACCCGGCCATCGAGTGGATGGACAGTTGCGCCGCCGCCGATCACCCGATGATCGACAGCCTGTGGGGCGAACGGCGGACCATCGTCCAATATCGAATCGCGTTGCACGGGCGAGGCCTCGCCCGGCTGGGCCGGGGCCTTGCCTTCGCGCTGGCCAATGGCGCGGAAGCCCTTGCCGCCCGAATGAAGGGACAATCATGACCGCCTACAAGCCGATTACCGCCGCCCGGACATTTCCCGGCAGCGCCCGTGACGATTTCGCGCGCGCCTATCCCGATCAGCCCGCAAAGCTGCATCACGCACTGACAGGGCATGAACTGCTGACGATCCCGGCGATTGCCGAACTGGCGGAGAGAATGCCTGCGTCCAGCGTCGAATATAATCTGGGCAAGCTGCCACTGGGCATCCGCGCCGAAGACACGCCGTCGAACGGCCTGACACTGGACGAGACGATCCGCACGATCGAAACCAATGGCAGCTGGGCGGTGCTGAAGAATGTAGAGCGCGATCCCGCCTATGGCGCGCTGCTGGACCAGGCGCTGGAAGAACTGGCCCCGCTGGTCGCGCGCGCGACCGGGCCGATGCTGAACCGGGAAGCCTTCCTGTTCCTTACGTCGCCGGGCAGCGTCACGCCGTTCCACATGGACCCGGAGCATAATATCCTGCTCCAGATCATGGGGGAGAAGGTGATGACCGTCTTCCCCGCCGGAGACGAGGAACTGGTGCCCGCGATCAAGAGCGAGTCCTTCCACGCTGGCGGGCACCGCAACCTTGAATGGCGCGAGCATTTCAGGGGCCGTGGAACAGCCTTCACCCTGAGGCCGGGCGAAGCCATCCATGTGCCGGTGAAAGCCCCGCATTTCGTCGAAAACGGGCCTGCGGTGTCGATCAGCCTGTCGGTGACATGGCGGTCCGAGCGCAGCGTAGCCGAGAGTGAACTACATGGCTTGAACGCGTTGTTGCGGCGGCGCGGGCTGCCGGTCACGCGGATCGGTACGCAACCGGAACGACAGCGGGCGCGGCGGCTGGCCTATCGCGTCATGCGGAAGCTGGGCGCCTGAACATACGCCGCAGCAGCGCTTCACCCTCAAGCCGGGGCGAAAAGCGTTCGATCACCCACCATTCCAGCGCTTCTTCACGCGTGGCGAGGCTCTGCTTGTAACGGTCCTTGCCCGCGAGCAGGGAATAGAGGGAGAGGCCCTGCCCGGCATAATGCGCCACCGCCGCGGCGTGACAGAGCAGCCCCGGCTTGTCCTTGGACGAGCGGGGCGCCGCGAAGGCGGACTGGTAATTCATGGCCTGGCCGCGATAGACGAAGTTGACAAGCAGCCCCACCGTGCCGCCATCCGCAGCGGTGAAGCGCAGCAGTTCGACTTCCCCATTGTCGCGGCCACGATCGGCCAGCAGGACGACGAAACGGCGGAAGGCAGGATCGGCCCAGGCATTGTCGCTGTGCCGCCCTTCGTTCAGGACGCGCATCTCCTCTATCCATGCGGCGGATTGCGCGGCGGAGGATGCAAGGGTGATGGAGGGCAGCGCGCCGCCATGATCCTTGATCGCGCGGCGGATCTGGCTGCGCGTGTTGGAACTGAGCAGCGAGAGATAATCGCCCGAAGCATCGCGGACGGCGTCCAGATCGACCTGATAGACGGGCGAGCGATCCAGGCACAGAGAACGGCGGACAGGCATCCCCAACAAGGGCGATCCGGGCACGATGCCGCTCAGGCGAAGGGCGCGCCAGTCCATCCTGCGGGCAAGGGCTTCGTGAAAGGCGCTGACGGCTGCACCTTCATTGGGCTTCGCCACGAGCAGGCCATTATATTCGACATAGGGCCGGTCCAAGGCGGGATCGCCCGACTGGTTGAGCGACAATGTGGCGCAGCGCCCCAGCAGACGCGGCATCATGGCATGGCCGAGCAGCGCGAGGGCGACATCCCCGCCCTCCTGATCCGCGACGGTCAGCAGTTCGGGACGGACGCCATAGCTTTCCAGCCAGCTCCCGGTCCATGTCCAGCCAAGGAAGAAGCTGCTGGCGGACGCCGCCTCCAGCGCCCGCCAGCGGGTTTCCAGACTGGCAAGGTCAGGGAGGGACGAAAATCGGGCGGTAAGGACCATCGCCCCCTTGTGGCAGAGCCGCGCACGGGGTCAAGCGACAGGGATGACCCTTGCCAGCGCCGCGCTAAAGCGGCCGCTGCTTGGCCGGATCGATCGACCCGTCGGGGCGTACCCCCGCAATCGCAAGTTCATGCTTCATCCGCCCGGTGACGAATCGATACCACATGCGGAGGTCCGCGCGCAGGGACCAGAGGGGATGGCGGAAGGTCGCGGGCCGGTTGCGTTCGATCAGGCTGTGACTGATCCAGGCGAAGCCATAGCCCGCAAGGGGCAGCGCCGGGATCATCCACCAGCGCCCGGCCAACGGAAGCATGCCCGCCAGCAACAGCGCCAGGCTGGTTCCCGCATAGTGCATCGCCCGCGTGCCCGGCCGCGCATGTTCCCGTAGATAATGAGGCCAGAAATCGCTGAAATCGGTATGTCCGCGCACCTTCTCTCTCCCGAAGAGAAGGCTATCGGCGATCGTCCCCGCGCCTAAGCGCAATGCGTCAGGACGTGCGGCTTTCGGGAGCGAAGAGGAAATAGTCATAGGCCGCCCGCGCGACTTCGGCCATGATCCGGTCGCGCAGCACATGGCCGCGATGATCCTTCATCACGAACACGGAAATGGCGAAGGTCCGGCCATCGGGCAGGGCGATGAGGCCAGCATCATTGCCAAGGCCGTTCAACGTGCCGGTTTTATGCGCGATCTGCGTGCCCGGCGGCAGCATGCCGGTCAGCCGCGCCTTGCCCGTCTTGCACCGGGCCATGATGGCGAGCAGCGCCGCGCTGCTGCCGGGCTTGAGCGCCTTGCCATGATGGATCGCGGCCAGCAGGTCGTTCATCGCGCGCGGCGTCGAGGTGTCGCGCGGATCGGCGGCGAAGGCCATGTTGGGCAGGTCGCGCGCGTCGCGCTGCTGGGGGGAAAGGCCCGCCTCCATCGCGGCTTCGTCCCCGCCCATCGGCGCGGCGGCCTTGGCCCGCTCCAGAAGCTGGGCGGTGTTGCTGTCCACCCGCTGGCCATGAATGCCGATCGACTGGAGCCAGCTATTGACCGCCTGCGGCCCGCCCGCGCGCGCCACCAGCACATCGGTCGCCTCATTATCGCTGCGGGTTAGCATCAGTTCCAGCAGCGCGGTGACCGGCAGCGGCGTGCCAAGGCGCGGCAGCCGCTCGTCAAGGTTGAGCGCGCCAGCGTCGGCCATCGAGAAGATCTTGCCCGCGACCGCGACCTTGTAGGTGCTGGCCATCGGGAACAGCGTGTCATTGTTGATGCCGATCGACTGGCCGCTGTGCAGGTCGCGCACGGCGATGCCGACCGTTCCGTCCGTCAGCGCCGCGAAACGTTCGAATTCGCCCAGCAGGCGCGCCTCCGCCGTGCGCTGAACGATATTGGGCGTGGGGCCGAAAGCGTCGGCGGCTGGCAGCGGGGCGAGGAACAGGCCGAAAGCCGTCAGCAGGGCAGCAAGGGAGGAAGGGCGCGGCATGGCCCGATATTCTCCCATTTGCACCGCCGGGGCAAGCGCCAAGCGTTGTTGACAGGGCTTTGCCAGCGGGTTCATCAGCACTGGCCATGACCAGTACGATCAAGCTCGACGAAAGCTGGCGCACGCCGCTGAGCCAGGAGTTCCAGCAGCCCTATATGCAGGGGCTGAAACAGTTTCTGGAAAGCGAGAAGGCGCAGGGCAAGCGCATCTTCCCCAAGGGTTCGGAATATTTCCGCGCGCTCGACCTGACGCCGCTCGACACGGTGAAGGCCATCATTCTTGGGCAGGACCCCTATCATGGCGAAGGACAGGCGCATGGCCTGTGCTTCAGCGTCCGGCCGGGGGTGCGCACGCCCCCTTCGCTGGTCAACATCTACAAGGAACTGAAAACCGACCTTGGCATCGATCCGCCACGCCACGGCTTTCTGGAACATTGGGCGCGTCAGGGCGTGCTGCTGCTCAACAGCGTCCTGACTGTGGAAATGGGGCGCGCCGCATCACACCAGAAACAGGGGTGGGAACAGTTCACCGACGCCGTTGTCCGGCTGGTGAACCAGAAGGACGAGCCGGTCGTCTTCCTGCTGTGGGGCGCGCATGCGCAGCGCAAGGCCGCCTTCGTCGATCAGTCGAAACATCTCGTGCTGAAGGCGGCGCATCCTTCCCCGCTGTCGGCGCATAACGGCTTTCTGGGCTGCCGCCATTTTTCGCGGGCCAACGCCTTTCTGGAAGCGAAGGGGCGCGGCGCGATCGACTGGTCTTTGCCCAACGCCTGAGGCGCCTGACTTTCAGCGCTTCGCCGCGAACCAGATGACATGGCGCGGCCCCTTGCCATTGTCGCGCGCCTTGACCGCCACTTCATCGACCAGGAATCCCGCGTCGCGCAGGCGGCGGGTGAAGGCGGCATCGGGCGCGGCCGACCAGATGGCAAGGATGCCGCCGGGCCTTAACGCGCTTTTGGCGGCGGCAAGCCCGGCCGCGGAATAGAGCCGGTCATTGGCGGGGGTGGTCAGCCCGTCCGGGCCATTGTCGACGTCCAGCAGAATGGCGTCATAGCTGCCCCGCGCCGACGCGATCACGGCGGCGACATCGCCCTCCACCAGGTGGACGCGCGCGTCGTCCAGGCATCCTTCCGCCAGATCGGCCATCGGCCCGCGCGCCCAGGCGATGATCTGCGGCACCAGTTCAACCAGCGTGATGAGACCGCCCGGCCCCATGTTCGCCAGCGCGGCGCGCAGGGTGAAGCCCATCCCATAGCCGCCGATAAGCAGATGGGGATCACTCACCCGCTTCAGCCGGTCCAGCGTCATCACCGCCAGCGCTTTCTCCGAACCGCTCATGCGGCTGCTCATCAGCTCATTGCCGTCCAGCACGATCATATGATCGTGCCCGCGCCGGTAGAGCTTCAATGGCTGGCCGCCCGGAACGGGAGCCGTGTCGATCAGTTCGCGGGGCTGCATGAGGTTCCTTCCTGTCGGCGCGGCATGGCAGCTTGTCGCGGCGCACGCAAACTTTCGCGGCACTGGCGCTTGGCGTCTTTGCCGCCTATCTGCCGGGCAGCACTCTTCCCAACCCCTTCCCTTAGCAGGCAGATTGTTCCGATGCGTTATTTCCTCGACACCGAATTCAACGGATTTGCGGGGGCGCTGATCAGCGTCGCGCTGGTGCCGGAATTTGGCGACGATGAATTTTACGTGTCCCTGCCTCTGGCGGAGGAGCCCCATGGTTGGGTGCAGCGCAATGTGATGCCCTATCTGCGTCATGTGCCGCCGGGCATCGACATGGAACTGGACCGGGTGGAGGCGGCGCATCATCTGGCCGACTATCTGGCGGGCGATCCCGATCCGGTGATCGTCGCCGACTGGCCGGAGGATTTGGCCCATTTCTGCGCGCTGCTGGTCACCGGCCCCGGACAGATGATCGACCTTAACGGATTGAAGCTGCAACTGGTCAACGCCGCCGGGTTCAGCGCCGCCGCCAACAGCCGGATACCGCATAATGCCCTGCATGATGCACGGGCGTTGCGGGACTTTTGTCTGGGGAATTGAGGGCTTAACATCCTCCCTGTCGAAGATGACGAGGGGGACTGTCGCAGGCTGGTGCAACGGAAAAAGGCGCGGCCTTTGCGATTATCCCTCCACCATCGGCCTCGCCGACGGTTCCCCTCCCCATGCTCCGCATAGGGAGGATTGAGTTGCCCATAACGGTCGAGGCCCGGTCCTGCTTGCGCAGGCCGGGCCCCATTCCCTCTCCAAACCGTCAGGCGATCAGCCGTCGTAGTCGCCGCCGATATTCTGGTTGCGCGGCGGCGCGGCGGCGGTCAGGCGCAGCGCCTCCGCCGACTGGGCGATCGATCCGATTTCGTCCGGCGTATCGTCGTCATCGATCTGCACCTTTTGCAGAGACGCGACGAGCGAATCATGAAGATCCGCCGGAAGGATGGTTTCTTCGGCGATTTCACGCAAAGCGACGACCGGATTCTTGTCGCGGTCGCGGTCCAGCGTCAGCTCGGCGCCGCCGGAAATCTCCCGCGCGCGCTGGGCGGCGAGCAGAACAAGATCAAAGCGGTTGGTAACCTTGTCGACGCAATCCTCGACGGTAACACGGGCCAAAGGGCGCTCCTGAACATGCAAATTCGTGAAATCGGCGCCTAACAGCCGTGATCGCCAGAGTCAACGAAAAGGCCATAAAGCCTTGGCATGGCGCGGTGAAAGGGAGCATGAGTGCGGCATGTCGACGAACAGGCGGATCGAAACATGCCGGGATGACGCCACCATCAGCCTGCCAATCCAGGGCAACCGGCTGACGGTCATCGAAACCGGCCCTGCCCTGCGCCAGGCGCTCATTGACCTGATCGACGGCGCGGCGCGGAATTTGAAGCTCTATTACTATATCTTCGCCGATGACGAGAGCGGCCGCATGGTGCGCGACCGGCTGATCGCGGCGCGCGAGCGCGGCGTCGCCGTGACGCTGATGATCGATGCCTTCGGTTCGGCCGACACGCCGCAGTCCTTCTTCGATCCCCTGGTGGCGGCGGGCGGGCGGTTCGGCCGGTTCGGCACGCGCCGGTCCACCCGATACCTGATCCGCAACCATCAGAAAATGGCGATCGCTGACGACAAAAGGCTGCTGCTGGGCGGCTTCAATGTCGAGGATGATTATTTCGGCCTGCCGGAGGATGATGCCTGGGCGGACCTTGGCCTGCTGATCGACGGGCCGCACGTCAAGGCGATGACCCGCTGGTATGCGCAGCTGTGGCGCTGGGTGTCGAGCAAGGGCCAAAGCTTCCGCAGGCTGCGGCGGATGGTGCGCCACTGGCATCCGAGCCCGCGCCACGATCCGCGCGACCCCATGCGCTGGCTGGTCGGCGGCCCTACCCGGCGCCTCAGCCCCTGGGCGCAGGTGGTGAAGCATGACCTGGAACATGCGCGGCGGCTGGACATGGTGGAGGCCTATTTCTCCCCCGGCCGGGGCATGTTGAAGCGGATCGCCAGGGCCGCCCGGCGCGATGGCGCACGCCTCATCCTGCCGTCGCGATCGGACAATGGCGCGACCGTGGCGGCGGCGCGGCTGCTCTACGGCCCGCTGTTGAAGCGCGGCGTCGAGATATGGGAATATCAGTCCTGCAAGCTGCACATGAAACTGATCGTCATCGACGATACGGTCTTCATCGGATCGGCCAATTTCGACATGCGCAGCCTGTTCCTGAACCTGGAGATCATGCTGCGGATCGAGGACAAGGCGCTGGCGGCCGAAATGCGCGATTTCATCGACCGCCGGGTAACGGAAAGCCGGCGGATAACGCTGGAAAGCTACAAGGCCCAGCGCGGGCCGCTGACCCTGATCAAGCAATGGATCAGCTATTTTCTGGTCGGCGTGCTTGACTATACCGTCACCCGCCGCCTCAATTTCCGCGATCCGGACCCGGACTGACGGGCGGGTAGGCAGTGGCCTCCCCTTCTCCTCACATCAGCGCGCGGAATAGACGCGCACCTGGCCGGTGCGGTAGCCCTTTTCCTTCATTTCCTTGACATAATCATGCCGCGCGTCGGCCAGTTCGGTGCGATATTCGTCCCAGGCGTCGCGCTCATCCTCCGCATCGGTCGCGGCGCGCAGGTCCTTCTTCAATTCCGTGCGGGCTTCATCGATATCGGTCTGATAGTCGAACCAGGCGTTGTTCTCGACACCCGCGATCGGCATCGTCAGCGTACCCCGGCTTTCCGCGCGGGCAAGCTCCTCCTCATAGCTGGCGCGCGCGCCATAGGGCGCGGCCATGGCGGCGGCGGGCAGCAGCGCGGACAGCGCGATGGCGCTCATGAAGATCGGACGGTTCATCGGTCGTCTCCTTTCCTTTGCAAGCTCATGCCGGGGAAACGCCCCGCCATCCGCTTTGTGCATGAACGGCTGTGCAGAATGGACGAACCGAGCGCCCTGACCGGCAGGAGGAGCCGCCGGAAAGGCCTTCCTCCCCCTTTTACATGCGGATCGCGTTGCGGAACATGACGAAGGCGATGATCACCAGATAGATGCCGAATATCCGCTTCAACAGGCCAGCGGGCAGGCTGTGCGCGGCGGCGACGCCGAGCGGCGCGGTGAGGATCGACATCGACGCGATCGCCAGCGTCGCGGGCAGGTTGACATAACCCAGCGAGCCCCAGGGCAGTCCGCTTTCCTTAAGGCCGATCAGCGCGAAGCCGATGGCGCTGGGGATGGCGATCAGCGTGCCGATGCCGGACGCGGTCGCAATGGCGCGATGGATCGACCGGCCGCACAGCGTCATCACCATGATGGCGATGGTGCCGCCGCCAATGCCCAGCAGCGCGGAAAAGGTGCCAAGCCCGCCCGCTATGCCGACCCGCGCGATGCCGGAGGGCATCTCATCGCTGATCACCTTGCCGCCGACCTTGGGCAGCAGGAAATTGAGCGACATCAGGAAAACGCCAGCGGCGAAGATCATCGTCAGCACCCGGCCGTCCACATGACCCGCCAGCAGCACGCCCACGCCATCGCCCAGGATGATCCACGGCGCCCAGGCCTTGAGCACCTCAAACTCCACAGCGCCGCGCTTGGAATGGGCCAGCAGGGAACGGATGGAGGTGACGATGATCGTCGCGGCCGACGTGCCGATCGCGACATGGGCGATGGCCTCATGCGTTCCACCCAGCAGCGGCAGGACGACGAACAGCGCAGGCACCACTACGAAACCGCCGCCGATCCCGAAAATGCCCGCCGCAAAGCCCGCAAAGAGGCCAGCGCCCATCATCGCCACGACCGGCACCAGCCAGCTTGCAACATCTCCGTGCATCAGCGCCCTCCCCCGCTGCGGACGGAGCGTGTGGAGGCGGGACCGGCCAGGCCGTCCCCCCGGTAAGCGAAAGAAAATATGCGATCGTCCATGACCTGTTACCCGAACCCCTCTTCGGCGGATGCGCAGCTTGCAAAGGCAGGGGAATCGACCGTCCCCTGTCAGGCAAGACGAAGCAGGGCGGGGAACCCGCAAGGCGGACCGGCAATGTTTGGAAAGGCTGTCTCGCTCAGGCGATCGCCTGCTCCGCGGGCGTGTGGGGCAGGTCCAGCGCTTCGGCTACGGCGCGGTAGGTCACCTTGCCGTCCCAGACGTTGAGGCCATCAAGCAGGTGCGAATCGGCGCGCAAGGCTTCCTTCCAGCCCAGATCGGCGATCCGCAGCGCATGAGGGAGCGTGACGTTGTTCAGCGCATAGGTGCTGGTGCGGGCCACCGCGCCCGGCATGTTGGCGACGCAATAATGGACGATGCCATCGACCACATAGGTGGGATCGGCATGGGTAGTGGGATGGCTGGTTTCGAAGCAGCCGCCCTGGTCGATGGCGACGTCGACCAGCACCGCGCCCTTCTTCATCATCTTCAGCATCTCCGCCGATACGAGCTTTGGCGCGGCCGCTCCGGGGATCAGCACCGCGCCGATGACCAGATCCGCTTCGGCGACGCATTCGGCCAGGTTCGCGCGATTGGAAAAGCGCGTCTTCGCCCGCGCTTCGAAATAGATGCCGAGCCGTTCCAGCACTTCCGGGCTCCGGTCAAGAATGGTGACGTCCGCCCCCAGGCCAGCCGCCATCTGGGCCGCGTTGAAGCCCACCACGCCGCCGCCGATGACGCAGACTTTGGCCGGAAGAACGCCCGGCACCCCGCCCAGCAGGACGCCGCGCCCGCCATTGGCCTTTTCCAGCGCGGTCGCGCCCGCCTGGATCGACATGCGGCCCGCCACCTGGCTCATCGGCTTGAGCAGCGGCAGGCCGCCATGGCCATCGGTCACCGTCTCATAGGCGATGCAGGTCGCGCCCGAAGCGATAAGGTCGCGCGTCTGGCCGGGGTCGGGCGCGAGGTGAAGATAGGTATAAAGGATCTGGCCCGGCCGCAGCATCGCGCGCTCCTCAGGCTGCGGCTCCTTCACCTTGACGATCATCCCGGCGGCGGCGAACACCTCCCGCGCATCGGCGACGATCTCGCCCCCAGCGCGGGTATAGAGCGCATCATGCGCCCCGATCCCCTCGCCCGCCCCGCTTTCCACCAGCACGCGGTGACCATGGGCCGTCAGCTCATGCACGCTCTCCGGCGTCAAGCCGACACGATATTCGTGATTCTTGATCTCCCTGACGGTTCCTACGATCATGACGGTCCTTCCATCCTCGCGGTGTTGATGGCTTTGCCGAAGCGCGCTCAGCGGGCGCGGCGATCGCTCCGGCTCAACCCTGCGTACAGCATATTTGCCGTAACATAGTTGCTCCCGCCCGCAATTTCATCATCACTCGCCGCGAGATCGCGAGCGCTGTCAAAGAAACACAAGCATCCCCTTGCCTCCCGCCACCGCACAGGATAGGGAGCCGCCTTCCAGCGCATGCGGAGCGGTGGCCGAGTGGTCGAAGGCGCTCGCCTGGAAAGTGAGTATACGTCAAAAGCGTATCGAGGGTTCGAATCCCTCCCGCTCCGCCATTTCCTTAGCGAAATCAATCACTTAGCCGCGATGCGGCGGCGCCGTCCGCCATAATGTCCGCCTTCAACATGCGCTCCATCGAGCGATGATCGACACAACTGCGGTATTGACGCGCCGGTTCGCCGATCGCGGTCAGCGCCCTTCGGCGCGGGCTTCAGGCAGATGCAAATAGGCGCGGCTGAAGTCCGCCGCCGCTTGCAAGGCGGGCCAATCTTCGATCGTGACTGTTTGATTCGCGGTGTTGATAAGCCCTTCGCCTCGCATGCGTTGAACCGTTCGGTTCACATGGACGGACGTTAAGCCGGTCGCGTCACCAATCTGTTCCTGTGTCATCGGCCATGCGAAGTTCGGACCCTCGCACATATCGGCCGCCTCCTGCCGCACAGCAAGTTCGCAGAAAAGGTGCGCGATACGTTGATGCGCGTCCCTTTGCCCAATGTTCAACATCCATTCGCGAAAGATCGACCCATCGATCAAGGTATCACGCCAAAGGGCGCGCGCTATGTTAGGGTGTTCAGCGGCTAAGTCGATCACGGCTTTGCGTGGGATCGACACGGCTTCAACGCGAGTTAGAGCCTGAACGCTATGATCGGCTACGTCGAGAAGGCTGTTCTGCAAATCCACCATATCGCCGCGAAGGTGGATCGACAGGATTTGCCTTGCACCGCTACCGGCCATCTTTTGACGATATGCAAACCCGTTCACGAGAGCGTAGCAGGTTTCTACCTTGTCACCTTCACGAACCATGTAAGCACCGCGATCGAATGCGGCGCTACGTGACGGCAGGCTCAAAAGAGCCTCGCGTTCAATGTTCGATAAAGCCGTCCGCTTCGATAGCTTACGAAGCATCGGTTCAAGCTTGCTGGCTTGGTTGCTTGACACGTCAGTTCCCCACGTTGGGCCGGGGGAAGCTAACCCTCTGTCGCTATCGGCCGGATATGGAATAGCGATGCTATGCTTAACGTGGTTTGTATTCGCTGGTTCCGGTTAATCTTTGACGATCCAAAATGAACTAACCCCCGGTTCGGGTGGGCTTCGAACCGGGGGGCTAGCCTTCGTCCGCAGTGGCACTCGCGATGCCTGCGGCGAACTTCGATGCGTGGCATCACCGAAGCATGGGAAGACGCGGCGCTATGTCGGCCCGATGGGCGGGCGAGAGTGCCCACAGGGGCGCAGCGAGAAGCGGGAACGCGCCAAGGTCCACCGCACCCGCCCCGGCGCGCTCCACGGCCGCTAGGATCGGCTCGGCGGGGCTATCGAGTCCGACGATCGCGCACGGCGGCAACGTGCCGTCCTGAACGCGCCAGATCAGATGCCCGAGCCGGTAGGCCATGCGCGTCTGCGACGCGGGCGCGGCCGTAACGATCGGCGGCAATGCGACGCCTTCAGCTTGTTCGGCCGGAACCCATAGCGGTAACGCATCTACGTCGAATTCGGGCGTCGGCGGTTCGCTGAAGTCAGATGCGACGATGACGGCCCAAGGTCCGATCAGCGTTTCGCCCGCCATCGGCGTGCGACGCGGGCCGCTACTCGCGTCGATCCACGCGGCGATTGCGGCCAAGCGATCTTGCGCGAGCGTCACGGCTTCAGACTTCGACGCGAAGCTTCGCCTTGTCGGCGATGGCGTTGTTGAAGAAGGACATGCGGACGCTCTTGATAACCATCGGATAGTGTTCGGCCATCTTCTCGATTGCCAAGCTTTCTTCGATCGCCTTGTATTGTGTTGGCGCGTGCTTCTCGACCGCATCGGTCTTGAAGTTGGCATGAACTTCTTCAGCAAGCCCGAGCAAAAAGTCGGGCGAATGATAGATGACAGCCGCGACTTCGGGATTTTGCTCTAACCGTTTGCGAATGGCAGCGACATTGCCCGCCTTCGCTTCCTCGCGAACCCAAATGCGGATTTCGCTTTCGAGCCCGGCGCGGATTGGGTTCGGCGCGAACTGCAATTCGACGGCTTCGGACGCTTCGCGCACCATCTTCGTTGCCGTGCCGATCATGCTGCCATGCGAACTTTCGAGCGTGGCGATCAGCCGATTTGCCAGCGTGCGAGCGGCGTCGTGCTTCTCGGGCTCCGATCGCGTAGGATCATCGGCAAGCCGTTTCAGCTTCTCCACGGCCGCTTCCATCGCCGTATGCGAGGCGGTGACGAAGTTCATGACTGCGGGGTGCCGCGCATGATCGCCAAGGAACGTCTTGCGTCCTACGGCGGTGCCCATCGTGCGAACGAAGTCCTGCGCCGGTTCGCTTTGAACGAGTAGCTTCAACATGATGCGGGTTCCTTGGGATGCTGCGATCGGACCCAATCGATCAGTTCGGTTTGCTGCGCCTTCAGGGCTGCGGCGAATGCGTCGATCGTCGGCCAAGTCGGCACGATCAGCACGGCATGGCGACGCTTCGGAAGATCATGGCCGTAGCGCTCGCTAAACCGGGCAACGGCGTCTTCGGTCGTCTCGCCTTCGTGGGCTTCGATCACGTGCGACACATGAACCGGCGTGCGGCGGCGATCTTCAAGCTTGGCGACGCGCGGGGCGAGATAGGCGCTCATCGCCGCCCGCCTTCAAGTGCAGCGATGCGCGCTTCCAAGTCCGACGATTCGTGAATGCGGGCGATGATCGACAGGATGTTCGCATACTTCGATGCGTGATCGACCGGGATCAGCGACGATCGGGCTTCGCGATAGATGCGCTGGATTTCGCGGTTCACGTCCGCGACGGTCGCCAGCTTCGCACGGTATCGACGCGCCGGGGTGGAGGGGGTTGCAGCCGAACCGCCCTGATTTCCTTGCGTTGCGTCACCCCAAGCCATCAAAAGTCTGCCACCTAAGCCTAAGCTATGGCGGCTCAACTAACCGAATGACAGCCAATCAGCAAGTAAAAACATGATTGGGACAAGTATGCGTTAAGTTCAACTCTTTGGCCTATTCGTTATTATCTTCAATTCCACTAAGTTGGAACCGTAGAAGTGCGCCATACTACGGCTAAGTTCGCCATCTGCAATTAACAAGCGATCTTCGGTTGCTCCGCGCCTGCGGCGTTCGCGATTGATATCAGTTCGAACGCCGGGCAAATTGCGAGCCGCCAGCTTCAGGACGCCGTTACGATCGATTTCATCTATGCCTTCGAGTGTCCGAAGAAGATGAATGTAGGTTAGCCGCAGAATGCGATGATAGTCCTGAAAGTAATATGGCGTGTGCCAATGTAGCTGCAACGCGCATAGATCATAGTTTCGATGATAGCGTTCTCTCAATGCCTTCGTCCCCGCATTCGATAAACGGGCAAGGAATAGGTCTGCGGCAATGCGGCCTTCGTTCTCGGTATAGCAGCCGTGTTCAAGGAACTGCCCACACTCCTTGACGTAGGCCATCGTGAGATATTCGTCCGTCTGCTGCGGCTCGCATACGCCGTTGCGGATCAACCATCGTTCGGCAGCGTCGATCACGTCTGCGACGATCGGGTGAGCGCGTTCGTTGAACGGCTGCGGTTGGGTTGCCCACACTCGCTTCCTTCGCGTCATCGGGGGCGTTCCTTTCAAGTTATGGCGGACGGTATGGCGGACAGCTTCAGCGACCTCGGTGATTTCGCCCGCAAATGCGTCGGTTTCTTCTAAATTGGGCGGAGCCTCACTCCGTCAAAGGCCATCGCCACCCACGCGACACGCGACACCCCCTAAAGGGGGATGTCGTGTCGTGTCGCGTCCTAGGGGGTAGGCGACACGGCGACATGTCGCATGATGTTGACGGCCGCGTTCTTTAGCGCCTTGGCTTCGGCGGCACGGGCTGCGGCGGCTTCGCGCTTGGCTTCGACCGGATCGACGCCAGCCCGGATGCCCGATCGCCGCCGACGTGCCCATTCGTATGCTTCGGCTAGCGTCTTCTCATATGGTTCGACTTCGCCGATCATCGCCTCAGCGTCGCGCCGTTCGATGTAGGGGCCAAGGCCGATTTCCGCGCGGCGACCATCCTTGCCGATCTTCGTCCGCAGAACCCATGCGACGCTGTTGCCTTCAATGCGAAGATAGAGCCCCGGAACATGCCCTACGGCATAGCGGCCCGGCTTCTTCGCCTTGGCGATCTTCGTGACTTGCGCGGGATGCAGATAGGCGAGGCGAGGCATTGGCGGCTCCGGGAGGGCTTGTCCGCCATCTTGTCCGCCATAAACGTTGAAAAATCCATAACAATCGTGAGCGATCAGGAGCGGTCAATGTCTCACTAAGAGACTGGCGATACAAGGCTTTTGGGCCGTTCTTGATCGCTCCCGAGCGCTCAATCAGGCGGACTCCCGCTCCGCCATTTACCTGCAAAATCAAGTGCCGGAAACAGACGGCGGTGCCTGCGCTTGCGAGCAGCGCCGGGCGCGTTTTCTGGGCTGTTCCTCCCTTGCGAGAGGGCATGGCAGTGACAGAGACGGCTTGGGTGCTTAATGGCTTCAGGCGCAACGGCATAAGGAGATGACGCATGCAAAGGTTCAGCGGCAAGTCCGTCGTTATCACCGGCGGTTCCAGCGGGATTGGCCTCGCGGCGGCCAGGCGGATCGTGGAGGAAGGCGGGTCGGTGCTTGTCACCGGGTCGAACAGCGCCCGACTGGAAAGCGTCCGCGATCAGATTCCGGGCGTCCACCTTCTGGTAAACGATGCGGCGAAGCCCGAAGCGGCCGAAGCGCTGGCGGAGGAAGCAGCGCGGCTGTTCGGAAAGATTGACGGGCTGTTCCTGAATGCAGGGGTGGGAGCAGGAGCGCCGCTGGGCATGATAAGCGCCGATCTTTACCGCAACCTGATGGACGTCAATGTCGGTGGTCCGCTGTTCGCGACGCAGGCGCTGGCTCCGGTGCTGCGGGATGGCGGGTCCATCCTGGTCACCGCCTCGATCGCGAAGGACAAGGGCATGGAGGCAAGCGCCCTCTATTCAGCGACCAAGGGAGCGGTGCGGTCGATGGTGCGCGGCTTCGCCCGCGAACTCGCGCCACGGCAGATCCGCGTCAACACGCTGAGCCCCGGCCCGATCCGCACCGACTTCTTCAACCGGCTGGGCTTGCCGGAAGAACATGCGGCGACGATCGAGGAGCATATGGCCGCGAGCACGCCGCTGGGACGCATGGGCACGGCCGAGGAAGCCGCCGCCGTCGCCCTGTTCCTGCTGTCGGACGAGGCGAGCTATGTCACAGGGTCGGACTATTTCGTGGATGGTGGCACGGCGCAACTGTAAGGCGGCAGCGGATGGTGATGGCATAGCCCCGCTGCCGGGCTGACAGGAGAAGTGGCATGAAGGCGATCGGTTTCCGGCAGGGCGGCAGCCTGGACCGTGAGGATGCGCTGCTGGACCTGGAGGTTCCCAAGCCGGTCCCCGGACCGCGCGACCTGTTGGTGCGTGTGCGGGCGGTATCGGTCAATCCGGTGGATACGAAGGTCCGGGCAGGCGCGAAGCCGTCAGGAGAGCCGATGATCCTGGGCTATGACGCGGCTGGCGTGGTGGAGGCGGCCGGGTCCGATGTCACGCTGTTCGCGCCGGGCGACGAGGTGTTCTATGCCGGAACGATCAAGCGGCCGGGAACCAATGCGGAGCTGCATGCGGTGGACGAACGCATCGTCGGCCGCAAGCCGCGATCGCTGGACTTCGCCGAGGCGGCTGCGCTGCCGCTGACTGGCCTGACCGCGTGGGAACTGCTGTTCGACCGGCTGCGCGTGCCGCGCGGCGGTGGTGAGGGGCAGGCGATCCTGATCGTCAACGGCGCCGGGGGCGTCGGGTCGATGCTGGTTCAACTCGCCCGGCAACTGACTGGCCTGCGGGTGATCGCCACCGCATCGCGAAGCGAGACGATCGCCTGGGCCACGCAGATGGGCGCGCATGATGTCATCGACCATCGCAAGCCATTGAACGAGGAACTGGCGAGGATCGGCGTCAAGGCGGTCAACTTCGTCGCCAGCCTTGCCGCCAGCGACAGGCATCTGGCGATCTACCCCCGCATCATCGCGCCGCAAGGGAGCCTGGCGGTCATCGACGATGTGAAGGCGTTCGACATTGCTGGCCTGCGGCAGAAGGCGATCACGGTGGCGTGGGAAGGCGTGTTCGTCCGGTCCATCTATGAAACGCCGGACATGATCGAGCAGCATCATATCCTTGGCGAGATCGCTCGCCTGATCGATGAGGGCATGCTGCACGGCACCATGACCCGCGACCTGGGGGAGATGAATGCCGCCACGCTCAAGGAAGCGCATGGGCTGGTCGAAAGCGGCGCGATGGTGGGCAAGCTGGTGTTGCGCGGCATTTCCGCCGGGTAAGGCGGGCAGGTTTCCGCCTGCCCCGGACTGTTATTCTAATGAGAGAAGTAGAAGGCTTCGAGCAACTGGTTCTGAGGGGCCAGAGGGCCGAAGCGACATCCTTCTTAACCTATGTTCTGCGCGCAAGAAGCGGTTGGCAAAGAGGCGCAAGTCGCGTGTATGATGGGACATTCTTCTATATAGTCCTTCTGTAAGAGAGCCCTTCGATCGATGATCCCGCAACAGGAAGAAGGTGACGGAGACGATCTCGACTTTCTGACCGGCGGGGGTGAGATGGGCGCGCGCATCCGGGCCCATGACTGGGCCAGCACGCCGCTCGGCCCGCCCCGGCTATGGCCCCAATCGCTGCGTTCCGCCCTGTCCATCTGCCTGCATTCCAGCTTTCCGACGGCGATCTATTGGGGTCCTGACCTGCGCATCCTCTATAATGATGCGTGGGCGCCGATTCCGGGCGAGCGCCACCCGGCCGCGCTGGGACAGCCCGCACAGCAGGTCTGGTCCGACATATGGGATGTCGTTAGCAGCGAGTTCGAGCTGGTGCGCCGGACGGGCGAGGGCTATTCGACCTACGACCAGATGCTGCCGATGGTGCGGGGCGGCGCGGTCCAGGAAAGCTATTGGGACTATAGCTTCACCCCCATACGCGGCGAGGACGGGTCGGTCGCGGGGGTCTTCAACCAGGGTCATGAAACCACCGGACGGGTGATGAGCGAGCGCCGGGCGGTGGCGGAGCGCGAGCGGCTGCGCCAGATGTTCGACCAGGCGCCGGACTTCATGGCCATGCTGCACGGCCCAGAGCATATAATGGAGCTTGCCAATCCTGCTTATCTCAAGCTGGTCGGCCGCACCGATATCATCGGCAAGCCAGCGCGCGAGGCGCTGCCCGAAGTCGAAGGGCAAGGCTATTTCGAACTGCTGGACAAGGTGTACGAGACCGGCAAATCCTATGTCGGCACGGCGGTTCCCGTCGAACTCAACCGCGCAGGCGGCGAGCCGGTGGAACGGCGCTTCGTGGACGTGGTCTACCAGCCGATCACCGATGCGCAGGGCCAGGTCACCGGCATTTTCGTCGAGGGATCGGACGTCACCGAACGCGTCAATGCCGAAGCGGAACTGCGCAGGAGCGAAAGCCGCCTTCGCTTCCTGAGCGAGCTGGACGACAAGCTGCGCACGTCGCATGACGCATCGGACGTGATGCGCCGGGCGGCGGAACATCTGGCGCAGCATCTCCACGCATCGCGGACAGCCTATGCGGACGTCGATGCGGACAATGACCGCTTCATCATTCGCGGCGACTATACCGCGCCGGGCGTCGCCAGTTCGGCCGGGACATACAGCCTTGACCTGTTCGGTCCCCGCGCCGCTGAGGGCATGCGCCTTGGCCGCACGCTCGTCATCAACGACATAGCGCGGGAACTGGCGCCGGGCGAAGGGCGCGAAATGTTCCTGTCGACCGGCATCGGCGCGATCATCTGCTGCCCGCTGCTCAAGGATGGGCAGCTCGCCGCGATGATGGCGGTCCATCAGTCGGACGCGCGCGAATGGCAGCCCGAAGAGGTGTCGCTGGTGGAAGCCGCCGTGGAGCGGTGCTGGGCCTATATCGAGCGGGCCGGGGCGGAAGCGCGGCTGCGCGAACTCAACGAAACGCTGGAGCAGCGGGTCGCGGCGGCGCTCGCCGAACGCAAGGTCTTCGCCGACCTGTTCGAAACCACCAGCGCCCTTGTCCAGATACTGGACCGCGACTTCACATTCCTGGCCATCAATGCCGCTTCGGCGGAGGAATATCAGCGGGTGTTCGGTTTCCGCCCCGCGACCGGCGATAATCTGCTGACGCTGCTGGAAAGCACGCCGCGCCATTATGAGGGCGTCAAGCAGATGTGGAGCCGCGTGCTGGCGGGCGAGGCGTTCGGCCAGATATCGGAATTTACCGACGCGCAGGGCGCGCGCCACTGGTATGACATGAAGTTCGCGCCGGTGCGGTCGGCCGATGGCGAAATCGTGGGCGCGAGCCTGTTCGGATATGACGTCACCGCCCGCGTTCACGAGCAGCAGCAGCTCGCCAGGGCGGAAGCGGCCCGGCGGGAAGCGGACGCGCTGTACCGCGCCTATTTCGAGAATACGGCCGAGGCGCTGTTCGTCATCGGCGTGGCGGAAGATGGCGGCTTTTCCATTCAGGAACTCAATCCCGCGCACGAAGCGCTGACGGGCCTCAATTCGGCGGAACTGCGCGGCAGGCCGCTGGAGGAGCAGATCGGGCGGGAAGCGGCGGCGCAGGTTTCCGCCAATTACCGCCGGGCGGCCGCCGCGCGGGAGCCGGTCAGCTATCGCGAGGTGATCGACCTGCCCGCCGGGCGCAAGCATTGGGATACGGTGCTGGTGCCGGTCAGGGACGCGAGCGGCCGCGTCAGCCGGATCATCGGCAGCTCACGCGATGTCACCGCGCGGGTGCAGGCGGAAGAACAGCTGCGGCAGAGCCAGAAGCTGGAGGCCATGGGCAGCCTGACGGGCGGGGTCAGCCATGATTTCAACAATCTGCTGTCGCCCATCATCGGCGCATTGGACCTGCTCCAGCGCCGGGGCGTCGGAACCGGGAGGGAGCAGCGGCTGATCGACGGCGCGTTGCAATCGGCGGAGCGGGCGCGGGTGCTGGTGCAGCGCCTTCTGGCCTTTGCGCGGCGGCAGCCCTTGCAGGCGATCTCCGTCGATATCCGCGAACTGGTGCAGGGGATGGCGGACCTTATCGCATCGACCACCGGCCCGCAGATCAAGGTCGTGGTCGATGTCGCGCAGGACCTTCCCAGCGCGGTCGCCGATCCCAACCAGTTGGAAATGGCGCTGCTCAACCTGTCGGTGAACGCGCGCGACGCCATGCCCGATGGCGGCGTGCTGCGCATTTCGGCAGTGAAGGAAGAGATTGGATCAGGGCACGCCACCGGCCTGCCGCCCGGCCCCTATGTCCGGCTGTCCGTCGCGGACACGGGCACCGGCATGGACGCCGAAACGCTCAAGCGCGCGATCGAGCCCTTTTATTCGACCAAGGGCGTGGGCAAGGGCACGGGGCTGGGGCTGAGCATGGTCCATGGGCTGGCGGCGCAGCTTGGCGGCGCGCTGACGATCGCCAGCGAACCGGGGATCGGCAGCAACATCGAACTGTGGCTGCCCGCGGGCGGCGAGCCTGTTCCCGCGCAGGCGGAGACTGCCGAACCGGCCGTCCGTCCGGGCCGCAAGGGCACCACCCTGCTGGTGGACGACGAAGCATTCGTCCGGGCGAGCACGGCGGACATGCTGGCCGAACTGGGGTTCGACGTGGTGGAGGCAAGCTCGGCCGAAGAGGCCCTGCACAGGCTGTCGGACGGATTGACCCCGGACCTGATCGTGACCGATCACCTTATGCCGGGCCGTTCAGGGAGCGACCTCGCCATGGAGGTGCGAAGCCGCTGGCCCAGCCTGCCCGTTCTGCTGGTGTCGGGCTATGCCGAAACGGACGGGGTCGCGCCGGACCTGACGCGGCTGGTCAAGCCATTCCGGCAGGCCGACCTTGCCGCCTGCATCGCCGAACTGACGGGAAATGAGGCGGGGTCGGGAACCGGGGAGACATAAGCACCGAATTTCGCTGGGCCTGTGCGGCAAGCACGTATAGGCCATGTCCATCCAACGCCAGAGGGCCCCTATCGATGATCACGCTCCATCATCTCGTCTATTCCCGATCGACCCGCATCATCTGGGCGCTCGAAGAATTCGGGCTGCCCTATGAACTGGTGGTGCATCAAAGATTGCCCAGCTTCCGCGCGCCGCCGGAACTCGCCGCCGTCCACCCGTTGGGCAAGGCCCCGGTCATCGTCGACAACGGGCTGACCATCGCTGAATCGGCGGCCATATTGTCCTACCTCAACGATCGTTATGGCGATGGCCGCCTGGCTCCGCCCGCCGGAAGCGATGCGCGGGTGATCCACGACGAATGGCTCCATTATGTCGAAGGCTCCGCCGCGCTGCCGGTCATGCTGAACCTGATCGGGGGCGTCACTGGCGGCTTGCAGGGAGCGATGGCGGCCTTTGCCGAGTCCGAACTCGCCAAGACCATCGGCTATATCGCGCAGGGCGTGGGGGATGGCCCCTGGCTGATGGGCGATCAGTTCACGATCGCGGACATTCACCTCGCCTATCTGCTCGAACTGGCGGAGAGCGCGGGCCTGCTGGCCGATCATGCGAACCTGCGCGCCTATGTCGAACGGTTCCGGGCCCGCCCTGCCTATCAGAAGGCGATTTCCGCCGGGGGGCCAGTGGTCTATCCGCGTCAGGCGTCATGAACGGCCAGCCGGGCTAGCCCTGCCGGTGCGCGACCGTTACGCCTGCCCCGCATGAGCACCGTCAGACCTCTCGCCCGCCCCTTTTCCATGATGCGCGCCTTCCTGAAGACGGAGGCGTCGGGCGGCATCATCCTGATCATGGCCGCGATCGCGGCCATGGCCGTCGCCAATTCGCCCCTGTCCGAAAGCTATTTTTCGGCGCTCCACCATCATGTCGCGGGGATGAGCCTGCTGCACTGGATCAATGACGGGCTGATGGCGCTGTTCTTTCTGGTGGTGGGGCTGGAGATCAAGCGGGAACTGCTGGACGGCCAGCTTTCGCGATGGCCCGATCGCATCCTGCCCGGCGTCGCGGCGGCGGTGGGCGTCACCGTCCCGGCGATCATCTACATCCTCTTCAACAGCGGCCAGCCCGGCGGCCTGCGCGGCTGGGCGATACCGGCGGCGACGGACATCGCCTTCGCGCTGGGCGTGCTGGCGCTGCTGGGCAGCCGCATTCCTTCCTCGCTCAAGATTTTCCTGACGGCGGTCGCGATCATCGACGACCTGATCGCCGTGATCATCATCGCCCTTTTCTACACGGCCGAATTGAAGCTGCTGCCGCTGGCAGGCGCGGCGCTGGGGCTGGCGGTGCTGGCTTATTGCAACCGGCGGGGCGTCAACAGCTTGATCCCCTATGCAGCCGTGGGAATAGCGGTATGGGCCTGCGTACTGCAATCGGGCGTGCATGCGACGCTGGCGGGGGTGGCCGTCGCCATGACGGTGCCGCTGGCGCGGACGCCGGGGCGTCCCGACGACCAGCTTTCCCCCCTTTCCCGCATGGAACATAAGCTGCACCCCTGGGTCGCCTATGCCATCGTGCCGCTGTTCGGCTTTGCCAATGCGGGCGTGGCCCTTGGCGCATTCGCGCTGTCCGACCTGCTGACGCCGGTGCCGGCCGGCGTGGCGCTGGGCCTGTTCCTGGGCAAGCAGTCCGGCATCTTCGCCGTCATCTGGCTGCTGGTCCGGCTGGGCTGGGCGGAACGGCCGCGCGACGCCCGCTGGGCGCAGGTCTATGGCGTGGCCGTGCTGTGCGGCATCGGCTTCACAATGAGCCTCTTCATCGGCGGCCTCGCCTTTGGCGAAGGATCGCACCAGAATGACGCGGCGAAACTGGGCGTGCTGTCCGGCTCCGTCGCGTCCGCCGTCATCGGCTATATCATCCTGCGGATCGTGCCCGCGGTGAAGCCCGCGCCGGGATGAGGGCTAAGGCGGCGCGCTACGGCCGCAGCGCGAACTGCACCGATACGGTGGTGCCGAGCGTCAGTTCACCGGGAGCGACCGGGCTGGGCGGCGGAGGGGGCGCGGCCGATCCGGCGAAACGGCCGGTGACCATGACCGGCTGCGGCGGATAATAGCCTCCGCCCTCGCTGATCGACAGGATGCGGCTGATCCTGAGGCCCGCCGCGCGCGCGTAGAGTTCGGCGCGGGAGCGGGCTTCCTTCACGGCTTCGACCCGCGCCTCATCCAGAGCGGCCTTGGAATCATCCAGGGTGAAGGACGGGCCGTCGACCTGATTGGCGCCCGCCGAGACAAGCGTGTCGATGATCGATCCCATGGCGCCCAGCTTGCGCACGCGCACCTGCACATTGTTACGCGCTTCATAGCCGATGATGCGCGGCGCCTGCGGCTGGGCTGGCGGGACATAGGGCTGGCGGCTGAGACGCGCCTGCATCTGCGCCTCCTGTTCGGGGTTGGAATATTGCGGTTGCAGGGACAGAGCGGACGTCTGGATATCGCGATCCGCTATGCCCGCGCGCTTGAGCGCCCTCACCACCTCATCCATGCGCGCGGCGTTGGCGCTCAGCGCTTCTCCGCCGGTCTTGCCCTGCGTCACCACGCCCGCCGAGAAGAGGGCGACGTCCGGCACGCGGCGGCTCTGCCCTTCCCCGCTGACCACCAGCAATGTCTCCTCCGGCGAAAGCACGGGACTGGCGGCAGGCAACTGGGCCTGGGCGGCCGATGCCGCACCGGCTGCGATCGCCATGAAAGCCAACAATCTCATCAGTAATTCCTCCCTCATCATCCCGGCCTCATTATGCTGGCGAAACGTTGCGCGGGCCATCGGGTTTCATGGCACGCGCAGGTTCAGGGGCACTATGGGGACGCCGACTTACCCTTAAGGATTATGTCGGAACCGCAACGAGGCGGACGCGTTCATGCCGCGCAGGTTTTTGCCTGTAGTGCGACCCAAACTTGACCCCGCTTCATGTCTGGAGCGGGGTTATTTGAAAAGCAGGCTGCGATAAGCGGCGGGCGAGTGCCCGACCTGCTGCCGGAAGGCCGCGCAGAAGGCGGGCGCGCCGGAATAGCCGAGTTCGCGCGCAATGTCCGCAAGCGGCCTGCGCTCGTCTCCCGCGAGCAGGGCCTTGGCGCGGCGCATGCGCACCTGTTGCGTGAAAGCGCCGGGACTGATCCCCATGGTGGCGCGGAAGCTGCGCATGAAGTGAAACCGGCTAAGCCCGCAGGATGCCGCGAGGCTGTCGATATCGGGCGGCGGTCCGCTTTCGTCGATGCGCTCCAGCACCCGGCGCAGCATGCGCGGCGTCAGCCCGCCCCGGTGACGATGGATGCGCGCCATGGTCCCGGCCAGATAGCGTTTCAGGTCGATCAGCAGGATCGTCACCAGCGCCTGCGCGACGGCAGCGCTGTCCGTCTGCGGCTGGTCCACCTCGACCGCGAGGCGCAGCATGGCGTCTTCCATCGCCTGCGAGCGAATGTCGAAACAGGCCGCCAGCGCGGCTTCGTCCAGCGGGCCGGGGCCAAGCGCCTGGCGGATGCGCGCCTCTTCGAAACGGCAGCGCAGCGTGTGGAAGGCACCGCCGGACACATGCATTTCCATCGGCACGCCTGCGGGGCGGAAGCCCAGGGCGCCGAAGCGGACGAAGGGCGCGCGCCCGCTTCCCGCCACCCGCCCGAAGGAACCTGGCATCAGGCGCGACAGCCCAAGCGACAGGATCGCCTGCTGCTCCTTCACCACCACCGTTTCCGGCTCCACCTCAGGAAAGGCGCACAGTTCCACCACCACGCCCGGCAGGGCGATATGCCGCTGCACCAGATCGTCGCTGCGCTGCGCATCGGCGATGCGAATGGCCATGGCCGCTCCATGTCGAAAAGATGCGCTATGTTGCTGGATCATGCGCCAAACGGCAAGGGCCGGATTGGCCCGCCATGCGCCGCGCGGTAAACTGCCCCGGACAAAAGAAGGAGAGGCAATGCCCACTGACGACAGCGCGGACTTACCCACCGCAGACGATGTGCTGCGCGGCATGGACCTGAGCGGCCGGACCGCCATCGTCACCGGCGCATCGTCGGGCGTGGGAATCTCCATCGCGTCGGCACTCGCCGGGGCGGGAGCGACGGTCACG
>NZ_ATHO01000075.1 GCF_000445065.1 Sphingobium quisquiliarum P25 | reverse complement strand
CTCCGCCAAGCATGCTCAAGCTTCACGATTTTTGCAACAGAGCCCGGCGAGCGTCGCGCTGCACCACAAGCTCTGCCACACGCTGGGCGGCACCTTCGACATGCCGCATGCGCAGACCCACACCGCCGTGCTGCCCCATGCGATCGCCTATAATGCGCCGTCGGTGCCGGAGGCGATGGAACGGGCTAGCCGCGCACTAGGCGGCGGCGACCCCGCGACCAAGCTGTACGAACTGGCGGTGGGCCTGGGCGCGGAAATGTCGCTGGCGAAGCTCGGCATGCCCAAGGACGGCATCGCGAAGGCCGCCGCGCTGGCGGTCGCCAACCCCTATCCCAACCCCCGTCCGATCACGGAGGAGGGCATCGTGCAGCTTCTGAGCCGCGCGGTGGAGGGGCTTCCGCCGATCACCGCATAAGCAAAGGCCTGATCCTGGAACAGTGCCGGCCGCATCCGATCATTTCCGGATGCGGCCGGTTCTCGATCATCCGGCGCTCCCGTTCGGCCATGGCCAAGGACGGGACGAAATTCAGCGGCTTTCCGCGCCGAGCCAGCCCTGCACCGCCGCCTTGATCGGCAACGGCAGTTCATGCCCGCCTTCATAAGGGATGAAAGTCGCCCGCGCGCCGCTGGGGCCGGAGAGATAGGCTTCCGCCTGCTCGAACTTGTGGCGCGGGATCACATCGTCGAATTGGCCCCGGCAGAAGAGGACCGGCTTGTCGAGCAGGCCGTTGTCCGGCAGGTCGCCGTCCTCCACCGCGAAGCAGCCGCCGATCATGATGAGGCCGCTATAGGCCCCCGGATTGCTGAGCAGAAGACTGGCGGCCATCGCGGCGCCGTTGCTGAAACCGCATAGCCAGGGCCGTTGGCGGCCGGTATCTGCGGCGATCCAGTCGCCGACCTTCGACGTTTCGCCCGACAGGCTGGAGGGCAGGGCGACGCCGATCCCGGCATTTTCGAACCAGGCGAACCCCGGCCCCTGGGGAAGCGGCCCGCGATAGGAGCGAACATTCGCGCGGCCGAAAAGGGGCAGCGCGAACCCCGCTTCCCTTTCGGTGCTGCCGCGGCCGTGAAGATATACGATGTCGCGGCCGGACGGAATGTCGGGATTGTCGTATCGCATGACGATGGCATTGTCTCGAGACATGTTCGCTTCCAATTCCTGGCGATGCGAAGCCGAAGCGGCGTCCGGTCCGACGGCGTCGGCCCGGCTGCTCCGGCTTCCTGTTTTAGCGGGCTTTCCGGTCGGCGGATATTCCGCCTGCCGGGAAATGCTCAAGGCGACCATAGCATGCGATGGCTGCTTTCAAAGCGCGGTCGCTCAATCCCCATGACCGATTTGTGGGCAGTTGGCCCCGTTTCGATCAAATCCGTATCGCGAATATTCCTAATTCATTTGCAGCAATTTCCTCCGCAGGCGAAAGCTGCGATCCTTTCCGGACGGCCCGATAAGCATAATAATCACCGACGTGCCGGATAAGACAGGCGCTGATCCATAACAGCGCATGGAGAGGATATTCCTATGCTTCGATCTCCGGGCAATGCGCGGCGCGTCCGTCGCAATCCGCTCCCGGCCTCGACGTCCGCTGGCCCGCTCGCTGCGTGTCCGGCCCATGCGCAACATGGTCCAGGGGGAAACCCCGCCGCCTGTTTTCCGGAACGGCGGGAATGGCCCGATGAACTGCGCGGGCAGGCAAGTTGCGACCGTGCACCGGCTGGAATTCGTCAGTAGGGGAAGATCGAATGCCTAATGGAATGCGCTGTTTGGATCCCTCGATCGCCGATCGGATCACATCATTGTCGACGATGAGAAATAATGAGGAGATATTCGAAACATTCGGCTTCAGCTATAACACGCTGAGAAAAGTCTCGAACGGCATGCCGCTTCGCAGGTCACTTGCGGATCGGATTGAGGAACGTGCCAGAAAGGTTTTCGAAGCCGATGGATTTTTGAACATTTCGGCCTGATCGCATCGGATGGAATGCTCCGGCCTGTCGTTTCGGAGCGTTTTCCGACCGGGCGGATGATTGCTTCCGTTCGGGGCGACGCTCCGGTGCCGAACATATGCATTAAGCCATTTTTTGCCCAGTCCGCAGGAGAATTGCAGGGACATGTTGAAGCTCTACTACAATCCAGGTTCATGCTCATTGGCGTCCCATGCCGCATTGGAGGAAGCCGGCCTTCCTTATGAGGCGGAGCTGATCGACCTGACGCAAAACGCCCAGTTTTCAGACGCCTATCGTCAGAAAAACCCGTGGGCGCGGGTGCCCGCGCTCCAGATCGGCGATGATGTCCTGACCGAAAATATCGCCATCCTCAACCATATCGCGGAACTCGTGCCCGAAAAGGCCTTGCTGCCCACGGAAGGCCTTGCCCGCGCCCGGGCCCTGGAATGGCTCGCGCTGCGGCTCTGTTGCAAAGATTGGCGGCAGTCAGAGGTAGGCTGTCG
>NZ_ATHO01000074.1 GCF_000445065.1 Sphingobium quisquiliarum P25 | reverse complement strand
CAGCAGCGCGCCCCCCGACTGGCGCAGAGTCATGCCGCCTCGTCGGTTTCGCTGAGCTTCCAGTTGGGATCGGTGCTGCGCAGGTCGCGCGTGAAGGTCCAGATGTCGTTCGTGCTCACCGCGTCCGTCAGAGACCCGGCGACGACATTGCCATCCTTGTCGCGCGTGACCGCCGCGATATCCGCCTCGAACCGCAGCGACACTTCGGCGATGCGGCCGTTGACGCTGGCGTCGACGATCTGCGCCTTTTCGATGCGGACGAGCCGGTTGTCGAGGACATGGCCCGCCGCCTCGCGCGCCGCGATCGCTTCTTCGAACGAGGCAAGCACATCGGCGTCGCACAGCCATTCCAGTTCCTGGCGATCGCCGCGCCAGAAAGCCTCCAGCACCATGCGATAGGCATTCTTCGCGCCTTCCATGAACTGGGGCACGTCGAAATTGCGGTCGGCCGCGATCAGCGCGCGCACGCCCGCTTCGCCGCCGGGCGCGATGAAGCCGTCCGAAAGGCGGATCGAATCGCCGGGCATGTCGGTGACGGTGCGGGGCTGGAGAACGGCGACCTTGGCGCGTTCTTCCGCCGGGCGCAGCGCAGGCTCCTGCTCATGCCCCGTCCGCTTGCCCAGGACGGAATAAAGCCGCAACGCCAGGAAGCCGGCGATCAGCGCGAGGATAACAATCACATACACGGGGCAGAACACCCTTTGGCTAGCACGAAAAACAGTAACGCAGCCAACATAGGCATGTTTCCGCGCATATTCAAATGCCGCTTCCGCGCCGCCATTGCCCTGCCCCGCCGCCCCTGCTAGACGCACGGCCCATCGACGGGCGGGCACGCCGCCCGCTGTCCAACAGGGATCATCAGGAAGCGCAAATGGCCGACGAAGCCGATACCATCCAGACCGCCAGCACGGGCAACGGCGCCGATAACGGGCCGCAGATCGCGCTTATCAGCCAATATGTGAAGGACCTGTCGTTCGAAAATCCGAACGCCCCGGCCGTCTATCAATGGCAGGACCAGCCGCAGATCGACGTTCAGTTCAACATCGGCGCGGACAAGGTGGGTGAGGAAGTCGTCGAAGTGTCCCTGAAGGTCGAGGTCAAGGCAACCGCGCCGCAGGGCACCGCCTTTGCCGTCGAACTGGTCTATGCCGCCATCTTCGGCATGCGCAACGTGCCTGAAGATCAGGTCCAGCCGTTCATGCTGGCCGAAGCGCCGCGCCTCATCTTCCCCTTCGCGCGCCGCGTGCTGGCCGACGCCATCCGCGACGGCGGCTTCCCGCCGCTGCTGCTCGACCCGATCGATTTCGGGGCGCTCTACATGCAGCAGGCGCAGGCGATGACGCAGACGGCGGGCGAACCGGCGGGCCACGCCTGAGGCCGGAGATGATCTCCGCTCCCGTTCGCCCTGAGCTGGGGCGGCCTTTTTCTTCGGGAAAGAACAGGGCGTGCGAAGGCCCGGCCCGGACGGGCGGAGATATTCCGGCATGAAGCTGGTCAAGGCGCTGGGATCGGTAGGCGGGCTGACGCTTGCCAGCCGCGTGCTCGCGCTGGTGCGCGATTCTCTGGCCGCCCGTTATGTCGGCGCGGGCTTTGCATCCGACGCCTTCAATGGCGTCGCCTTCCGCCTGCCCAATATGTTCCGGGCGCTGTTTGCCGAAGGCGCCTTTTCCGCTGCCTTCATTCCGCTGTTCAACCGCAAGGCGGCCGGGCCGGACGGCATGAGCGGGGCGTATCTTTTCGCCGAGCGCGCGCTGGCGGTCCTGCTGCCGGTGCTGATCCTCTTCACGATCGCGCTCATCGCCGCTGCCTGGCCGATCACCTGGCTGCTGTCGGGGGGCTTTTCGCGGCAGAACCCGACGCCCGAACAGTTCGCCTTCGCTGTCACCCTCTCGCGCATCACCCTGCCCTATCTGGCGCTGATCAGCCTTGCGTCGCTGCTGGGCGGCATATTGAATTCGCTCGACAAATTCTGGGTGAATGCCGCCGCGCCGATCCTGCTCAACGTCGCCATGATCGCTGGCCTGTGGTTCTTCCACGGGCCGGACGAATATGCGACCGCGCGGGTGCAGGCGATATCGGTCACCGTGGGCGGCGCGCTCCAGTTGCTCTGGCTGATCTGGGCGTGCCGGAGGGCGGGCGTGTCGATGCGGCTGCGGAGGCCGCGCCTTGATGGCGACGTCCGGGAACTGCTGCGCCTGATCGTGCCTGCTGCGGCGGGCGCGGGCGCGCAACAGATCAACCTGCTGATATCGACGGCGCTGTCCGGCTGGCTGCTGGCGGCGGGGTCGATCACCTATATCTATTATGCCGACAGGTTGAACCAGCTTCCGCTGGGCCTGATCGGCATCGGCCTTGGCACCATCCTGCTGCCCACCATTTCGCGCCTGCTGTCGACCGGCCAGGACCAGCAAGCCATGGAAACGCAGAATCGCGGCATCGAACTGGCGCTGTTCCTGACGCTGCCCGCCACGGTGGCCTTCATCACGGTCGCCGAACCGATCGTACGCGGCCTGTTCCAATATGGCCGCTTCACGGCGGAGGATGCACAGCGATGCGGATGGGCGCTGTCCGCCTTTTCGATCGGCCTGCCCTCCTATGTGCTGGTGAAGGTGCTGACGCCCGGCTATTATGCGCGCGGCGACACGAAAACGCCGGTGCGCTACGCGATGCTGTCGATCCTCATCAACATCGCCGGCAATCTGGTGCTGATTCCGCTTGCGGGGCATGTCGGCCCGCCGCTCGCCACCGCCCTTTCCTCCACCGTCAATGTGGCGATGCTCTATTCGACGCTGGTCAAGCGCGGGCATTTCGCCGCCGACGCGCAGCTGCGCCGCCGCCTGCCCCGGCTCGCGCTGGCGGCCATCGTCATGGGCGCAGCCCTGTTCGCTGGCGAAGACCTGCTCGATCCGTGGCTCGGCGGGACCATGATGATGCGTTATGGCGCGCTCGTCCTGCTGGTGGGCGCGGGCATCGCGCTTTACGGGCTAGCCTGTTTCCTCACGGGCGCTTATCGGGTGTCCGACCTCAAGGCGCTGATCCGCCGCAAGGGTTCCACCAGCAACAGCTAAGAACGGATAGAAGAATGCGCGTCCTTTCCGGCATCCAGCCGACCGGCAATCTGCACCTGGGCAATTATCTGGGCGCGATCCGCAATTGGGTGCGCATGCAGGACGAGATGGATTCGACAAGCCAATGCTTCTTCTTCCTGGCCGACATGCACAGCATCACGGTGCATGAGGCGCGCGAGCAGCGCATTCGCAACGTGCGCGACATGGCGGCGGCATTGGTCGCCGCGGGAATCGACCCCGACCGTTCCGTCCTGTTCAACCAGGCGCGGGTTCCCGCCCATGCGGAGCTGTGCTGGCTGCTGAACGGCACGGCCCGGATCGGCTGGCTCAACCGCATGACGCAGTTCAAGGACAAGGCGGGCAAGGATCGCGAGGGCGCTTCGGTCGGCCTGTTCGTCTACCCCGTGCTCCAGGCCGCCGACATCCTTGCCTATAACGCGACCCATGTTCCCGTGGGCGAGGACCAGAAGCAGCATCTGGAACTCGCGCGGGACATCGCGGCCAAGTTCAACACCGATTTCGGCGTTGAGCTGTTCACCCTGCCCGACCCCATCATTCCCAAGGAATCGGCGCGCATCATGTCGCTGCGCGATGGCACGGCGAAAATGTCGAAATCCGACCCATCGGACATGAGCCGCATCAACCTGACCGACGATGACGATGCGATCATGCAGAAGGTGAAGAAGGCCAGGACCGATCCTGAGCCCCTGCCCAGCGATGCGCAGGGCCTTGCCGGACGGCCCGAGGCCAGCAACCTGGTCGGCATCTACGCGACGCTGACGGGGATGAGCGCGGACGCGGTATGCGCCGAATTTGCGGGCAAGGGATTCGGCGCGTTCAAGCCTGCGCTGGGCGAATTGCTGGTCGAAACGCTGCGCCCCATCCGCACGCGCTTTACCGATTTGCGGACCGACGACGCCGCGCTCGACGCGATATTGGAAAAGGGCGCGGCCAGGGCGAGGGCCGCGGCGGACCCGGTGCTGCGCGCCGCCTATGACGCCATGGGCCTGATGCGCTGATCCAGAGCAATGTCCGCCCGGCCGCGCCGCCGGGCGGACATGATTTGCGTCCATTTGCCTCTTTGAAGCGTTCAAATGATGTTCAGTTGCGTTCTGCTACTGCGGGGCGCAATAGTGATAGCCAGGCCTTGGCCTGATACAGGACGCGAACTCATGAGCCGTTTCAAGAAGATTGGTTTGATCGCGGCGCCCGCGCTGGCGCTCGTGACCCTTTCGGGCTGCGCCACCTCCTTCAAGGCGGACGTTGCCCGATTCCAGCAGTTGCCGGCCCCGGCCGGACAGAGCTTCACCATCGTGGCTGACGATCCCAGTCTGGCGGGCGGCCTTGAATTTTCGCAATATGCCGGGCTGATCAGCCAGCGGCTGAGCCAGACCGGCTATGTCGCCGCCAATGATCCGGCGCGGGCGGACCTGATCGTTCGCGTTGCTTATGGCGTCGACAACGGGCGCGAGCGCGTCCGGTCGACGAATTGGGGACCAGACCCCTTTTATGGCAGTTGGGGATGGCGCGGCCGGTGGGGACGCCCCTGGGGCTATGGTTTCTATGATCCCTGGCTGTTCGGCCCCGGCTATACCGATGTCAGCAGCTATACCGTCTATACCAGCGACCTCAGCATGAAGATCGATCGGGCTGCCGATAACCGCCGCCTGTTCGAAGGCCGGGCCACGGCGCAGTCGCTGTCGAACCGGCTGACCTATCTGGTGCCCAATCTGATCGACGCCATGTTCACCGGCTTCCCCGGTCAGAATGGGGAGCAGGTGAAGATCACGCTGCCGCCGGAAAAGCGGGGCTGACGCTCCTCATCGGCATGGAAGCGCCCGGCGGCCCGAAACCGCCGGGCTTTCCTTTGCCCGCTGCGGATCAGGGCACGCGCCGGGCGCTGATGATCTTTACCGGCTGTTCCAGCATCTGCCCCTTCATCACGCCCTCGCCCGCTGCCGGGGATTTGGGCGCGGCCAGGATCGCGCGGACCACGTCCATGCCCTCGACCACATGGGCGAACACCGCGAAGCCCTGATTATCGCCCGGCGCTTGCGGCTGCGCGTCCATGCCCGGCATCTTGCCGAGCACGATGAAGAAATCCCCCGTCGCACTCCCCGGCGCATAGCGGGCCATGGACAGCGCGCCATCGTCATGGGTGAGGCCGGTCCTGCTGGTGGGCTCATGCGCGATCGGCGGCAGGACGCGCTTGGGATCATTCTGCGCGCCGCCCTGCACAAAGCCGTAATCGGCCGAACCGACGCCGCGGTAGAATAGCGTGCCGTCGAACCGCTTCTGATCGACATAGCGCAGGAAATTGGCGGCGGTGACAGGGGCCTTGGCGAGGTGGACGGCGACCAGGATGCGCCCCGCAGACGTATCCAGCGCCACACGCACATCGGCGGGCGGCGGGGAGGCCGCAGGCACCTGCGCGAGGGCAGGCGGCAGGCACAGCAGCGCCGCCAGCAGCAGCGCGACATGCCGGATGAAATCGCGCGCCGCCGCCCTCATGCCCTATTCTCCAAGGATCAGTTTTCCAGCTGACGCTGCAACGCGCGAATGTCGGCATCCATGTCGGGATTCGTCTGCCGCAACTCTTCGATCGTCTTGACGGCGTGGATCACGGTGCTGTGATCACGCCCGCCGAAGATCCGTCCGATCTCCGGCAGCGAACGCGGCGTCATCTTCTTGGCGAGATACATGGCGACCTGCCGAGGCCGGGCGACAGCGCGCGCGCGGCGCTTGGAGCGCATCTCCGCCGCGTCGATCTTGTAATGCGCGGCGCAGACCTTCTGGATTTCATCCACCGTGATCCGGCGCGCATTGGCGCGCACGGCGTCGGCGAGCATCCCCTGGGCAAATTCCAGGTCGATCGAGCGCCCGGTCAACTGGCCATAGGCGATCAGCTTGTTGAACGCGCCTTCCAGTTCCCGGATGTTGGAGCGGATCGACCGTGCGAGGAAGTCGATCACGGCATCGGGCACCGGCGGGTCGCCCGCGATGGCGCGCTTGGCTTCCAATATGGCGAGGCGCAGGTCCAGACCGGCAGGGCGAATATCCGCCACCAGCCCGCCGGCCAGGCGCGACAGGATGCGCGGATCGATCGAATCGAGCAGTTGCGGCGCGCGGTCGGCGGTCACGACGATCCGGGCGCCCGAATCGATCAGGTCGTTGATCGTGTGGAGAAACTCCTCCTGCGTCGATCCCTTGCCCGCGATGAACTGGATGTCGTCGATCAGCAGCAGCCGCGCCGCGCGCAGCCGCGCCTTGAACGTCATGGTGTCATTGGCGCGCATCGCGTTCACGAATTCCATCATGAACCGTTCGGCCGACATATAGAGCACCGGGGCGGTAGGCGAATGGCCTGAAAAGCTGCCCGCGATCGCATGCAGCAGGTGCGTCTTGCCCTGCCCCGTGCCGCCATGGATGAAAAGCGGACTGAACCGGGGTTGCGCCTCGCCCGCCAGCGCCTGGGCCGCCGACCAGGCAAGCTGGTTGGTTTCGCCGGTCACGAAATCGTCGAAGCTATGGCGCGGCTGGAAATTGCAGGCGGCGGGGCCTTCCTGCGCTTCTGATTCCTGCGGCTCGGCAAGCTCCTGCACGGGCGCGACTTCCAGAAGGCGCGGCCCCATGGCGTTGGGCGCGCGGCGCAGGCGGACTTCGCGCACTCCGGCCGCCGCGCTACGCCAGGCCATGCGAATCCGGTCACCGAAATGGCCCGAAACGAAATTGGCGGTGAAATCGGACGCGAACAGCAGGTCCAGCGTCTGCGAATCCGGGCAATATTCGCCCAGCCGGGCGGCCTTCAGCCACTGGTCGAACATGCGCGCGCCAATGTCGCGGCGCAGACCAGCGCGGATGGCGTCCCAGGCCGCATCCAGACGCGCATGGTCCTGCGCATCCTGAACAGGCGAACTTCCAGTCAATGCCGCAATACCCTTCATAAAACAGTCGACCCCCATCAACTGTGCCCCGGAGCGGAGCTTCAAGACACAGAGAACCATTTGGAAAAGCATCGCCTTTCCAACGCACCTGTGCCGACTAACCGTATGACGGCCGCCAAAATCGATTCGCTGGCGGCCAGAGAGTTGAAAATAGACAGGCCTTCTTCGCCTGATCAAGGGCGGCCCGGGTCAAAAATGTGAAATAAAGCCGTTGACTCAACAAACCCGCGGAAATGCGCCAGATTTAAAAAATGGCAATATATTCAATATATTATGCAGGTAGGGTCTGACCCTGTTTTGCTCGAATCGCGGGAATCCGGCCATGCCGCAATGGCCCTCCCGGCGTGCCGTTCTGTTACAGACCAATGAAAAAAGCCCGCCCCGCATCTGCGGGACGGGCGATCTCGATCTGACAGTAAATCTTGGCTGCGGCTCAGCCGAGCGCGCTGACGCGCTTGGTCAGGCGGCCGAACTTGCGGGCCGCGGTATTCTTGTGCAGCACGCCGCGCGCCACGCCGCGCGCCAGTTCAGGCTGCACCGACTGAAGCGCCGAGGCCGCCGCCGTCTTGTCGCCAGCGGCGAGAGCGGCTTCGACCTTCTTCACCAGGGTGCGGATCCGGCTGATGCGGGCGCCGTTGATTTCGGCGCGGCGGGCGTTGCGGCGGATGCGCTTCTTGGCTTGCGGCGTATTGGCCATTTACAATCCTCGGTCTCGTCAAATCTCGGAAATGGAGCCAGCCGGAATCGCCTGCCAGCCCCGTGAAGGTGCGCCCCTTACAGGGGTTCGGCACCATCGTCAACCGGCAGAGCGGCGCTACTTCTGGCATCTGGGGCAGTAGAAGGTCGACCGCCCGCCATCGGTCCGCCGCCGGATCGCGCCCCCGCAGGCGCAGCTTTCCCCTTCCCGGCCATAGACGCGCCATTGCTTCGAAAAATAGCCCAGCTCGCCATCGGGCCGCGCATAGTCGCGCAGGGTCGATCCCCCCGCCGCGATGGCCGCCGTCAGCACCTGCCGGATGGCGTCGACCAGCAGGATGAGGCGCGCGCGGCCGATCCGCCCTGCCGGGCGCGTGGGCGCTATGCCCGCCATGTTGAGCGCCTCGCACACATAGATGTTGCCCAGCCCCGCGACCACGCGCTGGTCGAGCAGCGCCGACTTGATCGACGCCGCCTTCCCCTCCAGCGCGCGCGCCAGGGCATCGGCGGAAAAGTCCGGTCCCAGCGGCTCAGGCCCCATGCGCGTGAAGGGCGCATAGTCCGCCCATGCATCGCTGCGCACCAGATCGAGCGAACCGAACCGGCGCGGGTCGTTGAGCGAGAGCAGCCGCCCGCCTTCCGTTTCCAGCAACAGATGATCATGCGCGCCGATCTCCGCCGGATCGATTCGCCAGCGCCCGGACATCCCCAAATGAAAGATCAGCGTGTCGCCGCGATCCGTCTCCACCAGCCCATATTTCGCGCGCCGGGACAGGCCCGTCACCCTGGCTCCGGTAAGCCGCTGCCGCAGGTCGGCGGGGATGGGGAAGCGCAGGTCGGCGCGACGCGGCTCGACGCGGGTCAACACGCTGCCTTCCAGTACGGAGCGCAGGCCAGCGACGGTGGTTTCGACTTCGGGAAGCTCAGGCATCGCACCCATTTAGGCGTTCGGGCGGCGTGAGAGAAGCAGGCCCGCGAAAAGGCGGCTGGCATGGCGGCCAATCTGTGGCTAGAGCGTTGCCCATGACCGAGACCGCATCCTTTGGCTATCGCGATGTCGATGCTACTGAAAAGCAAGGGATGGTTCGCGCCGTCTTTTCCAACGTCGCGTCCAAATATGACCTGATGAACGACGCCATGTCGGGCGGCGCGCACCGGCTTTGGAAGGATCAGTTCGTCAACCGCGTGAAGCCGCGCCGCGACGAAGCCATCCTGGACATGGCGGGCGGCACCGGCGACATCGCCTTCCGCCTCGCGAAACATGGCGCGCATGTGACCGTGGCGGACATCAATTCCGAAATGCTGGCCGTCGGCATGGAACGCGCGCGCAAGAAGGGACTGGAAGGACTGGTCTGGTCGGAACAGAATGCGGAGGAACTCGGCTTTTCCGATCGCAGCTTCGACGCCTACACCATCGCGTTCGGCATCCGCAACGTCACCCATATCGACAAGGCGCTGCGGGAAGCGCACCGGGTGCTGAAATATGGCGGGCGCTTTTTCTGCCTGGAATTTTCCACCACCACCTGGCCCGGTTTCGCCGATGTCTATGACGTCTATTCGCACCGGCTGGTGCCCAGGCTCGGCAAGCTGCTGGCCGATGACGAGGACAGTTATCGCTACCTGATCGAATCGATCCGCCGCTTCCCGCCCATGCCGGAATTCGAAAGGATGATCCGCGCCGCCGGTTTCGTCCAGACCAGGGTCGAGCCGATATTGGGCGGGCTGGTCGCGATCCACAGCGGCTGGAAGATCTGAGCGGCTGTGCCTGCCCATGTGACGCATATATGGCGGCTGCTGAAATGGGGCCGCACCCTGGCGCGCCACGGCGCATTGCGGGGGATCGAGCGTGATCCGCTGACCCCCTCGCCCGTGCGGCGGCTGGTCAGGCTGGCGCGGATCGGCGCCCGCGTGCCGCGCCAGCCGCGCTATGCCGACGCTTTCCAGGCGATCGGTCCGGCGGCGATCAAGCTGGGCCAGACGCTGGCGACGCGCCCCGATCTGGTCGGCGAGGAAGCGGCGAACGACCTGCTGCGCCTTCAGGATGCGCTGCCGCCCGTCCCCTTCGCCACCATCCGCGCGCAGGTGGAGCAGAGTTTCGGACGGCCGCTTGAGGCGCTGTACAGCCGTTTCGACGAAGATCCGGTGGGCGCGGCCTCCATCGCGCAGGTGCACCGCGCGGTGACCGCCGATGGACGCGAGGTCGCGGTGAAGGTCATCCGCCCCGGCGTCACGGACCAGTTCAACCGCGACATCCAGACCTATGAATGGGCGGCCGCCCATGCCGAGATGCTGGGTGGCGAGATCGCGCGGCTGCGCCCCCGCCTCGTCATCGCCAATATGAAGCGCTGGACCGCGCGCGAGCTGGACCTGCGGCGGGAAGCGGCGTCGGCTTCCGAACTGGCCGAAGCGATGCAGGCGATGCCCGGCTATCGAGTACCGCGGATCGACTGGGATCGCACGACCGGCAAGGTCATGACGATGGAGTGGATCGACGGGATCAAGATTTCCGATCGCGACGCGCTGATCGCCGCTGGCCATGACGTCAAGGAACTGGCCGCGCGGCTGGTCAACGCCTTCCTGCGGCAGGCCATTGCCGAAGGCTTCTTCCACGCGGACATGCATCAGGGCAACCTGTTCGTCACCGCGAACAACGATATCGTGGCGATCGACTTCGGCATCATGGGCCGCATCGACCGGCGCGCGCGCATGTGGCTGGCGGAAATCCTCTATGGCCTGATCACCGGCAACTACAAGCGCGTGGCGGAAATCCATTTCGAGGCGCAATATGTGCCCGGCCACCATAATGTGGAGGAGTTCGCGACCGCCCTGCGCGCCGTGGGCGAGCCGATGCGCGGCAAGCCCGTGCGCGAACTGTCGGTCGGCGGCATGCTGGACGGCCTGTTCGCCATCACCCGCGATTTCGATATGCAGACCCAGCCGCACCTGCTGCTGCTCCAGAAGACGATGGTCATGGTGGAGGGCGTCGCGACGGCGCTCGACCCCGACATCAACCTGTGGGAAACCAGCGGCCCCTATGTGAAGGAATGGCTGCGATCCGAACTGGGGCCGGAGGCGAAGGCGGCTGACGCGCTGATCGAAAACTGGCGCACGCTCCAGCGGCTGCCCGGCCTCGTCCGGCGGATCGAGGAAGCCTTCCCCGAAAAAGGCGGCGCGCCGCCGCCGCCGCCGTTGACCGAGGTGAAGCTGATCCGCGTCGGCGGGGGGTGGCGCTATGCCGCCGTCGCCGGGGTCGCCGCCGTGGCTGGAGCGCTGGCGACCGCCCTGCTACACATTCAGCTATGACTCAGCCCCGCATCCTCCTGATCGTGTCCGGCGGCATCGCGGCCTACAAGTCGCTGGAGCTGGTGCGGCTGCTCAGGAAACGCGGCATCGCCGTGCGCGCCGTGCTGACGGGCAGCGCCAGCCGGTTCGTGACGCCCCTGTCGCTGGGCGTGCTGACCGAAGACCATGTCTATGGCGACATGTTCGACCTCAAGGAAGAACGCGAGATCGGGCATATACAGCTTTCGCGGCAGGCCGATCTGGTCGTGGTCGCGCCCGCCACCGCCAATATCCTGGCGAAGATGGCGGCGGGCATCGCCGATGACCTTGCCACCACACTGCTGCTCGCCACCGACAAGCCGGTGCTGGCCGTGCCCGCCATGAATGTGCGCATGTGGCACCATGCCGCCACGCAGAGAAATATCGCGCAGCTACGCGCCGACGGCATCCATGTGCTGGAGCCGGACGAGGGCGAGATGGCGTGCGGCGAGTTCGGCAAGGGACGGCTGCCTGACCCTGAGGCAATTGTCGAGGCGATTACGCGTGTGCTCCAGCCGCCGTTCGCTTCGCGCGCAGTCGAGAAGCCGGGCGCATCCCCGCTTCTCGACATGCGCAAAGCGAACGGAAGCGGGTTGAAGGGCCGCCACATCCTGATCACCGCCGGGCCGACCCACGAGCCGATCGATCCGGTGCGCTACATCGCCAATCGCTCATCGGGGAAGCAGGGCTTCGCCATCGCCGCTGCCGCTGCAAGGGCAGGCGCGCGCGTCACCCTTGTCGCAGGGCCGGTGCATCTGCCCACCCCGCCCGGCGTCGACCGGGTGGATGTGGAGACCGCCCGGCAGATGATGACGGCGGTAGAGGCGGCGCTGCCCGCCGATGCCGCGATCATGGTCGCTGCCGTGGCCGACTGGCGCACCGATGCCGCCGCCGGGCAGAAGCTCAAGAAGGACGGATCGGGCAAGCCCGCGCCGCTCACGCTGGTCGAAAATCCCGATATTTTGGCGACGCTCGGCCGCCATGCGCAGCGCCCGGCGCTTCTGGTCGGCTTCGCGGCGGAGACGGAGAAGCTGGCCGAACATGCGCAAGCCAAGCTGGCGCGCAAGGGCGCGGACTGGATCGTCGCCAATGACGTGTCGGGGGATGTGATGGGCGGCGACGATAACAGCGTCCATATCATCACCGCGCAAGGCGTCGAAAGCTGGGATCATCTGCCCAAGGATGCCGTTGCCGCCCGCCTCATCGAAAAGGTCGCCCATGCCCTCGCATCTCGCTCCGATTGAAATCCGCCTCAAGCGCCTGCCGCATGGCGAAGGGTTGCCCGTACCCGGCTATGCGACGGCGCATGCGGCGGGGATGGACGTGGTCTCGGCCGAAGACGTGACGTTGCAGCCCGGCGGGCGCCATGCCGTCGCGACCGGCTTCGCCATGGCCATCCCGGCCGGCTATGAAGTGCAGGTGCGCCCCCGTTCGGGCCTCGCCCTCAAACATGGGATCAGCCTGCCCAACACGCCGGGCACGATCGACGCGGATTATCGCGGCGAATTGAAGATCATCCTCATCAACCTTGGCGATGCGCCCTTCGTCATCGCACGGGGCGACCGCATCGCGCAGCTTGTGGCGGCCCCGGTCCAGATGGCCCGCTTCGCCGAGGTGGAGGAACTGGACTCGACCGTCCGGGGTTCGGGTGGTTTCGGATCGACCGGAGTCCGTTCCTCATGACCCCATCCCCCGCCGCCCTCTCCGACGAGCAGCTGGAACGCTATGCCCGCCATATCGTGCTCAAGGAGATTGGCGGCGCGGGGCAGGCGCGGCTGCTGTCGGCCGATGTCGCGGTGATCGGCGCGGGCGGCATCGGCAGTCCCGCTATCCTCTATCTGGCGGCCGCCGGTGCCGGCACCATCCGGGTCATAGATGACGATCATGTCGCGCTGTCCAACCTGCAACGGCAAGTCCTGTTCGGCACCGCCGACATCGGCGCGCCCAAGGCGGAGCGCGCCATGGCCGCAGCGGCGCGGCTCAACCCGGATGTAAAGCTGATCCCGATCAACGCGCGGCTCGATGCGGAAAATGCCGCGCTGATGCTGCGCGACGCCGATGTGGTGCTGGACGGGTGCGACAGTTTCGCGACCCGGCTGGCGGTAGCGGATTGCGCGCAAAGGCTGCGCATCCCGCTCGTGTCGGCGGCGGTCGGATCGTTCGAGGGACAGCTCGCCACCTATCGCGGCTGGGAAAAGGACCAGCCCTGCTATCGCTGCCTTGTCGGCCATCCCGAAGACGCGCCGGAACGCAACTGCGCGGAAACCGGCGTGATCGGCGCGCTGACCGGAATGATGGGCAGCCTCGCCGCGCTGGAGGTGATCCGCACGCTGGTGCCCTTCGGCGCGGATATGGCGGGCAAGCTGCTGCTCGCCGACCTCCTCTCCATGCGCTTCCGCACGGTCAGCATCGCCAAGGACCCCGCCTGCACCGCCTGCGCAGCGGAACTATGCGCGACCTGAGGATCATCGTCACCACGGCGGATGCGGAACGGCTGCGCGGCGCGCTGGTCCTGGCCTGCGCACAGGCGGCGCTGGGCGGGCGGGCGAGCCTCTTCCTGCAACTGGATGCCGTGGCGCTGCTCAGGCCCCCCATTGACGCGCCGCTGGACGAAACGCACCGGGCGGCCGGACTGCCCAGCCTCGCCATGGTGTTGGAAGAGGCGCTGGCGCTGGGCGTCACTATGCTCGCCTGCCAGAGCGGACTGATGCTGGCGGGACTCTCCGCCGATAGGCTGCCCGAAGGCGTGGAGACGAGCGGGCCGTTGTCCTTCCTTCAACAGACGACGGACGAGGCGCGACTGCTGTTTGCCTAGCTATCGTGCTCCTACGCAGGCAGGAGCCCAGTTCGGACGGCGGAGCCAAACTCCCGCCTGCTCGGGAATGTTGCGGTAGTTAAAGCTATTCAGCTAGAAAGCGGCGTATCGTTCGTTTCCGACAAAGCCCATATTCTTGATGCCCGCGCGGCGGATGTCGGCCAGGACTTCATTGACCACGACATAGCGCGCCTGGGGGTCAGGCTGGAATCGCAGTTCCGGCTCGATCGGCAGGCGAAGAGAAGCGGCAAGATATTGGCGAAGCGTCAGCCGGTCGATGACGTTGCCGTTCCACCGAATCCTGCCGTCCGCTTCGATGTTCAACCTGTTCTTGACCGGGTCAGGCTCGACAGCACCCGGCACCGGGTGTGGCAATTCGACCCCGATCTTATGCGTCTGGATCGGGATGGTGATGATGAACATGATCAGCAGCACCAGCATCACGTCGATCAGCGGCGTGGTGTTCATCTCGCCCATCGGCCGTTCCGATGGGGCAGCGTTGGATTGCGCAAAGCTTGAAGCCATTAACCCCTCCTGTTGAATGATATATCAACACCTGAAACATGCCTGCGGCCGCGCGATCCGTCAAGCGCCCTTCTATTGACAGGCGGGGCCGCCCATTTAAGGGGAAAGCGCGGCATTTTGCGCTGCTCGATCCCATAGACAGAAAGACCTGACCTTTGTCCGCCATGCTCAAGATCACCCTGCCCGACGGTTCCGTGCGTGAAGTCGCGCCCGGCACTACTCCGGCGGATATCGCGGCGGCGATCGGGCCGGGTCTGGCCAAGGCCGCCATCGCCGCGCGGGTGGATGGCGAACTGCGCGACATCATGCGCCCGCTGGAGCAGGACGCTCAACTCGCCTTGGTGACGTCGCGGGACGAGGCGGACGCGCTGGAACTGGCGCGCCACGATTTCGCGCATATCCTGGCCGAAGCGGTGCAGGCGCTGTTTCCCGGCACGCAGATCACTTTCGGCCCGGCGACGGATGACGGCTTCTATTACGACTTCGCGCCCAGGGACCGCCCCTTCACGGAAGAGGACCTGCCCGCGATCGAAGCGAAAATGCGGGAGATCATCGCCGCCGACAAGCCGCTGCGCCGCGAAGTATGGAAGCGCGAGGACCTGATCGCGCGCTGGCGGGCCGAGGGCGAAACCTTCAAGGCGGAATGGGCCGCCGAACTGCCCGAAGGCGAGGAACTGACCGTCTACTGGTCGGGCGGCGACTGGCTGGATATGTGCCGGGGGCCGCATCTCGCCTCTACCGGCAAGCTCGATCCCGCCGCGTTCAAGCTGACGCGCGTGTCGGGCGCTTATTGGCGCGGCGACCAGAAGAATGCGATGCTCTCGCGCATCTACGGCACCGGCTGGCTCAACAGGAAGCAACTGGACGCGCACCTCACGCGCCTCGAAGAAGCCGCCAAGCGCGACCATCGCAAGCTGGGCGCGGAGATGGACCTGTTCCATCTCCAGCAGGAGGCGCATGGCTCCGTCTTCTGGCATCCCAAGGGCTATATCATCTGGCGCGAGCTGGAAGCCTATATGCGCCGCGCCATCGATGCGGCGGGCTATCGCGAGGTCAAGACGCCCCAGGTGATGGACGCGCGCCAGTGGGAGCAGTCGGGCCACTGGGGCAAATATCGCGAGAATATGTTCGTCATCCCTGACGAGGTTCCCAACGTCGCCGACGAAGGCCCGCTGGTGTCGGACGATGCCGACTGGATGGCGCTCAAGCCCATGAACTGCCCGGCGCACGTCCTGATCTTCCGCCAGGGGATCAAGAGCTATCGCGACCTTCCCTTGCGCTTCTACGAAAATGGCTGCTGCCATCGCAACGAGCCGCACGGGGCGCTCCACGGCCTGATGCGCGTGCGCCAGTTCACGCAGGACGACGCGCATATCTTCTGCCGCGAGGATCAGATCGTCGAGGAGGTGCGGGCTTTCTGCGCGCTGGCCGATCGCATCTACAAGGATTTCGGCTTCACCTACTCGATCAAGCTGGCGCTGCGGCCCGAAAAGCGCTTCGGCACCGAGGAGATGTGGGACAAGGCCGAAGAGGAACTGCGCAACGCCGTCGCGGCGGCGGGGCTCGATACGCCGGAATATGGCTGGGAGGAACTGCCGGGCGAAGGCGCCTTCTACGCGCCCAAGCTGGAATGGCATCTGACCGACGCAATCGGGCGGACGTGGCAGGTCGGCACCATCCAGTCCGACCGCGTGCTGCCGGAGCGACTCGACGCTTCCTACATCGCCGAGGATGGCGAGCGGCACCGGCCCGTCATGCTCCACCGCGCGATCTTCGGTTCCTATGAGCGGTTCATCGGCATCCTGATCGAACATTATGCGGGCAAGTTCCCGCTCTGGCTCGCGCCGGTGCAGGCGGTGGTGGCGACCATCGTGTCCGACGCGGACGGCTATGCGCAGCACGTCGTCGAGAAGCTGCGCGCGGCGGGCATCCGGGCGGAAACCGACATTCGCAACGAAAAGATCAACTATAAGGTGCGTGAGCATAGCCTGGCGAAAGTGCCCAACCTTCTGGTCGTCGGCCGCCGCGAAGCGGACGAGGGCACGGTCGCGCTGCGCGAACTCGGCAAGGAGGGGCAGAGCATCCTTTCGGTCGATGATGTGATCGCCCGGCTTGCAAAAGAGGCGCGCGCTCCCGATATGGCGTGAGGCAGCGATGCCACATGGGGCCGGTAATTCCGCACGCGCGGGCTTGCCGCCCCTTTCGGCTTTGCGCTAAAGGCCGCCAAAGCCATTTTCGTGAATCACTATAGGAGAAGCCGCTATACGTCCCCCAATGATGCGCCGTCCGATGGCGCCGCCGCCGAAGTCCGGTCCCCGTTATAATGAGTTCATCACCGTGCCCAAGGTGCGGGTGATCGACGACGAAGGCGAAAATCTGGGCGTGATGTATACGCAGGAGGCGATCGAGCGCGCCTATGAGATCGGGCTGGACCTGGTCGAAGTATCGCCGACCGCCGACCCGCCGGTCTGCAAGTTCCTGGATATCGGCAAATATAAGTACGAGGCCCAGAAAAAGGCGAATATCGCCCGCAAGACCCAGAAGACGCAGGAACTCAAAGAGATCAAGATGCGTCCGAACATCGACGATCATGATTATGATACGAAGATGAAGAAGGTGCATGATTTCATCGGCGACGGCGACAAGGTGAAGATCACCCTGCGCTTCCGCGGCCGCGAGCTGAGCCACCAGCAGCTCGGCATGCAGCTGCTCCAGCGCGTCGCGGAAAATGTCGGCGAGATCGCCAAGGTCGAAGCCTATCCGCGCATGGAAGGCCGCCAGATGCTGATGGTGCTGGCTCCTAAGTAAGCGGCTAGACAGCGAAAGCTTTAACGCGCGGGGCTTGGCGACAGGCTCCGCCCGTTTTTCATGTGCTTAAGAGTGAGCAGCAGGGCTGCATAAGCCGCTGGCCGACAAACGGCGAGCATATCCCGCCTTCCTTCATCGTCACCCTGAACGCGTTTCAGGGTCCATCTCTCCAGACAGGGCTGCCACCCGTGAGGACAGATGGGTGCTGAAACAAGTTCAGTATGACGACGGCGAAATGCCTGCTTTCGACCAGTTCAGGACGCTCGCTGGCACCCTGAACCTTTCGCAATGCTGACATTGCCTAGCTCCAGTTGAGCCGATAGCATTCCGCGAGATTTTGGGAGGGCTGATGAAGCATTTAGTCGCATTTGGGCTTGTTGCATTATCGTCTGCCACGCTCGCCCAGCCCCGAGCGTCGGCTCCAACGCCGATCGCTGCTGCGGAAGCCTATGTCGCGTACGAAACAAATGTATGCCGCGCGCTCATAGATGTTTGTGAAGGCGTTGGGAAAGGCTCTCCGCCGAATGTGCAGAAGCTAGTTTGCCGTCCTGGGTCCGGCGAGGCTGCTCTATGCAGGTTCGAGGCTCAGGGCCACGTATGCGACGCGCGGTTTAGACGAACTCCCTCAACCGTGGATGGGTGGAGCGTAGCGTTTCGCAATAAGGTGCCTAAAGGGCCTGACATACGGTGCAAATGAATGGGCTCTTCCAGCGTGTCAGCTTTACTGCCATCCCCGCTTAAACCCGCCTTTCCGCTTCCCACCCATCCTCGTCGTCCCCGCGCAGGCGGGGACCCATGTCGCCTTCGGCAATCCAGTCGTGCGCGGAGAGATAGGTCCCCGCCTGCGCGGGGACGGCGAGGTTTCGAACCGGCGGCGCCCGCTATCCGCCCCTCTTCCCACGCCATCAAAGACGGGGAATGCCACCCCCCACCCTCGGATCAAAAATCCTCAGGCGGCCGGTCTGACCTGATAGAGGTTCGGGAACATCGCCTTGAAAGCCGCAAGCTTCGGCGCATCCCAGCGCTGGATATAGGGGTGGCGCGGGTTCCGGGTCAGGAAATTCTGATGATAGGCGTCGGCCGCCTGAAATCCGGTAAAGCCTTCCACGCGCGTGACGATAGGATCGCGCCACAGCTTCGCCCTGCCCAGTTGCGCCAGATAGGCGCGCGCCGCCCTCGCCTGCCCCGCGTTCAACGGGAACAGCGCGCTGCGATATTGGGTGCCACGGTCCGGCCCCTGATAATTGAGCGTGGTAGGATCGGCGATCACTGAGAAGAAGACGCGCAGCAGCGTGCCGTAGCTGACCTGCGCGGGATCGTAGGTCACCCGCACGGCCTCGGCGAAACCCGTGTCGCCCCTGCTGACCCGTTCATAATCGACCTTGCGCCCCTTCGGCCCGCCAGCAAAGCCGGAGACGGCGGAGCGCACCCCTTTCACATGCGAGAAAACGCCTTCCACGCCCCAGAAGCAGCCGCCCGCGAAGACGGCCGTCTCCAGCTTTTCACGCGACGGCGCTTCGACGGCGGGCAACGGCGCAAGGACCGGCCGCTCGGCGCGCAGGGGGGAAGCGACCAGAAGGGCCGCGAGGACGGCAAGGGCTATGCCGTCAGAGCGCCGCATCGGCCGGGCTGGCGTCAGGCGCCGCATTCGCGGAAGCGGCCATGGCCGGGCTGACCAGCGCGGGCGGATCGCTGGGTTGAAGCGCGATCATGCCAGCCGTGCCGATCACGAACCCGCCCAGAAAGCGGAGGAACAGGTCGGACTTCAGAAATGCCACCATGGCCTTCTTCCTTTCGATCTTGCCCTTGTATGAGCGGGCTAACAGAGGGCGGCTTAGCCCCGGCTTAACGGCGGGGAGAGGTCTTTAGGTTTTAGATTGAAACGCGATATAAGCCGCCAGCCCGTTTCCGCAAGGCCGCGAATGGCAAAAATGCGTTTCCAAATGGAGGCCCTGCTACCGCAACGGGATCGCCGCTCACGTCCACGACCGCGGGGAGAAGGCGCTGTGCCGGGTACGGGATTTCCGCTCGCGCTGAGTGTCGAACGGCTCACTCCTCGACGAAGAAGAGGCTTCGACAGCTCAGCCCGAGCGGGCCGGAATCATCCCGATCCGAAGCTATCCCTCTTCACTTCAAGGCGGCGCAGGCTTCCTGGATGCGGGTGCAGGCCTTCGCCAGCACCTCTTCCGACGTCGCATAGCTGATGCGGAAGGCGGGCGAGAGGCCGAAGGCCGCGCCATGGACGGCGGCCACCTTCGCTTCGTCCAGGAAATAGCCGATCAGCGTCTCGTCGCTGTCGATCAGCTGCCCCTTGGGCGTCGTCTTGCCGATCACGCCGCTGGCGTCGGGATAGACGTAGAAAGCGCCTTCAGGCACCGGGCAGTTGAGGCCCGGCGCATCGTTCAGCATCGACACCACCATGTCGCGGCGCTTCTGGAACGCGGCGTTACGCTCCACCAGGAAGTCCTGCTCGCCGGTCAGCGCCGCCACGGCCGCCGCCTGGCTGATCGAGCAGGGGTTGCTGGTGGACTGCGACTGGAGCTTGCCCATCGCCTTGATCATCCATTCCGGCCCGCCCGCAAAGCCGATGCGCCAGCCGGTCATGGAGAAGGCCTTGGAGCAGCCGTTCACCGTCAGGGTGCGGTCATACAAATCGGGGCACACCTGCGCGATGGTGGCGAAGGGCGTCGGCGCATACCAGACATGCTCATACATATCATCGGTCATCACCAGCACATGCGGGTTGCGCAGCAGCACCTCGCCCAGTTCCTTCAGCTCGCTCGCCGAATAGGCCGCGCCCGAAGGATTGGACGGGGAATTCAGGATCACCCACTTGGTGCGCGGGGTGATCGCCGCCTCTAGCTGCGCGGCGGTGATCTTGTAACCCTGGGACGCCGGGGCTTCGATGAACACCGGCGTGCCGCCCGCGAAGTTCACGATGTCGGGATAGCTGACCCAGTAGGGCGCGGGGATGATCACCTCGTCGCCCGTATCCACCGTCGCCACCAGCGCGTTGAACAGCGTGTGCTTGCCGCCCGAATTCACGCTGATCTGGCTGCGCTTGTAGACAAGGCCATTGTCGCGCTTGAACTTGAAGGCGACCGCGTCCTTGAGGTCGGCGGTGCCGTCGACATCGGTATAGCGGGTCAGGTTATTGCGGATGGCGGCGATGCCTGCCTCTTTCACGAAGTCGGGCGTATCGAAATCCGGTTCGCCCGCCGACAGGCCAATCACGTCCACGCCTTCGGCTTTGAGGGCATTCACACGCGCGCTCATCGCCAGGGTGGCGGAGGGCTGGATGCGGCCGAGGGCAGCGGAAGTCTGGCTCATCGTGACATTCTTTCCCAAAAGATGCTCATGCCCGCGCGCGGCGGACGCGAGGCTCCTTAGAGCGCTAAGCCGGACGGGGCAACCGCCAGTTGGCCGATGGCGGCATGGTGCGGGGCGAACCGCTATTTGACGAGGGAGGCCGCCACCATGCCGCGCGCCGCATTGCCGATGAAGAAGCCCTGTTGCAGGTCGCACGGGCGCAGATCGTCCTCCACCGCTTCGCCCATGTCGATCAGGCTGCGGCGCAGCACGCCCGGCAGCAGCCCGCGCGACAGCGGCGGCGTCACCAGCTTGTCGCCGCGCTCGACGAAGATGGACGAAAAGCAGCCTTCGGTCAGGAAGCCGCCGGCATCGGTCATCAGCACCTCATAGGTGCCGCCGCGCTTGAGGATGTCGCGGTAGAGCGAACGGTCGGTGGTCTTGTGCAGCAGGCGCGGGTCGCTCGCCGGGACGTCGCGCGGCACGATCGCCACATGCATGATCGCCTGCGGCCAGGTGCGATGCTCGCGCACCTCGATCGCCGTCGATCCGCGCCGCGACACCAGCAGCCGCAACCGGCTGCGCTCACGCAGGCGGAAGGTCGCGGCCTGCAATTCGTTGCGGACGTCATGCCGGTCGAAGGCGAAACCCAGCGCCGTCGCGCTGGTCTTGATCCGCTCAAGATGCAGCTCCAGCAACCTGATGCCCTCGACCGGGTCGAAGGCCATGGTTTCCAGCAGGTCGAACCGTCCGTCAGCCACTGACATCGAAACTATTCAAGCCCCCTGTAGCTCAAGATCAGGTTCCCGCCAGAAAACGGCCCTTGGCCAGGCACTCCGCCCATTCGGACTCTACATCGGAGTCCGCGACGACCGCCGACCCCAGCCCCAAAAGCCCTTCCCTCTTCCCTTCTTCAACGCAAATGGTGCGGATGGCAACATTGAACGCAGCGTCCCCGTTCGGATCGATCCAGCCCATGGCCCCGGTATAAGCACCGCGTGAGAAGGCTTCTACTTCAGTTATGATTTCCATCGCCCTCACCTTCGGCGCGCCGGTGATCGATCCGCAAGGAAAAAGGACGCGCAGCACATCTACGGGCGACAGCCCCGGAAGAAGCCGGGCGCGGATGGTGGAAACCATCTGGTGGACCGTGGGGTAGGTTTCGACATGGAACAGGTCCGGCACCGTGACGGTTCCGACGCGCGACACCCTGGCCATGTCGTTGCGCAGCAGGTCCACGATCATCAGGTTTTCGGCGCGCTGCTTGGCGTCGGCCTCCAGTTCGCGGGCAAGCATCGCATCGCGCGCGGCATCCGTGCTGCGAAGCGCGGTTCCCTTCATCGGCCGCGCCGTCAACTGCCCGCGCACGCTGGTGAAGAAGAGTTCGGGCGAGAAGGACAATATGTCGTGCTGACCCGTGCGGATGATGCCGCCATAGCCCGCCTGCTGGCGCGGCCTGACCGCAGCGTAGAGCGCCATCGGATCGCCGCTGAACCGCGCGGCGCAGGGGAAGGTCAGGTTCACCTGATAAATGTCCCCGGCGCGGATGAACTCCTGCACCGTGCCGAATGCCGCGCGGTAGTCAGCTTCGCCGATCAGGGGCCGAAGCGGATCGATGCTCACCCCGGCGGGATTGGGCAGCAGTCCCGGCATCGCCTGCGGCTTGATGAACCGCACCCCGTCGAACAGGCCGAACCACAGGAGCGGCGTGGAGGAAGAAGTGCGCTCGTGCCGCTGCGCCAGCGGAGCCAGCCGGTCCTCCAGCGCAAGCCCTGCCTCATAGCTTAGATAGCCCGCCGCATGGAGCTCGGCTTCGGCGGCTTCGGCTATACGGTCCAGCGCTGGCTGCACGTCCTCCAGCCTCTGCGCCTCGATGACCGCGACGGGATCGCGGTACAGGCGCGCCGGGGCCGCGTTGCGCGTCCGCGCGTCATCGAACAGGACAAAGGCTTCGTCAGGACCCGGCAGACGCATGACCGCCTCTTAACAGTCTTTCGCGCGGGCGAAAGGGCGCTGCTGCCATTATTGTCCCGGTTGCGCCGCCGCGTCCGCTGGACCATAGGAGCAACCCATGACCGACGCGCCACCCCCTGCACGCAATCTCGACCGGCCCCTGCGCCCGGCCCTGTCGCTGGCGCTGCGCGGGCGCTGCCCGGCCTGTGGCGAGGGACGCATGTTCAAGAGCTTCCTCAAGCCCTCCTCCGGCTGCGAGCATTGCGGCCAGAAATGGGACGTGTCCCGCGCCGACGACTTCCCGGCCTATATCGTCATTCTGCTGCTGGGGCACATATTGGTGCCGCTGATGATAGAGGTGAACAGCGCCCTTTCGATCCCGCTGGGCGTGCAGGCCGTGCTATGGCCCGGACTGGCGGTGATTCTCGCGGCGCTGATGATCCAACCGGCCAAGGCGGCGGTCATCACCTTCCAATGGTCGCGGCGGATGGACGGGTTCGCCTGACCCTTCGCTCCACGGCGACGTTCAGCCCGGCTGGCGCAGGAAATTCCGCTCCATTGCCTCGCGCAGCGTTTCATCGATGGTCCGGCGGCCTTCCGCGCCATGAGTCACGACCGTCGTGTCGCAGGTCGCCACGCAAACGCCCTTCTGAAACGCGGCCGAACTGACCGTCCAGCTCGTGCGACCGATATGGCCGATGCCGCAATGCACTTCGAACGGATAGGGAAAGTGCGACTCTTCGACAAAGTTGAGGGAAACGGCTGCGACCAGCCAGCGCACGCCCTGTTCCTGCGGGTGACGGCCCAGATGATGGTGGAACCGGATGCGCGCGGTTTCGAATATGCCGGATATCGCCACATTGTTGATGTGGCCCATCGTATCGATATCCTGAAAGCGCGTATCGAGCGTGGTGATGAAGCTATATGCTTCCGGGCTCAGACGCCAGGCTTCTGGTTTGGCCATGTCCTGCTTTCCAATATATTATCCCTATCCGTCTTAGCTCGTGCAGGCCCGGATTCAATGAGCAAGGGAAAATTGGCGCAACTGCGACCTTTTTGACACAGCGCCATATGGAGAGCCAAGCCGATTAACGTTGCGTTTCCGTTACTGACATGGACTTTGTAGGCGGCGAAGCATAGCCTCGCGCCGACCCATACTGGCCGGAGATCCCATGCGCCGCTACAGCCTGATCGCCATCTTCCTGCACTGGACGATCGCCGCCCTGCTCGCCTTTCAGATCAGCGTGGGATGGGCGCTGGAAGATTTGGGAGCGCGCGGCTTTTCGCTTTACCAACTGCACAAGTCGATCGGCATCAGCATTCTTGTCCTGACCCTGATACGCATCGGTGTGCGCATCTGGAAACCGCGTCCGGCTCCGGTGGAAGGAGGTTGGCAGGGCGCGCTCGCCAAAGCCGTGCATGGCGGCCTTTACGCCTTCATGCTGGGCGCGCCGCTGACTGGATGGGCGCTGGTGTCGACCGCGCGAGTGAAAGTGCCGACTTTGATCTTTGGCGTCATTCCCCTCCCCCATCTGCCGCTGCCTGCCAGCGCGCATGAATGGGCGGAGGGCGGACATGGATTGCTGGCGTGGCTCGGCATCGCCCTTTTCCTGCTGCATGTCGCGGGGGCGTTGCGCCACCATTTCCTGCTGCGCGACGGGCTGTTGTGGCGAATGATGCCCGCGCGCTCGCCGCTGCTACTGGTGCTGCTGCCCGGCCTGATCTTTGCCGGGCTGGTATTGGGCAAGGCGATCCTTCCCGTCGCCGCTCCCGCCAAAGCGCCGCCGCAAGCGACCGCTCCAGAGACGGCCAAGGCTGATGACGTCCCGGCGGCCACGCCGCCCGCCGCTGAACCTCAAGCGGCGGAGCCTGACAATGCAGCGGCCCCACCGGCGGAGGAGCCAACTGCCCCGCCCCCGTCCTGGACCGTGCAGCCCGGCGGCCGCATCGGCTTTTCGGTGGATAATGGCGGCGAGGCGATCAATGGCAGTTTCTCCCGCTGGACGGCGAAGATCGTCATGGACCCCGATCGTCCCGAAAGCGCCGACATTCGCGTGGAGATCGACCTGACCAGCGCAAGCGTCGGCGACGCCTATCAGGATGGCATGCTGGCGGGCGACGAATTCTTCGCTACCGCCGCGCATCCTAGGGCGGTCTTTACCGCCAAAGGTGCTGAGGCCAGCGGACGCAACAGCTATCGCGCGTCGGGCACGCTGAGTCTGAAAGGGGTCAGCCGGCCGCAGGCGATCCGCTTCACCCTGTCGGGATCGGGCCAGAGCCGCAAGGTGGCGGGATCGGCCAGCATAGCCCGTTTGCCGTTCGGCGTCGGCAATGGCGGCAGCAGCACCAACCTGGCCCCGCAAGTCGCGGTCAATTTCCAGTTCGGCGCCAAGGCGGACTGACGCCGCCAATACATGGATTTGCCGCCCGACTTCTGCCAAAGCGGAAAACATGAATCACAAGCCGCAGAATGTCCGCATCGAAGATGGCGTTTTCCTCGGCTTCGTACTGATCGTCTCCATCGCCTTCGCGCTGGTGATCGAACCTTTCTTCGCCGCGATCCTGTGGGGGGTGATAGCGGCGATCCTGTTCACGCCGCTCAACCACAATCTGCTTTACCGGATGCCCGGCCGTCCGAACACCGCCGCCGGGCTGACGCTGCTCATCATCGTGGCGGTCGTGATCCTGCCCGCCATCGTCCTGACGATCGCGCTCGTGCAGGAAGCCACCTTGTTCTACGGCCGCATCCAGTCGGGCGAGATCAACATCGCCCACGTCTTCGCTCAGTTCCAGGCACGACTCCCTGACTGGGCGTCTGCCTTCCTCGCGCGGCTTGGCGTCACCAATTTCGCCGCCGTGCGCGAGATGCTGAGCGAGGGCATAGCATCCAGCTTCCGCACGGTGGCCACGCAACTGTTCCAGGTCGGCCAAAGCGCGTTCAGCTTCTTCGTCGCGCTCAGCGTCACGCTCTATCTCACCTTCTTCCTGCTGCGCGACGGGCCGTCGCTCGCCGCCCGGCTTGATCGCGCCGCGCCGTTGCGGACAAGCCACAGACGCGCGCTAATGCAGCAATTCGTCGTCGTCACGCGCGCGACGATAAAGGGCAGCATCGTGGTCGCGGTGGTCCAGGGCTTGATCGGCGGCGTCGTTTTCTGGGCGCTCGGCATCCCCGGACCGCTGCTGTGGGGCGTGCTGATGGGGTGCTTTTCCCTGATCCCGGCGGTTGGAACGGGTCTGGTCTGGGTCCCGGTGGCGCTCTACCTGCTGGCGACGGGAGCGATCGCCAAGGGTGTGATACTGGTCTTTTGCGGCCTGTTCGTGATCGGCCTTGTTGATAATCTGCTGCGGCCGATCCTGGTGGGGCGCGACACGCGGATACCGGATTATGTCGTGCTGATTACCACGCTGGGCGGCATCGATATGTTCGGTTTCAACGGGATCGTCATCGGCCCGGTAATCGCCGCCCTCTTCATCGCGACCTGGAATATCGTGACCCGGATGCGGACGGGGGACGGGATAGAGGGGCCGTTGACGAAGGAAGAGGCGCGATAGTGCTGGAGCATTCATCCGGGTAGCGGACGTGGCCGCAGGCAAGAGGCGAGTTCAAACGTCTCGCAAATGGGTGAGCCTCAAAGCTCCTCCAGCGCCGCACTCGCCTCCATCCAGGCTTCCTCGGCGGCCTCCAGCTTCTTTTCGACGGCAGCGCGCTTCACCATCAGGTCGGTCATCGTCATTTTCGCTTCCGCGCCGGTTGCCGATTTGGGATCGAACAGCGCCTGATCGATCCGGCTGCGCTCGGCCGTCAGCAGCGCCATTTCCTTTTCAGCCTTGCTCACGGCATTTTTCGCCGCCTTCTGCTTTTCGCGCCACTCGGCCGCGTTGCGTTTTTCGGCCTTGCGATCGGCCTTGGGCGCATCGCCGCCGCCATTGTCATCGGCCTTTCGCAGGATGATGTCGGTATAATCTTCCAGGCTGCCGTCAAATGGCTGGGCCGTCCCGCCATCGACCAGCACCAGACGGTCGGCCACCAGTTCGATCATGTGACGGTCATGGGACACGATGACCACTGCGCCCGAATAATCGTTCAGCGCCTGAACCAGCGCTTCACGGCTATCGACGTCAAGGTGGTTGGTCGGTTCGTCGAGGATCAGCAGGTGCGGCGCGTCGCGCGTGATCAGCGCCAGCGCCAGCCGCGCCTTTTCTCCGCCCGACATGGACCCGACCTTCTGCGTGGCGCGCTCGCCCGAAAAGCCGAACCGGCCGAGCTGGGCCCGCACGGCGCCCGGTGTCGCACCCTTCATGACGCGCGTCATATGTTCAAGCGGCGTGTCCGCGACGTCCAGTTCCTCAACCTGATACTGAGTGAAATATCCGACATTCATCTTGGACGAACTGTTCATCGTCCCTTCCATCGGCGCGAGCTGGGCGGCGATCAGGCGAGCCAGCGTCGTCTTGCCATTGCCGTTGCGGCCAAGCAGCGCCAGCCGGTCATCAGGATCGATGCGCAGATTGACGCGCCGCAGCACCGGCGTGTCGCCATAGCCTACCGCCGCCATGTCCATGGTGATCAGCGGCGGCCGCAGTTCGGGCGGGCTGGGGAAGGCGAAGGCCAAGCTGGGGTCCTCGATCGCGGCGGCGATGGGCTGCATCTTCGCCAGCGCCTTGGCGCGCGACTGCGCCTGCTTCGCCGTGGAGGCGCGGGCGGAGTTGCGGGCGACATAATCTTGCAGCTTTTCCCGTTCCGCCTGCTGCTTCGCGCGAGCGGCCTCCTGCTGCGCCAGCCGTTCGGCCCGCTGCCGCTCGAACGCATCGTAACCGCCGGGATAGAGGGTGACCTTGCCGCCCTCTAGGTGCAGGATATAGTCGACCACATTGTTGAGCAGGTCCCGCTCGTGACTGATCACGACCACGGTCCCGCGATAGGCTTTCAGGAAATTCTCCAGCCACAGCGTCGCTTCCAGGTCTAGATGGTTGCTCGGCTCGTCGAGCAGCAGCAGGTCGGGCTCGGAAAAGAGCAGCGACGCCAGCGCCACGCGCATCTTCCACCCGCCCGAATAGCTGTCGAGCGGGCGCCCTTGCATCTCTTCGTCAAAGCCAAGGCCGACAAGGATGCGGGCCGCCCGCGCCGGGGCGGTATAGGCGTCGATGGCGTTCAGCCGTTCGTAGATATGGCCCAGCCTGTCCGGGTCCTCGGTATGCTCCGCCTCGGCAAGCAGCGCCGCCCGCTCCGCGTCGGCGGCGAGCACCGTTTCGAACGGCGTCGCCGTGCCCGCCGGAGCTTCCTGCGCGATATAGCCAAGGCGCATGTCACGCGGCATGTCGCAGCTGCCCTCATCCGGGTCGATCTGACCGATCATCACCTTCATCAGCGTCGATTTGCCAGCCCCGTTGCGGCCGATCAGTCCGACGCGGCTGCGCGGCGGCAAGGCTGCGCTCGCGCGGTCGAGAATGGTGCGGCCGCCAAGGCGCACGGTGATGTCCTTCAGATTCAGCATGCGCGCGCCTTAGCAGGAGATTTGCGCAGGGTCAGCCCTTTGCTGCAACGCGGCGCGAGGGCCGCTCAGGCAGTGGCGAACAGCTTCGTTCCGACGACGCCGATGACCGTCAGGGCCATGAAGCCTGCCTGCACCGGCGTCACCCGGTCGCCGAACAGGACCACCCCGCCGATGATGACGCCCACCGCGCCAAGGCCGGTCCATACCGCATAGGCCGTGCCAGCGGGCAGTCCCCTCATTGCGAGCGCCAGCAGGCCCATATTGAGGAAGCTCAGCGCGATAGGCACGATCGACGCCTGCCACGTGCCGGCGGTGGCCGCCCATTTCAGGCTGAGCGCCCAGCAGATTTCGGAGATCACGGCGATGCCAAGGATAAGCCACGCCATGGCAGCGTTCCTTCTCGTCAGGCGGGCTCTGAAGGAGGACGCGCGAGCCGGAAACCCGAAAGAGGCGGCGCATCCGCAAGGGTGGTGGACAGGGCTGGATTCGAACCAGCGTACGGGAAACCCGGGCAGATTTACAGTCTGCTGCCTTTAACCACTCGGCCACCTGTCCAGTGCCCTGACGCGGTGAACTGCTGTCGTGTCACCGCGCTGGAGGCGCGCTCAATGGCGAAAGGACGCTTGCCTGTCAATGGTCCGATGTGAAAAGAGCGGTCCATGAAAAAAGGACATCGCACCCCCAAGCCCAAGGGCAACTTTCCGCGCTTCTATGGCCGTCATGCCGTGACGGCCGCGCTCGCCAATCCGGATCGCACCGTGCGCAAGATCTGGGGCACGCGCGAGGCGCTGAACGCGCTGGACCTGCCGCCCGTGCTTCCCATCGTCTATGCCGACGGCGCGGATCTTGGACGCATGGTGCCGTCCGACGCGCCGCACCAGGGCATCGTGGCGGAGGTGGAGCCGCTGGACGACGTATGGCTAGGCGACGTGCTGGAGGAAGGGCGCGACGACCGCCGCCCCGTGCTGGTGCTCGACCAGGTGACCGATCCGCACAATGTCGGAGCGATCCTGCGTTCGGCGGCCGCCTTCGACGCGCTGTGCATCGTCACGCAGGACCGGCATGCGCCGCCCGAATCAGGCGTGCTCGCGCGTGCGGCATCGGGCGCGCTGGAAATCGTGCCATGGGTGCGCGTGGTGAACCTTGCCCGCGCGCTCGATGAGATTGCGGAAGCGGGATATTGGCGCATCGGCCTGGACGGCGAGGCGGAGACGAACCTGGGCGATGCTATCGGCGAATCGCGCGTCGCGCTGGTGCTCGGCGCGGAAGGCGAAGGGCTGCGCCATAACAGCATGGCCCATTGCGACATATTGGCGAAGCTGCCGATCAGCCCGCGCATGGAAAGCCTGAACGTGTCCAATGCGGCCGCGATCGCACTTTATGCGGCGGCGAGCCGCTGAAGGCGTGTAAGCTGGTGCAATCATCATTGCGCGGCGGCCGCCCCGCGATGATGGCGGACCAAGAGATGGGGGTATCGATGGCCGTTCTTTTCCGCTCCATGGGCGCGCTCGCCGCGCTTCTGGCGCTTTCCGCCTGCCTGGTGACGCCCGGCAAGTTCGAATCAACGCTCGACATCCGTGCCGACCGGCAGTTCAGCTTCACCTACAAGGGCGAGATACTGGCGTCCGACATGAAGGGGCTGCAATCCGCGCCCAGCGTTCCGGTCGACGGCGATGACCCGCAGACCAAGGACAGCGCCTACAGGAAGACGGCGCATCTGGAGGTGGCGGATGAGCAATTTGACGCCAGCACGGCGCGGAGCGACGAAGCCCAGATGCAGGCGATCGCCGCCGCCCTATCGAAGGAGAAGGGTTTTCGCTCGGCGCGCTACATGGGCAAGCACCGCTTCGAGATCGACTATGCGATCAGCGGGCGGCTGACACACAGCTTCCTGTTTCCTTTCAACAGCGATGCGAAGATCGTCCTGCCCTTCGTCGCCGTGGAATTGCGCGGGGACGACCGGGTGCGGGTGAAGGCGCCGGGCTATTCCAACAGCTTCGACCAGAGCGCGCCGCCCATGGTGCAGGGGGAAGCAGCCGACGACGCGGCAAAGGCGCTGGATGGCGTCTTCACCCTGACCACCGACGCGGAGATCGTCAGCCAGAATCAGGAAGACGGCGCCCAGAGCACGGCGCAGGGAAAGCGCATCTCGTGGCGGATAACACCGCTGACCAGCGAAGCGCCCATGGCGACGCTACGCGTCAGCCGTTAGGCTCTGGACGCCTTGTTGCGGATCAGTCTTCCGGCGCGATGGTGACGCGCAGGCCGTCCAGATCGTCGTTCAGCGTAAGCTGGCAGGACAGGCGGCTGGTTTCGTTGCGATGGTCCGAACTGTCGAGCAGGTCGTTTTCGTCCTCGCTGATCTCCGGCAGCTTGCCGGCGAAAGCGGGATCGACATAGACATGGCAGGTCGCGCAGGAACAGCAGCCGCCGCACAGCGCCAGCAGTTCGTCAAAACCATTGTCGCGGATGACTTCCATCACCGACAGGCCAGCATCGCCTTCAACGGCCTGTTCTTCACCTGACCGGTTGACCACAATCAACTTGGGCATGTACTCAAATCCCCTCAAACATCCTCGCCGCTCATAGGCTGGGTCGCCGATAAATCAAGAGCGGGAAAGCCAGCGCCATGGTGACGACAGTAGAAAGGTTGCGCGAAAGCCTGGACGCGATCGCGGCGCTAGAGCCGGGATTCGCGGCGGCCATCGGCCGGGTAGGCTACCCCCTGCCCCGGATGCGGGAGCCGGGATATGAGACATTGCTGCGCACCATCGTAGGCCAGCAGGTCAGCGTCGCCGCGGCGGCGGCCGTCTGGCGCAAGCTGGAGGCGGAACTGGGCGAAGGCTGCGCGCCGGACATATTGCTGTCGCGCGATTTCGAGGCGCTGCGAAGCTGCGGCCTGTCACGCCAGAAGCAGGGCTATGCCCGCAGCCTTGCCGAACTGGTGACCAGCGGCGCGATCGACCTGCATGCCCTTCCGCAAGAGGACGAGGAAGCGATCGCGCTTCTCACGCGGATCAAGGGCATCGGGCGCTGGTCGGCGGAAATCTACCTCCTCTTTGCCGAAGGGCGGCCCGACATCTGGCCAGCGGGCGACCTGGCCGTGCAGGTCGAGGTCGGACGCATCCTCGGACTTCCGGAGCGGCCGAGCGAGCGCCAGACGCGCGAGGTCGCGGAACGCTGGCGTCCCCACCGCGGGGCGGCCGCCATCATGGCCTGGCACCATTATAATACAGAGGTTCTTTGACTCATGCCCCTGCCCCACGCACGCTACATCGTCCTTGAACATGGGGGCGAGTGGAAGATCAATCTCGACAATCGCTATTACGGCCCCTTTCCCACCCGGCAGGCCGCCGTCGGCAGCGCTACGGACACGGCGCGCAAGGCAAGCGAGGGCGGCTATCCCGCCAGCGTGCTGCTGATGCAGGGGACGAAATTCGAAACGCTCTGGACCACGGAAGCCGAATAAGCGGCAAAGCGGCCCCGTACCGCTGACCGGACGTTTTTCCGGTGCACGGGGAACCTAACCGGATTCCGCGCATTTATGCCCACCAACCCGGTCTATGGCATGAGCAAGACAGTTCTGATCGTTGAAGACGAAATTTTCGTCGCACTGGAAATTGAACAGATCGTTGAGGATGCTGGCTTCACGGTGGGCGCGATCGCGGCCGACCGGGAAGCCGCATTGGCCGCCGCAGCCGCGTGCGACATCGCCCTCGTCGACCTGAACCTGCGCGACGGCCCCACGGGTCCGGGGATCGGCATGGAACTGGCCGGTCAATTCGGCATCCAGGTCATCTACGTCACCGCGAATCCCGCACAAATCGGCGCGGCGGCCGAGGCGGCGCTGGGCGTCATCGCAAAGCCTTTCCGCGCTGACAGCATCACCGCGACGCTAAGGCTCGTGGCGGACGACAGCAGCGACCTGACGGCCGCCCAGATCGCCGGGTTTACGCCGTTCCCGCCGCCGTCCGGCTCATGGAACGGAATGGGACCCGCAGGCTGATTTCCAGACCCTCGGGCCGCCATTCGCGCACCATCTCGCCGCCAAGCTGACGTTCGACGCTGAGTTGCATCAGGCGGCTGCCGAACCCTTCATGGCTTGCGGGGGTGACAACCGGACCGCCTTCCTCGCGCCAGGTGATGCGAATGTCTCCGCCCGTCCGCTCCACCGCGATGTGAATGCGCCCTCCGGGCACCGACAGCGCTCCATATTTGGCTGCATTGGTGGCAAGTTCATGGAACAGCAGCGCGAGCGGGGTCGCCGACCGGTCGTCGATTGCGGGGTTCTCGCCCGAAAAGGCGATACGGCTGCCCTTCTCATCACTATAGGGCGCGAAAATCTGCTCCAATATGCCGCGCAGGCCACCTCTCTGCCCCTCTACGCTGGCGTCATCACCATGGGGACGCACGAAATCATGGGCCCGGCCGAGCGCCATGATGCGGTCGCGCAGGTCGTCGGCGACGTCGCGAATCTGCGGATGGGCGCGGGCCGACAGGCCGATGAGGCCGGAAATCACGGAAAAGATGTTCTTGATGCGGTGCGACAGTTCGTGCGCGATGACCTCGCGCTCCTCCAGCATCAGCTTCTGTTCGTGAATTTCGGTGCAGGTGCCGATCCATCGCGTGATCCGCCCCTCTCCGTCCCGGATCGGCAGAGCGCGGCCCAGCGTCCATCGATATTCGCCGCTACGATGCCTCAGCCGGTATTCGACGTCATAGGGCTCGCCAGTGGCCAGCGAGCGGCGCCAGCATTCCCAGGCCTTCTCGCGGTCGTCGGCATGGAACATGCCCGCCCAGTCGTCGCCATCGGTCGATCCTTCCGGCACGCCGGTATATTCATACCAGCGGGCATTGTAATAATCGTGATAGCCGTCCGCCAGCGTCGACCAGACCATTTGCGGCATGGTGTCGGCGAGCGTCCTGAACAGCCGGTCGCTTTGCGCCAGGGCTTCGGCATCCCTGATCTGCTGGGCGATGACGTCCTGGTCCCGCCTGCGTCCTTCCAGCACAACCATGACATGCCGCGCCAGCAGCGCAAGGCCCTGGCGTTGAAGCGGCGTCAGGTCATCACGCGGCCGCTCGTCGATGACGCACAGCGCCCCCAGCGGCACCCCTTCCCGGTCGAGCAGCGGCGCGCCCGCGTAGAAGCGGATGTGCGGCGGCCCCAGCACCAGCGCATTATCCCTGAAACGCGGGTCCGAAGTAGCGTCGGACACCACGAAGATCGCACTGTCCATCATCGCATGCGCGCAAAAGGATACGTCGCGCGGCGTTTCTTCCGCATCCAGCCCCGTGCGGGCGAGGAAGCGTTGCCGCTCATCTTCCACTATGCTGACGAGCGCGATCGGCGCATCGCAGAGAGCCGAGGCGAATTCGGTGATCTGGTCAAGAGCGGAAAAGCCGCCTGCGTCCAGATCGTAGCGCGCCAGCAATGCCGCGCGGTCCGTATCCAGGCCGCAGCCGTTAGCCATCGCTGACCCGTTCGATGTCGGCCCCTACCGCCGACAGCTTTTCCTCCAGCCGTTCATAGCCGCGATCGAGATGGTAGACACGGTTCACCTGCGTTTCGCCTTCCGCCGCAAGGCCCGCCAGGATCAGGCTCATCGATGCGCGCAGATCCGTCGCCATCACCGGCGCGCCGACCAGGCGGTCGACGCCCCGCACCACGGCGGTGCGGCCATTGACGCCGATATCGGCGCCCATGCGCGCCAGTTCGGGAACGTGCATGTAGCGATTTTCAAAGATGGTCTCGGTCAGCACCGATGCGCCACTGGCCTTCGTCAGCATCGCCATGAACTGCGCCTGCATGTCGGTCGGGAAGGCCGGGAACGGCGCGGTGGAGAGGGTCAGCGGCTTCAGCTTGCCATCCGACGACACCTTGATGCTGCCCTTCATCTCCTCCACCTCGACGCCCGCGTCGCGCAGCGCCGCCAGGATGGCGTGCATGTCGGCGGCATTCGCGCCTGCCAGTTCCAGCGAGCCGCCGGTGATCGCCGCCGCGCAGGCATAGCTGCCCGCCTCGATCCGGTCCGGCATGACGCTGTATGTCGCGCCGTGCAGGCGCTGGCGGCCATGGATGGTCAGCTTGTCGCTGCCGATGCCTTCAATGTCGGCGCCCATGGCGGCGAGCAGGTTGCAAAGATCGACGATCTCCGGCTCCCGCGCGGCATTTTCCAGGATGCAGGTGCCCTTCGCCAGCACCGCCGCCATCAAGGCGTTTTCGGTTGCGCCCACGGACACGACCGGGAAAGTGTAGATGCCGCCCGGCAGCCCGCCGTCAGGCGCGCTTGCCCGGACATAGCCCGCGCTGATTTCGATCACCGCGCCGAACGCTTCCAGCGCCTTCAAATGCAGGTCGATCGGCCGGTTGCCGATGGCGCATCCGCCGGGCAGCGAAACGCGCGCTTCGCCCGCGCGCGCGAGCAGCGGCCCAAGCACCAGGATGGAAGCACGCATCTTGCGCACGATATCGTAGGGCGCTTCCGTCGAAGTGACACGGCCCGCGCGCAGCGTCATGACCCGCCCGAAATCCTCCGGCCGCGCCCCTTCGATCATGGTCGACACGCCCAATTGATTGAGCAGATGGCCAAAGCTGTCGACGTCGGCGAGACGGGGCAGGTTGCGCAACGTCACCGGTTCGTCGGTCAGCAGGGCGCAAGGCAGCAAGGTCAACGCCGCGTTCTTCGCGCCGGAGATGGGAAGGCGGCCATTGAGCGCTTTGCCGCCGCGAATATGAATGCGGTCCATCGGCTGGGTTCTTAACGTTAATTGCGCCGCGCGCAAGGCGGGAGGCATGCCGGAGCACCAGCACCGTATCGGCCTGCTCGCGCCCGCAGAAACATTTGCATGATCCAGCAGCCAATATTGATCGAGTTTAGTGCACGAGGCGCGATTGCAGCCGAAAGACGGGCGGGGCGTTATGCCATCGTAACGACAAGCTAAGAAGAAGGTATCCGGGTGGCGACAAGTTGTTTCGCGGACAGGCTGGCCAAGCATGTGCAGCTGTCCGATGCGGAAAGAAGCGCGCTTGCCAGATTGGAAGAAAATCCGCGTAAAGTGAAGCGCGGCGCCATGATCCAGCGCGTCAATGAAACGGTTACGGAATTGTTCGTCCTTCGCGAGGGGCGGGCGATGAGCTTCGTCCTGCTTCCCGACGGCAGCCGCCAGATTCTGCGCGTCTATTTCCCCGGCGATTTCATCGGGTCCGCCAGCACCATCTACAGCAAGGCTCCCGAATCCCTGGTTGCGCTGTCGGACGTAGTCATCTGCCCGTTCGACAAGCATGCGTTGCGCCGCCTGCTGGAGGAACATCCGCGCGTCGCAGCGCTGCTGTTCCTGCTGTCCAACGCCGAACGGGTCGCGCTGACCGACCGCCTCGCATCACTTGGGCGGACATCGGCCAAAGCACGGGTCGCGTCCTTCCTGCTCGACATTTTCGACCGGTTGCGTGTCACGGATGATGGCGTGACCGACAGTTTCGACCTCAAGCTGACGCAGGAGGAGATTGGCGATGCCATAGGCCTCACCTCCGTCCATGTGAACCGCATGGTCCGGCAGATGGAGCAGGAAGGGCTGATCAGCCGGGCGAACGGGCGCATCACCCTGCTCGACATGGAACGGCTGGAAGAGATCGGCCACTACACCAATCGTCACAAGGACATGGATTTCGACTGGCTCCCCAGCCAGCCATGAAGCCGTGGCCTGCGGATCAGGCGAGCAATTCCACGTCCCAATAAAGCCAGTCGTGCCAGCTTTCGTGCAGATAGTTGGGCGGAAAGGCGCGGCCATGTTCCTGCAACTGCCAGCTGGTCGGGCGGATTGGCGTTACATGCAGACGCATCCCCGCCTCCTTCGGCGTGCGCCCGCCCTTGCGCAGATTGCATGGTGAGCAGGCGGTCGCGACATTTTCCCATGTGGTGCGGCCGCCCGCACGGCGCGGGACGACATGGTCGAACGTCAGATCGTTGCCCGATCCGCAATATTGGCAGGCGAAACGGTCGCGCAGGAACAGGTTGAAGCGGGTGAAGGCTGGATGCTCGGAGGGACGGACATATTGCTTGAGCGCGATGACGGACGGGATTTTCATTTGCAGGCTGGGGCTGTGGACCTCCCGCTCATAGCTGGAGACGATGTCCACCCGATCCAAAAAAACCGCCTTGATGGCGGTTTGCCAAGGCCACAGGCTCAACGGGTAATAACTGAGCGGCGTATAGTCTGCATTCAGAACCAGCGCCGGGCAGTTTTCCGGGTGCCGTATCAGGTCGGGATGGTACATAAGAACCCTCAATCCCCCTTTGCCGACGTCCTGATTGACCAGGATCGTGACGGGAGCATGACAGCATTAACGACCCCGATCCGTCAAGGCCAAGTATGACCCCTTCTTCCACCCCACAGCATATGGTGACGCGCTTCGCCCCCAGCCCCACCGGGCGCCTGCATGTGGGCCATGGCTGGTCCGCGCTGCTGGCGGAAGCGATCGCGCGCGAAAATGGCGGATCGTTCCGTCTCCGGATAGAGGATATTGACGGGACGCGCAGCCGCCCGGAGCATGTCGCGGGCATCATCGAAGACCTGCGCTGGCTGGGGATCGCGTGGGACGGCGAGGTCATCTTCCAGTCCGATCGCCTCGGCCAATATGAAGCGGCGCTTGACCGGCTGCGGGGGATGGACCTCCTCTATCCCTGCTTCTGCACCCGCGCCGACATCGCCGCGAGCACCAGCGCGCCCCATGGTCCGGAGGGGCCGGTCTATCCGGGCACCTGCCGGGCATTGCCCCTGGCCGAGCGGGACAGGAGGATCGCGGCGGGGGAGCCGCATGCCTGGCGGATCGATATGAGCCGGGCGATCGCAGCCACAGGACAGCTCTATTGGAAATCCACTTCGTTTGCCCCGTTCGGACTGAGCTTGTCGAAGGTCAATCCACAAGCTCAGTCCGAACGGTTGATAGAGGCAAGGCCGCAGACCGCCGGTGACGTCGTCCTCGCGCGCAAGGATGCGCCCGCCAGCTATCATCTTTCCTGCACGCTCGACGACGCGGCCATGGGCGTCACCCATGTGCTGCGGGGGCAGGACCTGTTTGCCGCCACGCATGTCCACCGCCTGCTCCAGACGCTGCTCAATCTCCCCTCGCCAGTCTATTGCCACCATCCGCTGCTGGCAGGCGCCGATGGCAAGCGCCTTGCAAAGCGGGACGGGTCGATCGCGCTCGCCGATCTGCGGGCGCAAGGCATGGACCCGGTCCAACTCGCCGCCGATTTGCTTGCCGCGCGCTTTCCGGTTGGCATTTCGCTGGCCAGCGCCTAGTTTTGAGCGATGAACACCGTCCTCATCATCGCCCTCATCCTTGCCATGGGCGCCACCCTGTTCGCACTGGTGCGGGGGATCATCGCTTTCCTCCAGTCGACCAAGGAGCAGCTGAACTCGCCGGAAGGCGGACCCAGCCCGTCCAGCCTCAAGCAGAACAAGATGATGATGAACCGCATCCTGTTTCAGGCCGCCGCCATCATCATCGTCGCCATCCTGCTGCTGATGAAGGGCAATGGGTGAACCCGGCTCCGTGAAGGTGCGCGCGACATGGTGAAGCTCAACAAGATCTATACCCGCACCGGCGACGCGGGCACCACCGGCCTTGTGGACGGATCCCGCCTGCCCAAACATGCGCCCCGCATGCAGGCGGTCGGCGACGTGGATGAAGCGAACAGCGCCATCGGCCTTGCCGTGCTGGCGATTGGCGGCGCGCCGGAGGGACAATGGCTGACCACCATTCAGAATGACCTGTTCGATCTGGGCGCTGACCTCGCCACCCCGATCCCTGAGGGAGAGGATGAGCCATGGGCGCTGCGCATCGTCGCGGCGCAGGTGAAGCGGCTGGAAGATCAGATCGACGCGATGAACGCGGAACTCGCGCCGCTCGACAGCTTCATCCTGCCCGGCGGGTCGCCAGCGGCGGCGGCCG
>NZ_ATHO01000073.1 GCF_000445065.1 Sphingobium quisquiliarum P25 | reverse complement strand
CGAAGGTCAGGCCGGCGGCAACGCCAATGGCGGCGCGGTCCCGCTCGCCAACTGATCTTTCTTTCCCATTTCCGATCTTTTTTGCTCGCGCGTGGATTCGCGCGCTTGCCCAACTCGTTTGTAAAAGGCTAAGCCTCTCCTCCCATGGCGCGGTATATTTTCATCACCGGCGGCGTGGTCTCCTCGCTTGGCAAGGGCCTGATGGCCGCTTCGCTTGCAGCTCTGTTGCAGGCGCGAGGGTTCCGTGTGCGCATTCGGAAGTTCGACCCCTATCTCAATGTCGATCCGGGCACGATGAGCCCGTATCAGCATGGCGAAGTCTATGTGACCGACGACGGGGCGGAAACCGACCTTGACCTCGGCCATTATGAGCGTTTCACGGGCGTTTCGGCGCGCCAGTCGGACAATGTGACGCAGGGCCGCGTCTATCAGACGATCATCCAGCGCGAGCGGCGCGGCGATTATCTGGGCGCGACGGTGCAGGTGATCCCCCACGTCACGGACGAGATCAAGGCCTTCGCCACCGCCGACACCGACGATCTGGACTTCGTGCTGTGCGAGATTGGCGGCACGGTGGGCGACATCGAATCGCTGCCCTTCATGGAAGCGATTCGCCAGTTGCATAATGATCTGGATCGCGGCCAATCGATCTTCGTCCATGTGACGCTGGTCCCCTATATCGCCGCCGCGGGCGAGTTGAAGACCAAGCCGACGCAGCATAGCGTGCGGGAATTGACGTCGCTGGGCATCCAGCCGGACATATTGCTGTGCCGTTGCGAACATCCTCTGCCCGACAGCGAGCGCGCGAAGATCGCGCTGTTCTGCAATGTCCGCAAGGAAGCGGTGATTCCGGCGCTGGACGCCAGCAGCATCTATGCCGTGCCCGCGCAATATCATGCCGAAGGGCTGGATGAGGAAGTGCTGCGCGCCTTCGGGATTGAGGGCGCGCCCAAGCCGTCGCTCGACCGCTGGATCGACATCATGGATCGCCAGCAGAATCCCGAAGGCGAAGTGACGATCGGCGTCGTCGGCAAATATGTCGGCCTGCCGGACGCGTACAAGTCGCTCTACGAGGCGCTGACCCATGGCGGCTTCGCCAACCGGGTGAAGGTGAACATCAAGTGGATCGACGCGGAACTGTTTGAAAAGGGCGATGACGTCGCCGCCAGCCTGGAACCGATGCACGGCATCCTGGTGCCCGGCGGCTTTGGCGTGCGCGGGTCGGAAGGGAAGATCGCCAGCGTCCGCTTCGCGCGCGAACGCAACGTGCCTTTCTTCGGCATCTGCCTTGGCATGCAGATGGCCTGCATCGAAGGCGCGCGGAACACGGCAGGCATTGCCGACGCGTCCACCACTGAATTTGGCGAAACGTCGGAGCCGGTCGTCGGACTCATCACCGAATGGATGAGCAGCGAGGGGCTCCAGAAACGCACGGCCGAGACTGATCTGGGCGGCACGATGCGGCTGGGCGCTTATCCGGCCAAGCTGACCGGCAACAGCGTCGTCGCCGGCATCTATGGCGTGGAAGAGATTAGCGAGCGCCACCGCCACCGTTACGAGGTGAACGCGGGCTATCGCGACGCGCTTGAAAAGGGCGGCCTGATCTTTTCCGGCATGTCGCCTGACGGCACTCTGCCCGAAATTGTCGAGCGGCCGGACCATCCGTGGTTCGTGGGCGTGCAGTTCCACCCGGAGTTGAAGTCCAAACCCTTCGACCCGCATCCGCTGTTCGCCAGCTTCATCGAGGCGGCGGTGAAGCAGAGCCGGTTGGTTTAAGGCTGGCACGCGCCGCTTCCGGCATGTCTTCGTCGTCCCGCGCGGGCGGGAACCCGGATTTCATCCCGCCACAAGGCGGGAAGACGGGTCCGCGCCTTCGCGGCGATGACGATTAATGCCTCCGTTCGTTTCGAGCGAAGTCGAGAAACGATGGGGCTACGCTTTCCATTTCTCGACTTCGCTCGAAACCAACGGAGGTGAGGCTGGTCAACTGGCAGGCGTCAGCTTGAGCAGCCGCCCCTGCGACCCCTGACCGCCATCCTCCAGCAGCCAGAGAGCGCCGTCCGGCCCTTGCTCTACCTCGCGGATGCGCGCGCCCATGTCCCACTGGTCCGCCTTCGCCGCATTCTCTCCGTCCAGCTTCACGCGCACCAGCGACTGGCTCGACAGGCCGCCGATGAAGAGGGAATTTTTCCACTGCGGGAACAGGTCGCCTGAATAATAAAGCAGGCCAGCGGGCGAGATCACCGGGGTCCACCAGACTTTCGGCGCTTCGAAGCCGTCACCCGCGCTGTGATCGGGGATCGGCTTGCCGTCATAATGGTCGCCATTGGACACTTTGGGATAGCCATAGTTGAGCCCTGGCTTGATGAGGTTGACCTCATCCCCGCCCTTGGGCCCCATCTCCTGCTCCCACAGCCGCCCGTCCTTGTCGAAGGCGATGCCCAGCAGGTTGCGGTGGCCATAGGACCAGACGGCAGGATGAAAGCCCTTCGCCGCGAGCGGGTTTCCAGCGGCGGGCGTGCCGTCGAGGTTCAGGCGCAGCACCTTGCCAAGCGTGGCCTTCGGGTCCTGCGCCGGATCGAACTTCTGCCGCTCGCCATTGGTGAAGAAGAGATATTTCCCGTCCGGTGAAAAGGCGATGCGGCCGGAATAATGGCCGTTGCCATCGACATAGGGCGTGGCGCGGAAGATGGTCTTCACGCCGTCCAGTTTCGTGGTGCCGTCGCTCGCCTGGTTGAAGGTGCCGGTCGCCAGCGCGACGCCCTTGCCGCCGGGCCCGGCCTCCGAAAAGCTGAAATAGACTTTCCTGTCGCGCGCGAAGCCGGGGGAAAGGACCACGTCCATCAGCGCGCCCTGGCCCGCGCTGTCGGCCTTCGGTATGCCCGCGACCGGAATCTTGGTCCCGTTCTTCGGGTCGAACAGGATCATCTCGCCCGCCTTTTCGGTGATGAGCGCGCGGCCGTCGGGCAGGAACGTCATGGCCCAGGGCGAATCGAAATCGGCGATGACGGATGTCTTGAACGGCTTGTCCGCCACGCCGCTGCTATTCTGTCCCGTGGCGTTGTCAGCCGAGCAGGCGATGAGGATGAGGGGCAGGGCTGTGATGAGTGCGCGGTCCATTCCAATCTCCATTCGTCCTGAGCCTGTCGCGCCGGAGGCGGCGTTTTCTACTTCTGCAAGAAAGCGAAGGGCTTCGGCAAGCTCAGCCCGAACGGATGAAATGGGCCAGGATTAATTTTGTTGCAGATTTTCCACACGCCCCTTATATCGCCCTTGCTTCCTTACATCGTCAAACATGTCGGGGTCGCGGGCGGAAAGCCTGCGGCGGGGAAGGCGCATATATTTTGCTGGAGACTGCATGGCGGACATCGCCGAACTGACCGCGCTGATCGAACCGGAGGTGAAGGCCCTGGGCTTCGACCTCGTGCGCGTGAAGCTGTTCGGGTCGGGTGACGAATATACGTTGCAGGTCATGGCGGAAAATCCGGCGACCAAGCAGCTCGTAATCGAAGATTGCGCCACCATCTCGCGCCGCCTGTCCGATGTGCTGGACGAGGCTGATCCGATCGAGGAAGCCTACCGGCTGGAGGTCAGCTCGCCCGGCATCGACCGGCCGCTGACCCGCCTCCACGACTATATGGAATGGGCCGGGCATGAGGCGAAGATCGCCACGGCGGAGGCTGTCGCGGGGCGCAAGAGCTTCCGGGGCACGCTGAACGGCGTCGAGGGTGGGAACATCCAGTTCAAGGACAATAAGGCCGGGGATGTCTCCATCCCCTTCGCGCTGGTCGGCGATGCCAAGCTGATACTGACCGACGCGCTCATTTCTGCTAGCATGCCGCTCTCATCCGATGGGGCGGACGAGTTCGAAACCGAAGAGTAAGGGTTCACGACCATGGCCAACGCCATTTCCGCCAACAAGGCCGAGCTGCTCGCCATCGCGAACAGCGTCGCCAGCGAGAAGATGATCGACAAGGCGATCGTCATCGAGGCGATGGAAGACGCGATCCAGCGCGCCGCCCGCGCGCGCTATGGTGCGGAAAACGACATCCGCGCGAAGCTGGACCCCGATAGCGGCGACCTGCGCCTGTGGCGCGTCGTCGAAGTGGTCGAGGCCGTGGACGATTATTTCAAGCAGGTCGACCTCAAGCAGGCGCAGAAGCTGAAGAAGGATGCCGTCATCGGCGACTTCATCGTCGATCCGCTGCCCCCGATCGACCTTGGCCGCATCGATGCCCAGTCGGCCAAGCAGGTGATCTTCCAGAAGGTCCGCGACGCCGAGCGCGAGCGTCAATATGAGGAATTCAAGGACCGCGTGGGTGAGATCATCACGGGCGTCGTCAAGTCCGTCGAGTTCGGCCATGTCGTCGTGAACCTGGGCCGGGCCGAGGGCGTCATCCGCCGCGACCAGCAGATCCCGCGCGAAGTCGTCCGCGTCGGCGACCGCATCCGGTCGGTGATCCTGAACGTGCGCCGCGAAAATCGCGGGCCGCAGATTTTCCTGTCCCGCGCGCATCCCGAATTCATGAAGAAGCTGTTCGCGCAGGAAGTCCCCGAAATCTATGACGGCGTGATCGAGATCAAGGCCGCCGCCCGTGATCCGGGCTCGCGCGCCAAGATCGGCGTGATCAGCCGCGACGGCAGCATCGATCCGGTCGGCGCCTGCGTCGGCATGAAGGGCAGCCGCGTGCAGGCGGTCGTGCAGGAAATGCAGGGCGAAAAGATCGACATCATCCCCTGGTCGGAAGACACGGCGACCTTCGTCGTCAACGCGCTCCAGCCCGCGCAGGTCGCCCGCGTCGTCATCGACGAGGAGGAGGAGCGCATCGAAGTCGTCGTTCCCGACGATCAGCTCTCGCTCGCCATCGGCCGCCGTGGTCAGAATGTCCGCCTCGCCAGCCAGCTGACCGGCAAGGCCATCGACATCATGACCGAGGCCGACGCGTCCGAAAAGCGCCAGAAGGAATTCGTCGCCCGCTCCGAAATGTTCCAGAACGAGCTGGACGTGGACGAAACGCTGTCGCAGCTGCTGGTGGCCGAAGGCTTTGGCGAGCTGGAAGAAGTCGCCTATGTCGAGGTGGACGAGCTGGCCTCGATCGAAGGGTTCGACGAGGAACTGGCCGCCGAGTTGCAGAGCCGCGCGCAGGAAGCGCTGGAGCGCCGCGAGGCCGCTGCCCGCGACGAACGCCGCGCGCTGGGCGTCGAGGATGCGCTGGCCGACATGCCGCACCTCACCGAAGCCATGCTGGTGACGCTGGGCAAGGCGGGCGTGAAGACGCTTGACGATCTCGCCGACCTTGCGACCGATGAACTGATCGCCAAGAAGCGCGTCGATCAGCGCCGCCGCCGTAATGAAGGCAGTGAGGACAAGGGCGGCATCCTTGCCGAATATGGCCTGACCGAAGAACAGGGCAATGAGATCATCATGGCCGCCCGCGCGCATTGGTTCGAAGGCGAGGAGGCGTAAGGCTCATGCCGTTCATCGATATCCGTCTGGCCGGAAGCGCCACCCGCGAACAGAAATCGGCCATCGTCGCCGACATCACCAGGTCGATGGTAGAGCGGCTGGGCAAGCCCGCCGCCGCCGTGCAGGTGGTGATTTCGGAGATTTCGACGGAAAATTACGGGACGAACGGCATATTGATTGCCGATCGTCCGCCCGCGCCCAAGCCTGGGGAGGACGCCAATGCTGCGGTTACTCCCCAATGAGAGGCTAAGACCGGCATATAGCGCTGCTCTATCCGCGCCTTTCCATTTCAGGGGAAGGGCCGGGGGTGGGTGCGATTGGGTGGCAATCGCCAGCTACCAGGAAAGGGTGAGGGCGGATGCGCTTTGCGCGACCCACCCTCATCCAGAGTCACGTGCCTCTGGGCGGCCCTCCCTTGAAAGGGAGGGGCTGATCCTGTGACCGAACGCAAGTGCATCCTCTCCGGCGATCGCGCTGATCCCGAAGGGCTCGTGCGGCTGGCCATCGGACCGGCTGGTGAGGTGCTGCCCGATATCCGCGCAAAGGCGCCCGGCCGTGGCGCATGGATCGGTGTGCCGCGCGCCGAGCTGGAGCAGGCGCTAACCAGGGGCAAGCTCAAGGGCGCGCTGTCCCGCGCTTTCAAGACCGGCGATCTGCACATTCCCGATGCGCTGCCGGACCTCATAGAGGAGGGGCTGCGCAAGGCGCTGCTCGACCGGCTGGGGCTGGAGGCGCGGGCGTCCATGGTCCTCACCGGCTCTGAAAAGATCGACGTGGCCTGCCGTCAGGGCAAGGTCGAACTGCTGCTCCACGCCAGCGATGCGGCGGCGGACGGCAATCGCAAGCTGGACCAGGCCCTGCGCGTCGGGCAGGAGGCGGAAGGCACGGATTTGGCAGGCATCGTCTTGCCTGTGGACCGACACGCCCTATCTATGGCAATGGGGCGGGACAATGTCGTCCATATCGCAGTGACCGACTCGCGTGCCGCGTCGCGTCTGCGTACGGCCATCGGCCGCTTGGAAAGCTATCTGGGTTGCGCTACCGAGGCGCCCGCGCATGGGGAGCAGGACTCCGCCGGTGCGCAGGGCGTCTAGGCTGCATGGAATGAAGGCGCCGGCGGGCCTTACCAGCCGGGTTGAAGTGAAGGGTATAGTTCAGTCGTATGAGTGACAGCAAGGAAGACAAGCCGGTTCTGGGCCGCAAGCCGCTGGGCATCAAGCGGACCGTCGAATCCGGCCAGGTGCAGCAGCAGTTCAGCCATGGCCGCAAGAATACGGTCGTGGTTGAGGTGAAGCGGCGCCGCATCCTG